>JALFAW010000100.1 GCA_022773305.1 Spirochaetia bacterium
AACAGTGTTGATGCAATTGTTGATGGATTTGCAGGACTTTCTAAACCTGGAGTCTATTATTTATTTTAATTTTGTGATATAATCTATATGTTTATGATTCAGTAGCTCAGCTGGATAGAGCATCCGCCTCCTAAGCGGAAGGTCGTGCGTTCGAATCGCATCTGAATCAAAAAAAACTAGCATCTGTTTCTTTTGCTTTGATAATTAACCATCGATATATGGGTTAAAAACAGTAAATTGTAGCTTCTTTTTACATAACGCTCCAGTTAATTTAGAAGCTACAACATTTATTTTTGAAATTATTAGAAAAATTAATAATTCTAACTAGAAAACGCCACATCTAAAAACAGTTGTGGCGTTTTTTTGAAACGGTTATTGTTATTTTTTGTTAGGTTCAATTTCGAGTATTTGATTTACAAACCGTGGCAAGGATTGTAAGGGCTGGCGAAGCCAGTTCCGAAGCGGAGCGAAGGAATGAAGCGATAGCGTAACCCTGAAAAACCTGATTTTTGCGAAGCAAAAAGCCACCCTAAAAATACGTCGAGTCAAGGCACGCTAACGCTTAAAGCCTTGACTTCGCCGTTTTGAGGGGGTGTACTACCCCCTCAATAAAAATTTAAAACTCGACATTTGTCCTGTTAAAAATCTCCTTTTATTTTATCCAAATCCTTTCCTTTGTCTTTCTCACGGATTTCTACACGTCTGATTTTACCACTGATAGTTTTTGGAAGTTCCTTTACAAATTCAAAAATTCTAGGACATTTGTACATAGCTGTATTCTCTTTTGCAAATGTAGAAAGTTCAATTTCCATTTCTTTTGGATCTTTTTTATCATATCCTGGAGAAAGAACAATTGTTGCTTTTACAGACATTCCTCGCTTTGCATCTTCTACACCTGTAACTGCACATTCCATTACAGCTGGATGTTGTTGAAGAATAGATTCTACTTCAAAAGGACTTACACGATATCCTGCAGTTTTAATAATATCATCTTTACGTCCAACGAACCATACATATCCATCTTCATCCATATAAACATTATCACCAGTGTGATAAACTCCACCATCGAATGCGTCAGCTGTAAGTACAACATCTTTATGATATCCCATCAGAAGACCAAAAGGACGACCGTTTTCTACATGAATACAAAGTTCACCGATTTCACCTGGAGCTACAGGTTTGTTGTTTGTATTCAAAACTTCAACATCATAAAGTGGATTTGGTTTTCCCATAGAACCTGGTCGAATATCACTATATTCCATGAAATTTCCACATATAATTGTAGATTCTGTCTGACCATAACCTTCATAGATTTTTTTACCAGTGAATTCAAGCCATTTGTTGTAAACTTCACTATTTAAAGCTTCTCCTGCAGTACTGAAACGAATACATTTGCTTAAATCATATTTTGATAAATCTTGTCTTACAAGAAATCGATAAACAGTTGGTGGTGCACAGAAAGTTGTAAGTCCATAGTGTGCAATCATTTCAAGCATTTTTGTTGGTTTGAAACTGTTCATATCGTAAACAAATAGTGCCGTACCTGCAATCCACTGACCATAGAGTTTACCCCATGTTGATTTTGCCCAGCCTGTTTCTGCAATAGAAAGATGAAGGCCGTCATCAATAACACCATGCCAATATTTTGCTGTAATAATGTGTCCTAAAGGATAATCAAAATCTTGAAGAACCATTTTAGGATAGCCGGAAGTTCCTGAAGTAAAATAAAGGAGCATAGGATCAGAATTGTGTGTTGCTGCTTCTCCTGTTGGACGAGGAAATTCAGGAGACATATTTTCATATTCGTCATGAAAAGAAATCCAGCCATTACGCTTTTCTTTTCCTACGGTGACTAGTGCTTCAACTGTTGGTGATTTTTCCATTGCTTTTTCAATTTCAGCCTGAATATGTGGATTGTCATAAGAAATAATCATTTTGACGTCTGCAGCATTAGTTCTGTATTCAATATCAGCCTGTAAAAGTTGGTCAGTAGCAGGAATTACAATCGCACCGATTCTGTGAAGTGCTGGCATCAAAATCCACCATTCATAGCGACGACGTAAAATCAACATTACAGTGTCGCCTTTTTTGATTCCCTTTGTGCTAAGCCAATATGCTGCTTTTTTTGATTCATTAGAAATGTCAGAAAAAGAAAAAATTTTTTCTTCGCCATTATCATCAATCCAAACTAAAGCACGTTTTTGTGGTGCATCTTTTGCATACTGATCAATAATGTCATAGGCAAAATTAAAATCTGGAATTGTCTTAATTTTGCAGTTTTTTTTGAAATCGTCATAATTAGAGAATTCCCTGTCTTCAACAAGAAATTTATGTGCAAGTTCCATATTTTGTTCTCCCATAAAAAGTCAAGAAGATTGGTTCAACACTCGATTGATTTTTTTTAATGTTCCGCAATATGCAATATAATGAGGAACAGCAATTCAATACGACCGATCAAGGCCTTGACTCGCTCGTTTTCAGGGGTTGTATTAACCCCTGAATAATAAGTTTGCAACGCAAATTTTAAGTAAGATAAAAGGCGCGCTATTTTAGTGGTTTTATCTTACACTCCAGAAATGTTGTTTTTGATAAATCTCGAGTTTTTTATATACTTTTTGGTTTTTTGTGATTCCAAAAAATGGCTTTGAGTGTTTCGTCGACTAAAAACTCGATAGATGCCAATTATAATTACGTTTAAAACTCGAAATCAAACAAATCTATTTTGTTAGACACAAGCTTTTTAATAAAGTTTCAAAATATTGAGAATTTCTTTTATTTTTTTTGTCTATTTTAGGTCTGTCCCTGTTTGTTGAAAAATAATCAAGGTCTGTCCCTGGCTCGCGCTAATTACTTGCACACCAATGAACATTATGTATGCGCGAGCCTGGAGTTTTGGCGTTTTATGTTTCTTACATTAAGTGGAAATTTTCCTTTCTGCCAAAACTCAGTGTTAGTTTAGTTTAAAACCAAGGTCTGTCCCCCTTTTTAAGCATTTTTCAAAACCATTGTAAAAAAACTTGAAAATTTGTATTATTATAGAATATTTTGAATTGTTAAATCTTTGGTGTTATCTGATAACTTTTGTCGTCAGTGATTCCTCCAACGTGAGTTTTCTTGGCAATGTCAATTCCAACAATGTACATAAATCTTAATTCCTTTTGTGAAAGTGGATTTGTGAAATATGAACTATCTTATCTCTGGTGGCTCACATCCTCGTTGGAGATTCGGGGAAGACCCCATCCTGCTAATCTGTGTACTGCCAGCCAGAGCAAGAAACCCAGTCTATTTTACGGGGAAAGCCCCAAGGAGTAAACGGGTTATCGGGTCATATGTCACGGGTATACTATCCCAAATCGAATAAGATAATTCAATAACATTATTATACGAGGAGTTTTCATATGAAAAAAAATTATTTGATAATTACGATTTAATTGGTTTTTCTGAAATTACAAATGAAAAAGAACTGATATCAACAAACGCTGGATGTGATACAAGTTGGCTCAATGCTCAATATGAACATACTAATGGCGATTATGTGAATCCTCAAGCAGTTGAAGCAGAAAGACTTCGTGAGGAAGCTTCTTCTTATTATGGAACAAATAATAAATATGGTTATTCAAGTGCTGGTGGAAACTATAATGGTGGAAGCTATGGTGGCCATTATTCTGGAAAATAATAAATTAAATTAACAATTTTTGGGAGATTTCAAATAAGATAAAAAAACATCGTTTGAGAAATTCAATAGCACAATAAAAGTCTTATTAATTTCTATAAACTAAATAATTAGATTTTATTAGAAATCTCCTTTAAATCATTTAGGTTTATATGAAAAAAATATTTATTGTTTTTATTCTTCTTTCTTTTACTTTTGGAATTAATGCAAATACCAAAAAAAAGATTATAGAAGATTGTAATTATTTAGAACAGATCTTAACTCAAGCATATGTAAATTATGATGAAGCTGCTAGTAAAGGTTTTAATATTGATTTACTAACAAAAAATATTAAATTAAATTATAAAAACTCTTTTGGTTATAAAAAAGAATTAGATGAAGAAAACCTCGGATTACTCATTGCATTACATACTACAGATTATTTAAAATCTCTAAACATAATTGATAATCATTTGGTATTTAAAAATTCAAAATTCGAATGTTCTTTTTTTGAAGAAACATGTGCATATTATTCAAAAATATATTTTGAAAAAAAAGATTTAGACTATATAGTCTATTCTTCTGATGATATAAATATCAAGATTGGACAAAAATATACAGGAAATATCACTAATCTTAAAAAAACATATTTTGATAATAAACTCTTATATAATTATATTGTTCTAACAAATGAATCACATCCAAATATTGAAATTTCAATTGAAAACAAATCATATCCATGCAAAACAAAAAAAGCATGTTTTGAAATGAATAATCAAGATATTATTTATAAAGAAACAAATTCGTCAATTTATATATATTTAAGAGATTGTTATTTAGGATTAAAAACTCCAGAAAAAAGAAACTATATACAAAAAAAATATGACGATATTATTGAGAGAATTATCAATTCTGATGTTGATAAAAATGTTATCCTAGATTTAAGAGGAAATTCAGGTGGATATGTAGAAGTACTTTATAATCTGATAGTTCCTATTTTTTATAAAACAAGATTTGAAAATTATCCTGCGTTTTCTTATATAATTTCAAAATCACAAAATGGACAACTATTATTACATTCTACCGAAATAAATAAAGCTATTTTACGTTATCAAAACGACAATAATATTAAAAATAAAATTTCTGAAATTAATACAAATAGAGAACTGATTGTTACTAATGTAAAAAATAATCCTAATCTCAAATTAAAAAAAGAGAAACTTGAAAAAAAATTGTATATTTTAATAGACCAAAACACTGCTTCTGCGGCTGAATATGGAATAGCAGTTTCATATTTAATTAATGGTGAAAAGATAATTTTAATTGGCAATAAAACTTTTGGTGCTATTGAAACAGGAGATTGGTATTCATATATTTTACCTAATTCGAAATTAATAATAAATCTATCGACAAGAAATCATTCACGAGAAGATTTATTTATTAATAATTCACATTGGAATGGAGATACAAAAGGTTTTTTTCCAGACTTTTGGGCAACAGAGGATACCATACTTGAAAATTTAATTACGATAACTAATGATAACGAATTAACTAAAATTTTACAATAAAAATGAAATATAGACAACAATTTGATTCATCGGACTGTGGAGCTGCTTGTTTAGTCATGATAGCTTCATATTTTAGTATGTCCTTAAATATTGCAAAAACAAGATTATATGCTTGTACAGATACTAGTGGAACAAACTTCAAAGGACTTATTACTGCTGCAAAAATCTATAATCTCAAAGTACGTGTCGTAAAAGGAAATATAAGTTCTATCACTAATAAACTTTATACTCCATTTATTGCCCATTTGAATATTGTTCGTGAGGATAATAATTGGGTTAATCATTACGTAATAGTAAAAAAAATAACAAAAAGATATATTGAGATTTGGGATCCAGATCCTTTATACAAGAAGCAGAAAATAACTTATGAAAAGTTCTTTGAATTCTGGACAGGTTATGCTATTTTTTTAGAACCTGATGTCGGTTTTAAAAAAGACAATAAAAAATTAAACCTTCTTTTCAAGTTTATACCTGTTTTTAATCCACACAAAAAATCCTTATTTTTTCATTTTTAAGTTCAATTCTACTTCTTGCATTCGGAATTATCACATCTTTCTATTATAAATATATTTTCGATGAGGTGATTTACTCAAAGGCTGCATTTTCTCTGCATACACTTTCGCTTGGTGTTTTATTAGTAACTGTAATTCAATGTGTTGTGAGTTGCGTGCGGTCAATTTTGCTCAGTCATTTTTCCTTTAAAACAGATTTATAAAATCAAGGTCTGTCCCTGTTTTTAAAAGACTTTCTCTTTTGAAAAATCAAGGTCTGTCCCTGTTTTAAGCAATTTTCAAAACCATTGTAAAAAAACTTGAAAATTTGTATTATTATAGAATATTTTGAATTGTTAAATCTTTGGTGTTATCTGTATAACTTTTGTGTGCCGTGCAAGGGTATGGAGCAGGCCCACGTTAGTGGGAGCCACCGGAGCGAAACGTATGTGGAGCGAGGAGGCCGAGGGTTACCGAGCTGCGTAACACCCGACCCGGAGCGAAGCGTAGGGATGCACCCAAAATATCAAAATATAAATTATTCTGGTGATTTTGAAGTTCTTAATCACCTTTTGTGAGGTTTTAAAATGGCAGACACTATGCATGCTTTGGAAAAAAATCCAAATTGGAAAGGCCGTCGCGGTCCTGTTGTTCTTGTGATTATGGACGGTGTTGGTTACGGTAAATATGAAGAAGGCGATGCTGTAAAGGCTTCTAAAATGAAGTATTTGGACTGGTTTACAGCAAACTGTCCGCACACTAAGCTTAAGGCTCATGGAACTGCTGTTGGGCTTCCAAGTGATGATGACATGGGTAACAGTGAAGTTGGTCACAATGCAATTGGCTGTGGTCGTGTTTTTGCTCAGGGAGCTAAGCTTGTAGGTGAATCTATTTCTTCTGGTTCTATGTTTGAAGGTGCAACCTGGAAAAAGCTTGTAAAAAATGTTTTGGATAAAGGTTCTGCTTTCCACTTAATTGGTCTTGTTTCTGACGGTAATGTTCACTCGCACATTGACCATTTGAAAGCTATGGTGACTCAGGCTCACAAAGAAGGAATTAAGACTTTGCGTGTTCATGCTTTGCTTGACGGTCGTGATGTTCCTCCAACTTCTGCTCTTGAATATTTTGAACCTCTTGAAAAATTCCTTGCTGAATTTACTGATGTAGATTATCAGATTGCTTCTGGCGGTGGTCGTATGTACATTACTATGGACCGTTACGGTGCTGACTGGTCTATGGTTGAACGTGGCTGGCATGCTCATGTTCTGGCTGATGGTCGTCAGTTTGCAAGTGCAACTGAAGCAATAAATACATATCGTTCTGAAAACGCTGGTCTTTTGGATCAGGATATGCATGAATTTGTTGTTGCAAAAGATGGAAAACCTGTAGGTCCAATCGTTGATGGTGACAGTGTTATTTTCTTTAATTTCCGAGGTGACCGTTCTCTTGAAATCACTGCTGCTTTTGAGGAAGATGATTTTACTCATTTTGACCGGGTTCGTCGTCCTTCTGTAGAATATGCTGGAATGATGGAATATGACGGTGATAATCACAAACCAGCTCAGTTCCTTGTAAATCCTCCAAGCATTGACCGCACAATGGGTGAATATCTTACAAAATCTGGCGTTCACCTGATGGCGATTTCTGAAACTCAAAAATATGGTCATGTTACTTACTTCTTTAATGGTAACCGTCCTGGTGAATTTGACAAAAATCTTGAAACTTATGTTGAAATTCCTAGTGATGTTGTTCCTTTTGAACAGCGTCCATGGATGAAATGTGCTGAAATCACTGACAAAGTAATCGAAGCCATCGAAAGTGGAAAATATGACCACATCCGTCTAAACTATCCAAATGGTGATATGGTTGGTCATACTGGCGTTTTCAATGCTGTCTGCTGTTCTATGGAAGGAATGGATTTGCAGCTTGGTCGCCTTAAAGCAGCAATCGAAAAAGCCGGCGGAATTTTGTGTCTTACAGCTGACCACGGAAACAGTGATGATATGTACGAACACAAAAAAGACGGTTCTGTTGCAATGGGGGCAGACGGTGAGCCAAAGCCAAAAACATCCCACTCTTTGAACCCAGTTCCAGGAATTATCTATGACCCTGAATACAAAGGTGAATATGATTTGACTTTGAACGAAGGTCTAGGAATTTCAAGTTGGCCAAGCACTTTGATGATGTTGATGGGATTCTTGCCGCCAACAGATTACGACAAGTCAATGATCAACCTCAAATAATTTATTAATTGAGGTTGAAACGGCTGAGTCAAGGCCTTGAGGGAGCCGAAGGCGAACGTGCCTTGACCAGACGTATTGATCTTAAATAGATTAAACTGATTTATGTTATAAATGCCCGTTCTTGTTTTAAGGATGGGCGTTTTTTTTACTTTTTATAAAGAAAATCCACAAATTCAATTTCCCCTCTTTTTCAAATTAGATTTTGTTGCTGATATAATATAGAAATTCTTTGTAAATGATTTTGAATACACCTGATATTCATAATCAAGAAAAAAAATCTTTATAAATCTTTGCACCATTACATATTGCTGTGAGAACGTTTTGTTTGAAAGTTGCTGTCTGATTATGCATATAAAAAAATAAGCCGACCTTATAACTAAAGTCGGCATTGTTGCAGGTTTTAGGTCTCTGCAACGACCAATGGTATAGGGTTTAATGTCTCCTAACCGACATTTAAAATATAGCATAATAACAATAAAAGTCAATAAAAAACGTTTTAAAAAAAGTCTTAAGGCTGCAATCGAAAAAGCCGGCGGAATTTTGTGTCTGACTGCTGACCACGGAAACAGTGATGATATGTACGAACACAAAAAAGACGGTTCTGTTGCAATGGGGGCAGACGGCGAGCCAAAGCCAAAAACTTTGCACTCTTTGAACCCTGTTCCTGGAATTATCTATGACCCTGAATACAAAGGTGAATATGATTTGACTTTGAACGAAGGTCGATGAATGATTTATCTCTTTATTGATTAGGGCATTCCGGCTAACGCCGTCGCTATGTTCCGGGTTCCGCTGTCGCTTCATTCCTACGCTATCGCTTCGGAACGGCTACGCCGCCCTGCACAGCGCTAATGCAAGTTAATGCTTCTACTTATCGATTTTTTTCCATTGAATCAAAAATCATTCTACTTTTAGAAATTCAACATTTATGATAAAATAAGCGTAGCATAATCTTATTTTACGTTAATCAAAAAAAGCAATTGTGAGTTTTCAAAATGATTTATGATTTTAACCTTAGAGAAGAAGAAATAAAAAAGCGTGTTGCAGATGATTTTTTTGCACAATTTGAAACGTCTCACATTTTGGGGAATGTCGATTTTTGCGTTTCTGTTCAGGACGGTCTAGGTCTTACCACCGATTCAGATATTCAAAGTCTTCTTTGGGCGGAATCAAAAAAAGGAAATAAGGAAGATATTAACGAAAGTTTTGTTCAATTGATTCTTACAATCGGTAAGGAAAAAACAAACGAAAAATATATGCCGCCATCTTACCTTGGTGCTTTTGATGCAGAAAAAATTGCCTTTATCGAATATCATAAAATTCTCCACATTTTTTCTCAGAACGATTTTAACTGGAATGTAACTCCTAGCAATCACGAAACAAAAGAATTTCGCCAGCTTTATTCTCTTTGCGAAAAAATCATTGACGAAGAAAAGACGATTTTTAAGTTTGACACAGACGAAAAGGAATTAAAAGAATTTATCAAAACAAACCTTAAATCAGGAAAAAACGAAAAAATCCAGGTTACAAAAAACAATTTTATTGCTGTCTTTAATAAATGGTGTGATGAAGTTATGCCCGATATTCAGATGAACTGGGAACAGGCAAAAAAAGTGAATATTTTCTGCGGAGACTTTTTTCTTGCTGATTTGATAAACGACACGACAAAAACTCTGTACGAAAAACTTGATGTTGTTTTCAGTGATGGAAAATACAGGTTTCAAAGGGAAATAGATAAACTGCTTGGAACGGAAATGTCAAAAACTACCCAGCTTAAAAGCGTGAAAAAATACAAGGCTTTCTGGAATAAATATGAACGTCCTCCAAAAGAAGAACACTGGCAGTGGTTTATTGAACGCAAGGATTTGCTCGTACCTCAGGATGTTCGCGAGCGAAAAGGAAGTTTTTTTACGCCAAAAAAATGGGTTGAACTCAGTCAAAAATACATTGCTGATGTTCTTGGTGAAGACTGGCAGGACGATTATTACATCTGGGATTGCTGCGCTGGAACAGGAAATCTTTTAAAAGGACTTTCAAATAAGCGCAATGTTTTTGCTTCCACTCTCGATAAAGGAGATGTGGGCATTATGAAAGAACTAGCAGACCAGAATGTGCTGCCAGTTTTTGAAAACAACATTTTCCAGTTTGACTTTTTGAATGATGATTTACAAAGCGAAAAAGTTCCAGAACAGCTGCGTAAAATTCTTGCCGATGAACAAGAACGCAAAAAACTTGTGATTTATATTAATCCGCCCTATGCGGAGGCGGGAAATATAAAACAACTAAGTGGAACAGGGGAAAATAAAGGTGGTGTTACTACAGAAACGCAAGTTTACTACAAATATAAAGATAAATTAGGAAAAGCAAGTAATGAATTATTTGCACAATTTTTTATACGAATATTTTTTGAAATAAATGGTTGTATTCTAGGAGAGTTCTCAAAAACAAAACATATTCAATCTGTTAATTATTATGACTTTAGAAGAATCTTTACTGCAAAATTAGAAAAGGTTTTTCTAGTTCCAGGTAACACTTTTGATAATGTAAAAGGAAAATTTCCAATTGGATTTTTTATTTGGAATTTATCAAAAAATGAAATGTTCTCGGAAATAATTTGTGATGTATTTGACTATGATGGTAGCGTACTGGAACCTAAAAAAATAATGGCTGAATCAAATGAAAAAAAAGTTATTGGCAAATGGATGATTAGTTATGATGATAAAAAAAATCATTGTATTGGAATGATGAATTCAGGAAGAAATGATTTTCAGAACCAAAGTTATAATTATATAGCAAATGTCCTAACCGCTGAAAAAACACACGCTTCAATTTTACATATAACGCAATACAATTTTGTTATTGCATCAATTTATCTTGCAGTAAGACAATGTATTGTTGCTTCTTGGCTCAACGACAGAGATCAATTTTTTACACCAAATGATGATTGGAAAAAAGATTGGGAATTTCAATCAGATTGTATTGCTTATACATTATTACATGGTCAAAACACCATCTCCGCCACTCACGGTACAAACCACTGGATTCCATTCACTGAATCCGAAGTAAACGCAAAGCAGGCTTTTGAATCAACCTTTATGACAGATTTTATGAAAGGCCGTCTGAAAAAACAGGATTCTGACGAGCTGGAATTAACAAAAACAGAAAGCTCCATTTACGATGGCACTCAAAAAATTGTTTTTTCACAAGAAGCAAAGGCTGTCCTTGAAGCAGGAAAGGAACTTTACAAATATTATTATTCCAAGCCACACATCACAAAAGAAGCAAATAACGCCTCTTTTTATGACATTCGTGCAGCATTTCAGGGGATTGGCACCAGCGGCAAAATGAATCCGACATCCACCGACGAAAAATACAACGAACTTATAGCAGACTTGCGCGCAAAACAAAAACTTCTTGCAAAAAAAATCCAGCCCAAAGTCTATGAATACGGATTTTTGAAGTGACAGGTGAAATTGAGCAAGCAGTACATGATTTGTAATTATAAACTGTATGAGCCACTTTCAAAAGTCTTGAAAGAGAGTGAGAGTCTTTTTTAAAGGTTTTTTAAACCGTGGCAAGGATTGTAAGGGCTGGCGAAGCCAGTTCCGAAGCGTAGCGAAGGAATGAA
>JALFAW010000104.1 GCA_022773305.1 Spirochaetia bacterium
TCATAATTTCGCTGATACACAGGAATTGTATATTGTTTTTTATTTGGTTCTATAAAGTCATTTATTATTCTACCAGGTTCTATTTCCATTTTTATTTTCCTCATTCTAAATTTTCCAGCCCAGTGGGCTGTGGGCATAACATAATTTCTCCGTATCAGCTGTAAGAAGTTTACACTGCAAAAAGTGTCAGTGTAAAATCTTGCATCATTTTACTTATTCCTTAATATACAACACTTTCACGAATGTGTACAGATTTTTACACGGATACTGGTAAGTCTTACATTTTATCCAGAGGACTTATTACACCACTGACTCTGCGAGGATTTTCTTCCCGCTTATTTCTATTGCGAACTTTTGGCGTACCAGATTAGTCATCGGTCTATAGCCGATTCCATAATTGTGACTGATTTGTTTTTCTTTAATGAATACAAGAATCTCGTCATCTTCCGGTTTATCTTTTTGTTTCAGAAAATCGTAGTAGTTTTTTCGGTTTATGTTTACTATCCTGCAGTAAACTGTCAGTTTCCCTCCTGTTTTTTCGGCTGCACGCTTGATTGCCCTGCACCGTTTTTTTTTGATACTTTGTCAACTTTAATCCCGTATTCTTCTGCAAGTGCTTCATAATATGCAAGTTTTTGCTTCAGGTATTTTACCTGTTTTGCAAGATCTTTTGGATTTTCTTCTGCCTTTTCCATTGTTACCTCGTCAAGAAAATAATTCAGTTTTCCTTCTTCGTTTATTTTAACAATTTCCAGGCATTTGTTCACAAAATAATCTCTTGTATGCATCCAGTCCCTTACGGTTGAATCGCTGACTCCGTATTTTCGTGCTATCTCCTTTTTGAACTACTCAAGATCTGTCCCTTTTTTTTACCTCTCATTACAATTGGGGACAAACCTTGAAGTTTTTTTTAGAAATCATTTGGGCGTGCCCCTTCGCTACGCTTCGGGTCGCTATGTTCCGTGTTCCGCTATCGCTCCAGCCTCCTCACTACACTCCACTACGTTTCGCTCCGTTGTGGTGGCCGCTTCGCGCACTTCACAGCGCTCACGTAAAATCAAACATAAATCAGGGACAGACCTCCATTTACTAATATCAATTTTTTATAATACCAAGTCCATGAAACTATAGTATTTTTTGTTTTCAAACTGTATACTTACAAATATGAAGAAAATTGAAGATTTTGGCGTTTTTGTGCCAAAGGTACTTTTACCTGCAAATATTGATTTGGAAAAATGGTCGGTTATCGCTTGTGATCAATATACACAAGATTTAGATTATTGGAAAAACGTTGAAAAAATTGTTGGAGACAATCCTTCCACATTGAATTTAATTTTGCCTGAAGTCTACCTAAACTCTCCAGATAAAACTGATAGAATAAAGAAAATCAGAAAATCTATGTGCGATTATCTGCAAAATGGAGTTTTTGCTGAAGAAAAAAATGCTTTTATTTACCTGGAAAGAAAAACTGCTTTCGGTCGCACGCGTAAAGGTCTTATGGCTCTCATTGATTTGGAAACTTATGAATGGAAACCCTTTAGCAAAGCAAATATTCGTGCCACAGAAGCAACTATTGTAGAACGCATTCCACCACGCATGGAAATTCGTCGGGGAGCACCACTTGAACTTCCTCACATCATGCTTTTAGTGAATGATAAGGATGATGTACTTGTGGGAGGAAATAAACCTGCTGCTGGAAAAACCCCGGTTTACTCTGGTAGATTAAATTCAAATGGCGGTGAAATAACTGGCTGGGCATTGGAAGCCCCAGCTGAAATTGAAAAAATCACACAGGCTCTCAACAAAATTGCACAAGAAAACACTTGTGATGATGGTTCCACATTCCTTTTTGCAGTTGGGGACGGAAATCATTCGCTTGCAACTGCCAAAGCCGTTTGGGATGAACGTAAAGCTGAACTTGTAAAAAATAATGCTTCTGACGAGCAGATTGCCACAGACAATATTCGTTTTGCACTTGTAGAAATTGTCAATATTTATGATTCTGGACTTACTTTTGAACCAATTCATCGCGTTATTTTTAATATTGATAACGAAGCGCTGATTGAATTCTTACAAAAAAAACTAGGTGGCACCATAAAAGAAGTTCAAAACGCAAAAGAACTGGAAGAGAATGTAAAACAATCGTGGGCAAATTTTGGATTTGCGTATATCGACAAAAAGAATTGCCAGAAATATATTCTTTTGGAAACTGAAATCAAAGAACTTGCAGTTTCACGTCTTCAACCAGAAATAGACGAGTTTTTAAAAAATGCAGTTTCTCAAATCACTGATGATAAGAAATCTGCAAAACCTGAAATCGATTATATACATGGAAGTGAAGAAGTTCTCAAACTTGGCGAAAAACCATCTTCCATTGGAATTCTACTTCCACCAATTGCAAAAGACAGTTTCTTTGAAACAATCAATGGACGCGGCCCTCTTCCACGCAAAAGTTTCAGTATGGGCGAAGCAGACGAAAAACGTTTTTATCTTGAATGCAGAAAACTGTTCAACATCTGATAATGTCCACTTTTAAATCGCCTTTAACTGCGTTTATTCTTTTTTCGCAAGTCAAGGCGATTTCATTTTCATCTTTTTGAACAAGAAGGCAGCGGCGATTTCCGTTGTCTTTTTTGTTTAACTCAACTACCGCTTCAAAAGTTGTGCCGCTTCCCGCAAAAAAATCAAGAATTACAGCATCAGACGGCATCCGAGAGATTTCAATCAAATGCATAATAAGATTTACAGGTTTGGGATTATCAAAAAGCCCTTTCTGCCCCAAAAGTTTATCCAGATGATTTTGAGCAGAACGTGTCGATTCCACACAATCAATAATATTTTTTGGAATTACTTGAGTTGGAGTTCCATTAAAAACTTTTAAACGAGGCACCTTATCAAACAACGGAGGTTTTCCCCAGAAAATCCTGTCTTCCGCCATCAAAGAATTCATTTCACTCTGACTGACCAGCCATTGTCGAGTCCAAACTTTACCACCAGGCGATGTAACAGAATAAAAATTTTTGTGATTTGGATTTGATCTTTTTTCGGAAAAAGAAATGCTTCCGCTAAACCAATTTCCACGAGAATCATTATCATTGTTGGTTTTCGCCCAATTGGAATATTCCACTTCGACAAAAGGCTTTAATTTTTTTTTATTTTTTGCATAACAAAGTGTGTGCTGTTGCAAAGTTCGTGACCAAGAATCCTTCTTTCCTTTTCCGTGAAGCCACATAAAATCATTCACAAAATTATCTTCACCAAAAATTTTATCACACAAAAGTTTAAGAACATAAAGTTCGTTCTGGTCAATAGCAATAAAAATACAACCATCTTCCAAAAGAATTTTCTGTGCAAGCAAAAGACGCCGATTCATAAAACTTAGCCATGCACTGTGACGATCACTACCACAAGAAAAATCATCTTGATATGTAAAAATATTTCCAGTATTGTATGGTGGGTCAATGTAAATTAAATTAACTTTAATTCCAGATGCAACAAAACCCTGCAGGACAGGATAATTATCGCTAATAAAAAGAGTATGATTACCAGAAAGAGATACTCCTTGAGAAATCTGATTTGAAGAATTGTCACAACTTTCAGGAATATCATTCCAGGTAATTTCAACAGCCATAAAGGATTTCCAATCTCAGATTAAATAAGATTAAATAGCTGCCAATCCATTTTTTAAATCTTCGATGATGTCCTCCACGTTTTCCAACCCTACAGAAACGCGAACCATTCCACCATCAATTCCAGCTGCTACAAGTTGTTCATCAGTAAGCTGACGATGAGTTGCACTTGCAGGATGCAAAACACAAGTTCTGATATCGGCAACATGCACTTCATCGCAGGCAAGTTTCAAAGCATCCATAAAACGAACAGCAGCAGAACGACCACCTTTTATGCTGATAGAAATAACGCCACAAGTCCCCTTCGGCAAATATTTTTGAGCTCGTTCATAATATTCATCACCTTCAAGACCAGGATATGCAACTTTTGCAATCTTATCACTATCTTTCAAAAAAGCAGCTACTTTTTTTGCATTCTGACAATAGCGTTCCATTCTAAGCGGAAGAGTTTCCAATCCCATATTCAAATAAAATGCAGACTGAGCTGCCGGATAGCAACCAAAATCACGCATCAGTTGAGTACGAGCTTTTACAATGTATGCAGCTTTACCAAAATCAGCAACATAACGCAACCCATGATAAGATTCATCAGGTTCTACCATATCGGCAAATTTTCCAGTATTTTTATAAACTTTTTCCCAATCAAAATTTCCCGAATCAACAATTGCACCGCCACCTTGAACAGCATGACCGTCCATATATTTTGTTGTCGAATGAACTACAATATCAGCCCCCCATTCAAAAGGACGGCACAAAACTGGAGTTGCAAAAGTGTTATCAATAATCAAAGGAACATTATTATCATGAGCTGCTTTTGCCCAAGTTTCAAAATCAAAAACAGTCAAAGCAGGATTTGCAATAGTTTCACCAAAAACACACTTTGTATTTGGTTTAAACGCTTTACAAATTTCTTCATAAGAAGCATTCACATCAACCCAAATGCATTCAATGCCAAGTTTTTTCAAAGTAAAACCAAAAAGATTGATTGTTCCGCCATAAATTGAAGAAGATGCAATAAAACTATCGCCCGCAGAACAAAGATTCAAAATAGAAAGCAGACTGGCAGCCTGACCGCTCGAAGTAAGCATACATCCAACCCCACCTTCCAAATCAGCAATCTTTTTTTCAACAGCATCACAAGTAGGATTTGCAAAACGCGAATACATAAACTCAGTGGGTTTATCAAAAAGAGCTGCAACATGATCACAACTATCAAAGCGATACGTTGTACTCTGCACAATTGGAATCGTTCCAGGACCACCATTTTCAGGCTTATAACCAGAATGTAAAACTTTTGTTTCTATTTTCATATCTTTCCTCAATTTATACTTTGTTGTCTAATTCGACTCCTTTTTTCCACAAATAAGACAGTTTTTAAAACTGTCCATTCATATTAGTGGTGAAACAGGCGAATTCCGTTGAAACACATTACCATATTGTAATCGTCAGCTGCTTTGATAACCAAATCATCACGAACCGAACCACCTGGCTGCACAACACAAGTCACACCAGATTTTCTTGCACGCTCAATATTGTCACCAAACGGGAAAAATGCATCAGAACCAACAGCAACATTTGTATTTTTTGCAATCCATTCAGCTTTTTCTTCACGAGTGAAAACTTCAGGCTTAACTTTAAAGAAATTCTGCCATTTACCTTCAGCAAGAACATCCTCATATTCCTCGCCAATGTACACATCAATAGTATTATCTCTGTCAGCACGCTTAATGCCGTCAACAAATTGCAATCCCAAAACCTTTGGACTTTGACGAAGCCACCAGTTATCAGCTTTTTGACCAGCCAAACGAGTACAGTGAACACGACTCTGCTGACCAGCACCAATTCCAATAGCCTGACCATCCTTTACAAAACAAACAGAATTTGACTGAGTATATTTCAAAACAATCAGAGAAATAACAAGATTACGCTTATCATCATCAGAAAGATTTTTATTCTTTGTCACAATATTTTCAAGACAAGAACTATCAATCTTTAAGAAATTGTGTCCCTGTTCAAAAGTCACACCAAAAACCTGTTTCCGTTCCAAATCAGCAGGAACATAATCAGCATCAATCTGAATCACACAGTAGTTACCATTCTTCTTTGCTTTCAAAATCTCCAAAGCCTTTTGAGAATAAGAAGGAGCAATAATACCGTCAGAAACCTCTTTTTTAATCAAAAGAGCAGTAGCTTCATCACATTCATCCGAAAGCGAAATAAAATCACCAAAAGAAGACATTCTGTCAGCACCGCGGGCACGAGCATAAGCACAAGCCATAGGAGAAAGCTCCACACCGTCAGTAAAATAAATCTGTTTAAGAGTGTCAGAAAGTGGAAGACCCACAGCCGCACCAGCAGGACTCACATGCTTAAACGAAGTAGCCGCAGGAAGTCCAGTAGCTTCTTTCAATTCTTTTACAAGCTGCCAACCATTCAAAGCATCAAGCAAATTAATGTATCCAGGTCTTCCATTCAAAACCGTAATAGGAAGATCGCCATTTTCCATAAAAACCCTGGCAGGTTTCTGATTTGGATTACAACCATATTTCAATTCTAATTCTTTCATATCAATATAATAGAAGAAAACACTATTTTTAGCAATAAAACAGCTTTACTGATTAGTCAAATAAAAAGGAAAATCAGCAAAATTTTAGTTACCCAGTCGCCTTTCACAGCTCGCTTACGCTCGGTCCTATCGGACCAGCCTTGCGGCTGCTGTTCAAGCCTCGGTGCGCTGTGCTGCTTCAAACCTTGCACCTAACCCACCCAACTGGCGAACTTTTTCCGCTTAGTTTTCAAGGTCTGTCCCCAATTGTTTACTGCTGTGTTTAAAATGGGGACAGACCTCAATTGATAAGCAAAACTTTTCCTGCATTTTGGCATACAAAGCAAGGTCTGTCCCCTTTTTTTAAAACACGAGCAAGGGAGAGACCTTGTTTTACATAATACTTAGTTTTCAAGGTCTGTCCCTCTTTTCACCGCTAAACCTCGTAAAAACAAGGTCTGTCCCCTTTTTTATACTCAAATAAAATTCTATTTTTTTTATAAGATTTACGAAGTTACATTACTTATACTATTTTTTTTTTGCTTAATTGTGTATATTATAGAATAATAAAGTTAATAGTTGGAGGAAAACATTGGATACCTTTCTTAAACAGCTAGTAAATGGTCTTTCCCTCGGTAGCATTTACGCGTTAATTGCACTCGGTTACACAATGGTTTATGGTATTGTAAAATTGATTAACTTTGCACATGGCGATGTTATGATGGTTGGTGCTTATACAGGTTATTTTATTTTGCGGGCTGTCGGCACAACACCTTTTGGATTGGCTTGTGCTTTTTTGGGAGCGATGATTGTTTGTTCTCTTTTGAGTCTTTTGATTGAACGCTGTGCTTACCGTCCTTTACGCTCAGCTCCAAGATTAAATTCTCTCATCACTGCTATTGCCGTGGAGTTGATTTTGCAGAACGGAATGCGGGTTTTACCATTTATTGGTCCAAATCCACGACAATTTCCGACTATGGATACAAAAATCTATAATCTCACTACAAAAGCGTTTCCAAACGGACTTATTTCCATCTCAAACATCCAGTTAATTGTAATCATTTCTTCTGCCGTTTTGATGGTGATTTTGAATTACATCATAAATTATACAAAACCAGGAAAGGCAATGCGCGCTGTAAGTTATGATATGGGAGCCGCAAGTCTTATGGGGGTAAACGTAAACAAAACGATTGCTACAACTTTTGTAATCGGTTCTATTCTTGCAGGCGCAGGTGGTGTTTTATATGCAACAGCGTATCCTCAAATTGACCCGACAATGGGTTACATTCCTGGATTAAAAGCTTTCGTTGCCGCAGTTCTTGGAGGAATTGGTTCTGTTCCAGGTGCCATGCTCGGCGGTGTGATTTTGGGAATCGCTGAAACTATGACAAAGGCTTATATTTCCTCACAATATGCCGACGCAATTTCTTACTGCATTTTGATTGTAATTCTTCTTGTAAAACCAACTGGACTTTTGGGCAAAAAGAAAGTCGTTAAAGTATAAAACTAAAAAACGAGGATTATGTCTTATGAAAAATAAATTTTATAAAAACACTTTGATTTTGACGGCAATAGCCTTTGGTTTTGTACTTATTCCAGCAGTTTTGATACAGATTAAAGCAATCTTTTTTGATTGCCCTATTGGAATAGATTCTTATTGGGCTCAGGTTATTACTTTGGCTGGTGTGAATGCCATCATGGCTTTGAGTGTAAACGTTGTCTGTGGTATTACAGGACAACTGAGTTTGGGACAAGCGGGTTTTCAGGCAATCGGTGCTTATGCAGTTATTCTTTTGACAACAAACGCACACGTTCCACTTCCAATCAGCATTGTTTTGGCTGGTATCATTTCAGCAATTTTTGGTTTTTTGATTGGTTTTCCAACGCTCAAACTTGAAGGTGACTATCTTGCTATCGTAACTTTGGCTTTTGGTGAAATTATTCGTGTAGTTTTATTGAACCAAAAAAGCTGGACAGGTGGTCCAAACGGAATTCAGTTCAGTACAGTTTTTACAACTTCTCTGGATTGGGGAGCCACAATTGCATTTGCCAGCGTTATTGGAACTCTTGTTCTTCTCATCGTAGCTTTACAAAACTTTTTGCGTTCTACTTACGGTCGCGCAATTATGTCTGTGCGTGAAGATGAAATTGCCGCAAACAGCAACGGAATCAGCGTTTTCCGCTATAAAATGATTGGTTTTGTTATTGCATCGTTCATCGGAGGAATTGGTGGTGCTTTGTATGCGCCGTTGATTGGTTTTGTAAAACCTGATTTGGCATCGTTCAACAATTCTGTAAATCATTTGATTTATGTAGTTTTGGGCGGTATGGGAAGTGTAACTGGTTCAATTATTTCAGCATTCGTTTTGACCGTTCTTCAGGAATTCTTACGTTTCCTGCGAGATTACAGACTTTTGATTTATCCACTCATTTTGATTTGCATGATGCTCTTCAGACCTCAGGGATTACTTGGAACTAATGAATTATGCTTCTTCAAAATTCCAGATTATTTCAAATCAATCGGACGCTGGTTTTCTAAAAAATTTGGCAAAAAATCTGAAAAGAACTAGGAGGCTGCAAAAAAATGAATAAAGAGTTATTATTACGTGCAAAAGATATTTCCATTGTTTTTGGTGGACTTCGTGCTGTTTCAGATTTTTCTCTTGATTTGTATGAAGGTGAATTAATAGGTTTAATCGGTCCAAATGGAGCTGGAAAAACTACTGTTTTCAACATGCTTTCTGGAGTTTACAGACCGACTTCCGGCACAATCACTTTTGTTGACAAAAAAGGCGAACTTCAAGTCATAAACAAAAAAAGTCCAGCACAGCTAAATAAAATAGGTATTGCTAGAACTTTTCAAAACATCAGACTTTTTGGTGGAATGACTGTCCGCGACAATATCAAAATTGCACTTCATCAAACTAGAGGTGTAAATCCTTTTGATGTAGAATTCCGTACAAAAAAATTCCGTAACGATGAAGAAATGATGAATGAAAAAGCAGAGCATCTTCTTTCACTTTTCCATATGGAAGGAAAAATCAACGAGCTTGCAAAAAATCTTCCTTACGGAGAACAAAGAAAACTTGAAATTTGCCGTGCTCTTGCCTCTGCTCCAAAACTTCTGCTTCTTGATGAACCTGCAGCCGGAATGAACGGACAGGAAACTTTGGAACTGATGGAAATGATTTCATTTATCAGAAAAGAATTTAATTTAACAGTTCTTTTGATTGAACACGATATGAAACTTGTAATGGGAATTTGTGAACGTCTGATGGTTTTAAACTATGGAAGCGTAATTGCAAGTGGAAATCCTGAAGAAATTCAAAGTAATCCTACAGTAATCAAAGCATATCTTGGATCTGGTTATGAACAGATGACAGGAGGTGAAAAATGAGTTTGCTTGAAGTAAAAAATCTTGTAGTTTCTTATGGTGCAATCAAAGCGCTCAGAGGAATCAGTTTTTCTGTTGAACAGGGCGAAGTAATCAGTTTGATAGGTTCAAACGGTGCTGGAAAAACTACAACATTACATTCCATCAGCAATCTGATAAAGAAAAACAGCGGATCAATTTTTTTTGAAGGCACAGATATTACAAATCTTTCTGCAGATAAAATTGTAAAAATGGGATTGATTCAAGTTCCAGAAGGACGACGAGTTTTTGCGAATCTTTCGGTCAAAGAAAATCTGGAAATGGGAGCATACCTTCGAAAAGACAAAGAACAAATCAAAAAGGATATGGAATGGGGGTACGAACTTTTTCCAAGATTAAAAGAACGTTTATCTCAACTCGCTGGAACGCTTTCAGGTGGTGAACAGCAGATGCTTGCTATGGCACGTGCTTTGATGTCAAAACCAAAACTTTTGCTTTTGGACGAACCTTCGATGGGTCTTGCACCAATCCTTGTTGATGAAATATTTGAAATAATCAAAAAAATTAGTTCTGCTGGCACTACAATTCTTCTTGTTGAACAGAATGCATACAAAGCTCTTTCAATTGCAAACCGAGCTTACATTCTGGAAACTGGAGAAATCACAAAAGATGGAAAAGCAAGTGATTTGATTACCGATAAAGCAGTAATTTCTGCATATCTAGGAGGCTAAAATGTTAGTAAAAGATGTAATGACAAAAAAACCAATTACAATTGAACCAAAAGCGACCATTTTGGAAGCTACAGATTTGATGAAAAAGAACAATATCAAAAAATTGCCGGTTTTGGACAAATCCGGAGCGCTTGTTGGCATTATCACAGAAAATGATTTACAAAAAGCAGCTCCAAGTCAGGCTACAACTTTGGATATGTACGAATTGACATATCTTTTGAGCAAACTTACAGTTGAAAAAACTATGACAAAAGATGTTAAAACTGTTAACTTCGATGAAACTGTCGAAGAAGCAGCTAGAATCATGTCAGACGGAGATTTTGGCTGTCTTCCTGTTATGAAAGATAATCTTCTTGTGGGAATCATAACAGACAGTGATTTGTTCAGAATGTTCATTGAAATGTTCAGTGCAAGAACTTCTGGCGTAAGGGCAATCGTTCAGATGAGTGATGAACCTGGTTCGCTGAGTATTTTTACACAAAAAATTGCAATGGCAGGTGGAATTATCATTTCCTGCATTACAACAGAATCAGAAAATCCTGCATTCCGCAAAGTGACGGTAAAAGCTACAAACATTGCACTAAACACATGCAAAGAAATCTGCGAACAATGCGGCACAGTTGAAGATATCCGTGAAGTTTAGTTTAAATTATTTGCTTTTGTAATAAAGCATACAGTGACAAAACCCTTCAAAATCGGGATCTTTAATCTGATTGCGAAACTCCTGACACATGCATTTGTTTTCAGGAGTTTTTTGAATTCTGCACGGACAATATCCATCTTTTGCTTTGAGACCAGCTTGAATTTTTTCTACAATAGTTTTATCAGGATTTAAAGTTATTTTCATATTAATAATATACAAAAAAAAATTGATAAATGGAAATTTTTTAATCAGAATAAGTATAAAATAATGCAAAAAAAGTCAATTTTAAGTGACACTTATTCAATTCTTACGTGTTTATATTGTTAAATCAGAGTTTTTTTAATGATACTGGAGGTTGATTTTTCATGAAAAAATATTTTTTAGTTTTATTAGTTTTATTTTCAGCAGTTTGTGGAATTTATGCAGATTCTGATTATGATCCTTTTGATAAACTTGCAGAAAAACTTCTGGATGATTTTGAAGATATAGACTGCACAATCGCTGTTAAAGTTTTTAATTCCGATTTAGGAAATAATGAAAGAAAGAAGATTTCAAAATCTGTTCAATTTGCACTTTATTGCACAAATGAAATTGAAATTGTAGACGATATTGAAGATGCAGATTATGTTTGCACTGGAAATATTGAAACTGACGGACCTAATTATATTGTAAGCGCCAAACTTGTTGATAATTATGATGGAACAACTGTTGCTAAGGCAAGACAAAAAGTTCCAAAGAATTATTACGCTGAGAAACCAGCAAAGGTAGAGACTGTAATCGTTGAAAAAGATGATGATATTGATGCTGATGATGTTTTAGGTGCTGTAATTCTTGGAAGTGTAATAGGTGGAGTTTTTCATGTTATTACTGAACCTCATCATCATGTTCCAGCTCCAAAACCTGCCCCAGTCCCAAAACCACGTCCAGTTCCTGCACCTCGCCCAAATAGACCATAAAAAAAATTGACAAAGTTCAATTCTGTGTTATGAATCAATAATATCAATATGAAAGCTACTCTATCTTTGTTTAATAGTTTACTTTCATATTGATATTTGAACAATAATGATTATTAGGACAAATGTCGAGTTTTGAATTTTTTTTTAGGGTGGCTTTTTGCTTCGCAAAAAACAGGCTTTTCAGGGTTACGCTATCGCTTCATTCCTTCGCTACGCTTCGGAACTGGCTACGCCAGCCCTTACAATCCTTGCCACTGTTTAAAATTAAAAAAACTCGAAATTGAACCTATTAATAAAATCAAAAATGCCATAACCAAAATATTGTTAATCACATGATTGATATGATAAATTTTCTCAGATTTTTTTTTAGTTTACCATTGACAAATACCAAAAATATCAGGCAGATACAGGAAGGAACTATAACTTTTGTGAAAGTGAAAGTAGTTAGCGAATTTTATAACGTGTTGTTGGTAATGAAAATCAGTAAGATTATTTGGATTTTGAAAGGATTGATTACATCAATACAAAAAGGACATATCATACGAAATTCAGAAAGATTTCCGACACAAGCACACCAAAATGATTAACAAAGATGTAAGAAATAAATGGGGACAGACCTTGCTAATTTCTAAATTTTTAAAATAAAAAGACCGCTCGGGTAGAGCGGTCTAAATCACTTTTTTATATTTTATTTTGTAATTATTCAGTTACAGGCTCAATGAATTCAATAACATATGTTCCTTTTGTCTGCTGTGGATAAAAATCGATATGAGTAATTTTTGTTTTATCTGCAGGTTCATCTGCATTCCATGCCTTAACATCGTCAATCGTAAATGTTACTTCTTTTGGTTCTTCTGTGATTGAAAGGTATCCATCAGAAAGTTTTTTAGAGATAATGGTATCATTTTCATATTCGTCTTTTCCAAGTTCACCATCTGAGGCGAAGACAAATTTATAATTTCCATTAGCATCTGTAGCATCTTCAAAGTCTTTTACAGAAATCTTAACTTTTACACCTTTTGAAAAATCTGCAGGTTCTTTAAGTTCGATTATTGCATGCTGATAATGTCCATCGGTTTTAAGAGTAATTTTCTTTCCATCCCAATTACTGTCTGCATTACCATAAGCAACAATATATACATTTGCATATTCAAGACCTTGTGTTTCATTAGCAGTAGGAGTATACCTTACAGAACGAATGTACATTGTATTAAAATAACTTTGAACATAAATACCAGTCTGTTTCATGTAAGCAATATTACTAGCTGAAGGAGCAATTTTTAATAATGTAGTGCCTCCTGCTGGTACTGTTACATTGTCAGAATATGTGTAACTGCCATAGTCATATGGAGACATACTACATTGTATTTCTCTAGCATCATAATTTTGATTATAAACTTCAATATAGAAAACTGAATCGCTTCCAATGTCATCTGCCCAATCGAAAATACTCAATGGATCATGGTTATCACCAGACCACAGTGTTTTTGTTTCATTCCATTTTGTGTACAAGCAAGCACTTTCCACACCACTTGCTAAGATTTCGCTAATGCTGTCTTGTGTGAATGGAATTGTACAATTTGCGTCTGTGTATAACCCTTCAAGAGCTGCATTATCTTTTGTTGGAATATTTATATCGTTTACAGCAGATAGATTATTTAAAACAAAACTTGCATAAACTGTAGTACCATCCATAACACTTACATTCACACAAGCAGTAGGAATATACTTTACAGAACGAATGTTCATTGAATTATAATCCCAGTTAACATAAATACCATTCTGTCTCATGTAAGCAATATTACTAGCTGACGGAGCGATTTTTAATAATCTAGTACCTCCTACTGGTACTGTTACATAGTCAGAAAATGTGTTACTGCCATCGCCATTTCGAGCACGCATATAATACCGTGTTTCTCTAGCATAAGAATAGTCATTATAAACTTCAATATAGAAAACTGAATCGCTTCCAATGTCATCTGCCCAATCGTTAATATTCAATGAATCATAACTATTACCAGACCACAGTGTTTTTGTTTCAATCCATTTTGTGTACAAACAAAGATTATCTGCACCATGTAACAAAATATCTTTAACATTTTCGTTTCCAAAAGCTTTAGTACATTCAGCGTCTGTGTATATACCTTCTAATACATGATTTTCTTTTGTTGGAATGTCGATATTATTCAAATTATACAAATCAATGAGAACATCCTCTGCAAAAACTTGGTCTCCATCCATTATTTTTGCTCTTGCATAAGGTGTAATATCAGGGAATATACAGTAATAATAATCAACTTTATTTCCATCAATAACTAAATTTTCTGAATCTTTTTTTGAAGGATTAACACTGCCTGGGAAAGTATATTTGTTATTATATTCACTAACCCAACCATTAAACTTTGAATCAGGAAGATTTGTAAAAGTTGGAACTTGTGAAGGTTCATATATAACGCTATTATAATCTACTACATCATAAAATAATTTTCCATTTACATTTCCAGAAGAATAAGTACCTTCTTTTCCTGGAAGATTAGAAATAAATCCACTGTATTCATTTGGATATAATCTATAAACTATATATACTTTAGTTTTTCCTTTAGATTCATCCCATGGTCCAACTTTTTCTTTGCGTCCTATCGTAAAGTAAGTTTGTCCATTATCCTGATATCCAGCAATTTTTGCACGAACTTCACCTATAATTCTAAAGTCATGGCCATTCAAAGAATTATCGATTGCATCAAATTTTTTCCAGTTCTTTTCTGATTTCAAATCTAAATACTTTTGATTTGAAGAGCTTGCCCAATATTCACCGCTAAAAATCCAATTCCATTCTGTAGTATAAAGTTCATAGCAAATTCCTATATCCAAAATATTTGCATTTTCTGCCTTAATTTCAGTTACATCCTTTGTAAACTGGATTTTTTTGTCATCTGTAAGCTCAATATCATAATCTGTATCACCAGAAAGTTTTAAGTCACCAAGGCCTCCTGTTGCTTCGATTTCAAAGTCATTTCGATAAAGTTCGTAATCTCCTTGTGTAGCTGTGAAAGTGAATTTATAAGTTTTTCCTGCTTCTACAAATGGATAAAACATTTCGCATTTATTCCAACCAGTTCCATTTTTTGACCAGTTTCTAACCATTTTTACAACACTACCTTCCCTCTCAACAGTAAATGTAACTATTGCATTATGTGAAACTGAATTTGGTTCTGTAATGTTGTTCAAAATGCTAGCTTCAAATCTAATTCCTCTGTCTGTTGCAGAAATAGAAACATGGTTTTCAGATAAATCTTGGCCATCTTTTCCATCTTGCCCGTCTTTTCCATCCAGTCCGTCTTTTCCATCTTGTCCGTCTTTTCCAGCCTGTCCGTCTTTTCCATCCAGTCCGTCTTTTCCAGCCTGCACAAGTAATTCCCATTCAGTTCCATTAAAAATGTATGAACAACCATCTTGTGTATTAAAATATGCCTGATTCTTTACTGCATTTTCAGGTTCAGGAGCTTTATCTTTTTCACCAATCCATTCAAATTTATACTCTTTCCATTCTTTAGAAGAAATATCTTTTGTTTCAAGTTTTGTTGTTTTTGATGCAGAAACTGATACTTTTTCCTGGAAAATATGTTTGTATGGTTCACGTACAAAACACAAATCATAAGCTTCTGTTTTTGCTGGAATACCAGTAATTAAAAATTCTCCCTTTTTATCAATAGATGCAGAATAAGATGTTCCTAAAACTAAAACTTCATATCCATAGATATTTTCTGTAGAATTGTCAATTGTTATTTTTCCAGAAATACTACCTGTTGCAGTAAGTCCTAAATCAGCAAAAGTAGTATCTTTATCTACCGAGCGATTTGTTAACACAGCTGCTTTTTCAACAGTATCATTAGCGGATGCATAAACAGTGTATATTCCTTTTGGAACATCATTAAATTTATATTTTCCAGTACTATCTGTTGTTGTTCGTTTTAAATAACTGTTTTCAACACTTCTAATACTTCTGCTAGTTGCATACTTTGCACCAGCTAATCCATCTGTTTGTTCCAGTGTGATGATAATTCCTGAATGATTTTCTGCATTGTCAAATTTTGCATAACCATTTACAGTGAATTTTGCTATTTCCTCAGGATTATCCCCAGGAGTTTGGTTCTGACACCCCAAAACTGTTGCAAGCAATAATGATAAGCTTGCAAATAAAAGAACTTTGAGTTTTTTCATAAATCCTCCTTATAAAACTCTTCGATCATAAGCCAATGATGAATAACAACTTAAAATTATACCCCCCCCCATTGTATCTTGTCAATGTTTATATTTTATTTTGTTTATATTTTATTTGTAAAAATGTGATGAATTGATTGGATTTATGTTGTGTATTTTTGAATAGAATATTTTGTTAAATAAGGGACATAAAAAAGGGACAGACCTGAGAAATACAGACCTTAGCCCCCCCTGAGAGACACACTCATGAGGGACAGACCTCACGTTTTCTTCCAGAACTTTTCTAAATAACTCTGTCTATAAACTCAGCGATTTCTTTTATCACACAAATTCTGCGCCCCAAAAGTCCATGTTCCGTTGGATATTCCACTCTTTTTTGCAAAGCAGAAGTTTTGTGTGCTTCCAGCTTTTGCCACAAAGGCAAAATCATTTCGTTTATGGGCGAAACTGAATCGTAAGTGCCACCAAAAACAAGCAGATTTTTATCTTTCACCTGTTCAAAACTTGCAGGATGACTTATTTCATCTTTATTGATAACAACATCCTCATAAATCGCATCTATTCCATCTGATTGCAAAATTTTTCCTTCTTCCAAAAGTGAACGAAAATAACTTTCTTTATTTCTGTTCAAATAGCGAGTCGGGTCATAAGGAGTGAGCATGATAATTCCTGCAATCCACTCAAGTTTACGTCCTGCATTCAAAGCAGAATTTGCTCCCATACTGTGCCCCAGCAGAAAAATCTTACTTTCATCCACATCATATTTTTGAGTAAATTCCTTTGAATGGGCATATTCTGCAAGGTTTTGTGCATCTTCAATACAGTGAGTAATTGTATATTTTCCTTCACTTCCCCAGGCGCCACGATTATGCGGAACAATCACCACACAACCAATGCGGCAAAGTGCGTGGGAAATATCGTCATTACGGGCAGTTCCAGGAAAACCATGAAGCATAATCACACAGGGATGCGGTTTTTCAATATTACTTGATGGCCACATAATCTCTCCGTAAATATGCGAACCATTACTTACAAAGTCTAGTGTAGTATAATCTGGCAAAGCTGTCGGATCCAGATTTTCATCATCTGCAAACAAGTTTTCAAGTTTTAGTCTGCTAATCAATCACCTCACTTATAATTCCACCACCAATGATTACATTATCCTTATAAAGCACAACAGATTGACCAGGTGTTATGGCATTTTGCTTCTCAAAAAAAGAAATTTTCCATTTTTCATTTTTATTGTTTTCAGCATTTTTGGCAGAACCATTGTCAAATCTTTCATCTGTCTTCACTTTTTCCACTTGACATAAAGCGCCCTTATTTCGTAAACGAATTTTCCCCCACGCTTCCACTACAGTGTCTGGAACAACATTTCCAGCCCAAACAAAATCCTCAGCATACAAAACCGAAGCCAAAATATCATTTTTTTCCGCTAAAACAATCTCATTTTTCTTTGCATCAATTTTTTTAACATACAACGGTTTTGCAGAAGAAATACCAAGCCCTCGCCGCTGCCCGATTGTGTAATACTGCAAACCTTTGTGCTTCCCAAGAATCACACCGTCAGCGTTTACAAAATTGCCGGGAACAGTTTCCCTGTCAGAAAACAAGGCATCAAAATAACAATCATCCACAAAATCCTGACTTTCCTTTTTTTCAGCCGCTTCCAGTCCAGCTTCCTTAGCCAGCTTAAACACTTCCGATTTTTTCATAAAAGCAAGCGGAAAACGAACCTTCTCCAAAAGATTAGAATCAAGCCGATACAAAAAATAAGTCTGGTCTTTCAAATCATCCAAAGCACAGGCAATCATAGCAGGTTTTTTGTCAGTTCCCCAGAGCCCTTCCTCAGGACGAACCACCATCGCATAATGCCCCGTACAAAAATAATCATAATCAATTTCAAGTTTTTTAAGACCTTCAAGCAAAGCGCCAAATTTTATAAAACTATTACACCTGATACAAGGATTCGGCGTTTTACCAGAACGATATTCTTTCGTCACATAATCAAGAACCTGCCTGTTGTACTCAACACTCACATCAATCACATGATATTCAATACCAGTTTCAGCACAAAATTTTCTGCACGCATCAATATCTTCTTTTTCATTTGGACTGTAACACGCATCATGAAAAGGTTTTTCTGCCTGTACTATTGGAATATGCCCATCCCACAAAGACATAGTCACACCAATTACATTACAACCGCGTTTTTTTAACAAAAGAGCAGTCAACGTCGAATCAACACCACCAGAAAGCCCCACCACAACAGTCGCGCCAGATTTCGGCAAATCCAAAGGTACATATTTCATAAAACTTCCTTAAAAAAAATAATGCAGAATTTTATAAATAACAGGGTGTTCCCGCCTGCGGCGGTCGCTACGTTCCAGGTTCCGCTATCGCTCCAGCCGCTTCCCTCGCTTCGCTTAGTCCAGTGGCCGGCTTCGCCGCCTTTCACATCGCTAACACAGTTTTGATTAAAAAGAGTGTTTATCATCATTTGAGTTATCTTAACGTTTCTTCACCATTCTTGTATTTGAACTTTTCTCTCCAATAAATTGAATCAGCTGCACAAACAAAATCAAAATAATCACAGTTGATGTCATAAGAGGAGTATTAAATCGCTGATATCCATAAGTCAAAGCAATGTCACCTACTCCGCCACCGCCAACAGCACCGGCCATTGCAGTAGCTCCAAGTAATCCTACAGTTCCCGTGGTAATACCAAGCACAATTCCACCTTTTGCTTCAGGTAAAACAAACTTAAAAATTGTCTGAAAAGTGTTTGCACCCATTGCCAGAGCCGCTTCGATTATTCCACCGTCCACTTCCAAAAGAGCAGTTTCTATCAGTCTTGCAAGATAAGGAGCAATATACGCAGTAAGTGGTACAAGAGCTGCCGTAGAACCGACTCGCGTTCCCACAATCACTTTTGTCAAAGGCATAATGTACACAATCAGAATGATAAAAGGCACACTTCGAATAATATTGATAATCGTTCCAACAATTTTATTTATAACCAGATTTTCATTAATACCGCCTCTGCGAGTAACAAAAAGCAGAATTGCAAGCGGAAAAGCAATAATAAGTCCAAAAATCAGGGACAGACCTACCATATAAATTGTCTGACCGATTCCAAGCCAAATTTTTGCAGCACTTATTCCAAAAATTGTCATCTATTTCCTCCATACATTAATTTTTATTGCAATTTGAAATCACAACTTCTCAGATTATAAATTCACTTCGATTTTTGGAACATTATGTTCTTCAAAAAATCTGTCAGCAGCTTCCAGTTGAGGTCTGTCCCCAGTTATCTGTACAGTTTGAAACCCAACCACTTTTCCTTCAAGTTCAGTTACTGTTCCATACAAAATAGAAATGTTCACACCAGTTTCTTTAATCGCAAGCGACATAATAGGATCATCTGCATTTTTCCCGTCAAAACGAAGGCGCACAACTTTTTGAGGTTTTGTATATTCCTGAATATATTTTTTTACACTTTCAGGAAGACGGTCATTTATGACAGTTCTAATAAACCCTTTTGTAGTTTCTGTTTGAGGATTTCCAAACACATCAATTACTCTACCAGATTCTACAAGCTGACCTTTTTCCAAAACTGCCACTTTATTACAAACCTGCTGAATTACATTCATCTGATGAGTTATCATCAAAACTGTTACATTCAGTTCGTGATTGATTTTCTTGATAAGTTCCAAAATAGAATCCGTAGTCCTTGGATCCAGCGCAGATGTTGCTTCATCACAAAGAAGAATCTCAGGATTCAAAGCAAGAGCCCGAGCAATTCCGACTCTCTGTTTTTGCCCACCACTAAGCTGTCCCGGCAATGCTCCTGCCTTATCCTCAAGCTCAACAAATTTCAAAAGTTCATTCACCCTTCTAGTAATTTTATCTTTTTTCCAATGTTCCAGCTCCAAAGGGATAGCTATATTTTGAAAAACAGTTTTACTTTCTAAAAGATTAAAATGTTGGAAAATCATTCCAATATTCTTTCTGAATCTACGGAGGTCTGTCCCCTTTAGCTCTGAAACATTTCTGCCGTTTACAGTTACAGTTCCACTTGTAGGAATTTCCAGAGCATTTACCATTCTCACCAAAGTTGATTTCCCTGCCCCAGAAAATCCGATTACACCAAAAATATCTCCTTTCTCTATATTAAGTGAAACATTCTGTAAAGCATGAACTTCTGCATCTTTTGTTTTAAATGTTTTATACATATTCTTGAATTCTATCATTTTTTGTACCTTATATAAATCAATGTGATAATGCCCTAGTTTTAACCATTTTTTCCAATAATTTCCATAATTTTTCTGGGGGTTTTAGGGGGATATGCGTAGCATTGATATGCGAAGCATGGTTATGCGAAGCATATACCCCCCTAGGAGAGAGGGTGGCGGAAGACCTCGAAGAGGGCTGGAGACAGGGGGAGACTTCCCCCTTCACTTCCTGAAATTAATTAAACTCGTAATCATCTGGAATCCAGAAAAGTCCATTTTCATAATTTGTTTTTTCAAGATAATCTTTAAACTCTTTGCTGTGGTAAGCTGCCACGATATCCTTTGCCCATTGTGAATCTTTATTGTCTTCGCGAACTACAACCTGCAAAACAAGATGTGGAAGTACAGTTTCTTTGGCAAGTGCAGTGGAAGCATCTATTCCCGCGTTATAAACTATTGAACCTGTAATAACTACAAAGTCAAAATCATCCTGAACCTGTGGAATGTTCAAACTTTTCATTTCAGTAAACTGAATATTGTATGGATTTGAATTAATATCTTCACTTGTTACTGTCGAAAGGTTTACTCCGTCTTTCAATGTTATCCAACCAATTTTCTGCAAAAGTACATAAGCACGGGCAGTATTTGCTGGATCATTTGGAACAGCGACTTTTGGTTTAGAAATATTTTTTATATCATCAGCCGATTTATAATGCGAACTAAAAAGGCTTGCTGGAACTGTAGGTATCGGAGTGATTGGCACAAGTTTTCCATTATTACCTTCATTGTAATTATTTGCATAAGCAGTGTGCTGTTCTACATTAAAATCCACATCGCCACCGTTAACAGCATCATCAGCCAAAGCAAGTTCAGAATAATCAAAACCTTTTAAGGTGTACCCTTTTGCTTCAAGAATAGGTTTGACCCCACTTTCAAAAAGCACAGTGTAAGGTCCCTGTGAGCGACTGTAAGTAAGAGTTTTCTTTTCTCCATCAGCCGATGCTTTTTCAGATTTCTTTGAGCAACCCATAAATGCCACTAAAGAAGTGATAGCCAATACAATAAATAAAGATTTTTTAACTCGTTTCATAAATAACCTCCTCGTATAAAACAAGTGGCATCTTCTGATGCTTTTTAATGAAGAAAATATCAAGTTTTTTTGGGTGGCTTTTTGCTTCGCAAAAAACAGGCTTTTCGCACTTCGCCGACTAACCGCGGCTCATCCCTACGCATACGCTTCGGGACTGCCTTCGGCAGGTGCTACAATCCTTGCCACAGTTTACCCATCGACATTTCTCCTTCCAATTCTACAATCATATAATTACCTATTGACTTAATAGGTTTATAATGATATGTTATTTATACAATCTATAACCTAGTATATCAATAGGTAATGAAACTTTTTTTAACTATTTTTACTCCATATTTTATGGAGTTTTGGAGGATATATGAATATTTTAGATGAAGCTTTTAATCTTAAAGAATATATGGTAAATCAAAGAAATTATTTCCATTCTCATCCAGAACTAGGATTACAAGAGTTTAATACATGTCTTCATATAGAAGAAGAATTGAATAAACTTGGAATCAAAAATTACAGAGTTGCAGGAACAAATGTTATTGCAGAGATTGATTCTGGTCGTCCAGGTCGTACCCTTTTTATTCGTGCTGATATAGATGCACTTCCAATTCAAGAAAAAAATGAAGTTCCATATAAAAGTCAAAATGAAGGTATTATGCACGCTTGTGGTCACGACGGACATACAGCATATTTACTGGGGGCTGCAAAATTAATATTAAAACATATAGATGATATTTCTGGCAAAGTTATTCTGGCTTTCCAGGCAGCAGAAGAGATTGGCAAAGGCGCACGTGATATTATTGCCGCTGGAATTCTTGACAATGTAGACAGAACTTTTGGAATTCATTTTGCTTCTGGAATGAAAGTTGGAACATACGGAATCAAAACAGGTCCAGATATGGCAAGTTGCGACAGATTTCACATAGTCATTCATGGAAAAGCAGCGCACATTACAACTCCACAAAATGGTTCTGATTCTCTTTTCATCGGAGCATTGATAACAACACAACTTCAAACAGTTGTAAGTCGCCTCATCTCTCCGGTTGAAGGAGGATTGATAGGTGTTGGAAGATTTTCTTCTGGTACTACATATAATATTATTCCATCAGAAGCAGAACTTGAAGGTACAATCAGAGCGTTCAGTTTAGAAAGCCGTAAAAAACTAGGTGAAACAGTTCGCTCAATTGCAACTAATGTTGCTTCTGAATATGGTGCTACAGTTGATATTAATATAGAAGATATTTGTGATCCATGCACAAATCCAGCAGAAACTGCATCAGAAGTGGTTAATTCAGCAGTCAAACTTGTCCCAC
>JALFAW010000124.1 GCA_022773305.1 Spirochaetia bacterium
TCTCGTCCCGAGTTTGCATTGCAAACTCGCGCTTTTCAGGGTTGCGCTATCGCTTCATTCCTTCGCTACGCTTCGGAACTGGCTTCGCCAGCCCTTACAATCCTTGCCACGGTTTGTAAATCAAATACTCGAAATTGAACCGAGTAGTAACCCATGACAAGGATTGTATATTTGACCTAAATTATATTTGCAGACTTGAAAGCACTTCTCCAAGTGATTCATGAAAAACTAAATTCGCCCTTGAATCTGCCATGGTCTCTGATTTATTTATAAGCACGAGTTTTTTTCCATGATAATAATCTATAAAACTTGCTGCCGGATATACTACAAGAGATGTTCCACCTATGATAAGAACATCAGCTTTACTGATTGCCTTTATTGCACTTTCAACAACAAAATCATCAAGACCTTCTTCATAAAGAACTACATCTGGTTTTATAAGACCACCACAATCACATAATGGAAGACCGTTTTCTTCATTTTCACTTTCTATTATCTTTTTTTCTGAATAAAACTTATGGCATTTTGTACAATAATTACGAAGGACGCTTCCGTGTAGTTCAAAAACATTTTTGCTTCCAGCTTTTTGATGAAGACCATCAATATTCTGTGTAACTATTGCTTTAAGTTTACCTTTTGCTTCCATTTGTGAAAGAATTTTATGAGTAGTATTAGGTTTTGCTTCAGGATAAATCATTTTTTTGCGATAAAACCTGTAAAACTCTTGTGCATTTTCTTCGAAAAATGAGTGACTCAAAATCGTCTCGGGCGGATATTTCCATTGCTGGTAATATAATCCATCAATACTTCTAAAATCAGGGATACCACTTTCTGTGCTTACGCCTGCACCTCCAAAAAAAACGATATTAGAACTTTCATCATAGATTTTTTGAAGGAGTTTAAGTTTTTCTTTTGATTCTTCATTCATATTTTCTATTATAAATCACAATAAAAAAAGAATAAACTGATTTTAAGAGAGTTTTGAAATGTTTGTTTTATCATGGTTTATTCTCAAACACTGTAAAACAGGGACAAACCTTGCTTTTATTATTGAGGGGGTAGTACAACCCCCTCAAAACGGCGAAGTCAAGGCTTTAAGCGTTAGCGTGCCTTGACTCGACGTATTCTTATAATATTACCCATTGATTTTCTCTGGCTTACCGGTCAATAATATACGTAAATCCAGTTTTAAATATGCAAGAATTTCTCTTAAATAATTGTGCACTACTCTGAAAGACGAGCATTTAGTTCCAAGACCATAAATCTTTGAAAAACCCATTCGCTTTGCTAGTCGCTGTGCTCTTCTCATGTGAAAATAATTAGTTACAACAATGATTTTGGATTCAAGAATTTCACCTTTTGTTTTATTTGTAAAATCAGCAAGCAAATCACAACTGAATTGAAAATTCTGAATTGTATCAAGGGCTTTATCTTCCACCAAAATGCGGTCAGGAGAAATTCTTCGTTGAACCAATTCTTTTTTAAGTTGTGGAGCTTCTGGAAAAGGCAACCATTTTAATGTTCCGCCTGTAACAACACAGATAGTTTCATTGTGATTTTGTAAATAGAAAGCAGCAGTTTCAACACGATTTAGAACCGGTTTCGGTAAATTTCCATTCTTATCAATTCCACCGCCAAGCAAAATCAAATAATCGCAAGATTCATCATTTTTTATAGATTTCGGATTTAAAATAAAAACCAAACTTATAATAGAAAAGACAGATGCAATTGTCAGAAAAACAGACACAACAATCTGAACCCATTTTTTCCAACTTTTCCAAAATGCATGTCCCGTTTTCTTTCTGTAAATTCCCAAAAAAATATGATAACACCCAATCAAAGTCCAGATGTGAGAAAAAGATGTCAAATTATCAAAAAAAGTTCCAGGACTTGAAATAATCAATGCAAAATCATAAAAAATGCATAAAAAACCAAAAATATACAAAAATATAGAAATCATAAAAACCTATTATTAAAATGTTCACTGGCGCAAACAAAAATTATTTTTTAAGTATCATAAATGTTAAATCATCTTTTTGAGGGGCACGCCCTTGGAACATTGCAATCTGCTTTTCAATCTCAATCATCTGCATTTTTGCAGGCATTTCACAAACTCTGTAAATAAGATTTAAAAGTCTGTCTTTTCCAAAATCTTCTTTTCGTTCATTCACTGTGTCAACAAGTCCATCTGAATAAATAAAAAGTTCATCTCCCTCTTCAAACTTGTAAACCTGAGAAGTGTAATAAACTGGAAATCCAGGAATACCAATCGCGCCTACAGATTCTTTATTCATTTGTAAAAACTCACAAATTCCTGTTCGGTGATGATAAAAAATTGGTCTAGGATGACCTGCAATTGCAATTTCCAAATTTTCTTTATTCGTTCTAATAAGAATTCCTGTTAAATAATTTTCAATGTCACCTTTTTCTTGAATTACACGTCCATTTATATTATTCAAAATTTCCCATAAATCCATCTTGTCTTTTGTATAAAATTCTTGATGAATAATATTTTTTACAAGCATAGTTACAAGTCCAGACGAAATCCCATGTCCAGAAACATCAAAAATTCCTAATCCATCTAGATTGTCACCAGTTCTAAAAAAATCATATAAATCGCCAGAAACACCTGCCATCGGCTTGCTGTAAAATGACACATCATAATTCTTAATCTTAGAAACATCTTGTTTAAAAAAACTTTGTTGAATCACAGAAGCCATTCTAATTTCTTTTTCTAAGCTAATATTTTTCTTTTCAAGATTATCTTCTATTTTATATACACTTATCGTAAAAATTCCGACCATAAAGACAATCACGATTATTGTAATAGTCATGTTTAAGTATTTAAGCGTGTTTAAAACGTTTACAGAAACAATATATTTTGGAGTAAAATTTATAGATTCTAAAATTATAAAAATAACACTGGAAATAACAGAAATAATCGTAGCTACGATTAATTTTTTTTCAAAAACCAAAAAAGGCAATAATCCCATCATCAAAATAAAATAATGAAAACATGTTTCAGAGCCCATAAAATATTCTGCTAGAATCTGATGACACATTACCTCAATATAGGCGATAAAAAAGAGTATAATAAAAGATTTAACTCTGTAAATTGCGAATAAAAGAAAGATAAAAATAAGAACGCTAATAATATTATAAAAGAACATCGGCATAACTCTAAATTGAAGAAAAAACACCTGTATCATTATATGATAGATTAGAGCAAAAAAATCTGTAAAAGCTGATACAAATTTTGCTCTAGCATAAGAGGATGTTATTTCTTGATTTCCCAAAAAAAGCATAAAACCGATAATCCTATATGGAAATAAGTTTAAAACAGTCTCACTTTATATTTTACCATTATTTTGCAAAAATTAAAACTTATTTTAATTAAAATTTATTAAAAAAACATAATATTATCAGTGAAATTTTTTTTGAAAAAATGTAGAATTACCAAAATGAAGATTAAGATTTTACCTTTTGATGTGATTTTAATTTTGACAATTCTTTTGGCTTCTTTATTTTTGATGAAAAACTATGGCGAAAAAAATAACGCAAAAGTTTCAGTTCTGGCAAATGGAAAAAGATTTGAATATTCATTGCAAAATGATGGAATCTTTAATGTACAAGGCGCATTAGGTAAAACTTCTTTTGAAATTAATAACAACAAAATCCGTATCATTGATTCTCCTTGTCCAAATAAAACTTGCATTGCCAACGGCTGGTCAAATTTTGTTGTCTGTTTACCAAATAAAGTTTTTATACAAATCGAAAATTCCATAAATAATCATAATGAGGTACAGTTTGACGCTATTTCAGATTAATAGGTTCAATTTCGAGTTTTTTAATTTTAAACTGTGGCAAGGATTGTAAGGGCTGGCGTAGCCAGTTCCGAAGCGTAGCGAAGGAATGAAGCGATAGCGGAACCCTGAAAAGCCTGATTTTTGCGAAGCAAAAAGCCACCCAAAGAATACGTCGAGTCAAGGCCCGCTAACGCTTAAAGCCTTGACTTCGCCGTTTTGAAGGGGTTGTACTACCCCCTCAATAAAAATTTAAAACTCGACATTTGTCCTATTTATACAAGTAACTTGAACATCAACTAACTTGTCATAAACGAGATGACGTGATAGAAATTACACTAGTGTATTTCTGTCCCTAGTTTACGTTTCAAACTTTTATTATAAAATGGGAGAAGAAAAAAGTTGAGGAATCTTAGAAAATCTCTTTTGACAAACAAAATTACTTTTTTAATAGCACTCTCACTTTTTTTTTCATATATCGAAACTATTTTGCCAAAATTTACACCTTTTTTTAAATTAGGCTTGCCAAACACAATTGTTCTTTCAGCATTAAATTTTAATTTTCCATCTTTTTTTCTATTGATTTGTGCAAAAACGTTTATATCAAGTTTGTTTGGTGGTACTTTATTATCTCCATTTTTTTTAATTTCGATTTGTCAAAGTTTTATAAGCAGTTTTGTAATGTTTTTTTTGAATAAGTTAAATCTATTGATGCAAAAAAGACTTTTTTCAATTTATGGAATATCAATTTGTGGAGCTTCAATTAGCAGTTTTATACAAATTTTATTGTGTAGTGTTTATTTAGGAAAAGGAACTTTTGTAATTCTTGGTCCAATGCTTGTTTTTGCAATTTTCAGCGGTTTTTTTACAGCATTTCTAAGCGAATATCTTAAGATTTCAAAGAATATGAACTTTTTAATAAATAAAATCAACAAAATGCAAAAAAAACTAGAGTTACAAGAATCATCAAATTCACAGAAAAATCTTCAAACACAACAATTACAGAAAAAGAAAAAAATAATTGAAAGAATCAATTTAAATCCAAAAATGTCTAAAATGTTAATTATTTTCCTTGCAATATTAACTTTTTCAACATTTCTCGTACAAAATGTTTTTATGTTATGTGTTTTTCTGATTATCTCATTCTCTATTCAAATTGTGTCGGGAAAACAAATAAAGTTTTTCAATCATGTGGTTTTATGGTTTTTTGTGATTTTTTGTGCAATTCTTGTACCAAATGGAGAAGTTTTGTTTAAAATCGGAAGTTTTTTCATCACAAAAGGAGCCGTTTTTTCAGGAATCACAAAATCACTTAAACTTTCCATAGTCGCATCGTTGAGTTTATCCCTTTGTTCCATGGATTTTACTATCAAAAAATCATTTTTTTTTACAAAAGTAATGGAAGATTTCCGCTTTTTGATGCAAATATTTAACGAATCGGACGGAAACATTTTCAAAAAAATAAAAAAAACATTTGAAATTGAATAATTTATTTTGAGGTGAACATGGCAACTTTTTTTTGTCCCGAAAAACAGGATTTTCTTCTTTCACAAAATGATTATCTGGAAACAGCAAGATATATTGGTTATTCTAAAATAAGACTTCCCGACGACACAATCATGAATATGATAAAAGAAGCTTGTGAAAAACTTTTGGAAGTTATAAAACCACAAGCAGTTTTTGAAGAATTTGATTTAGCGCTTGAAATCAAAGAGGAAAAACCTGTAATTACTTTTGCTGATGCCAATTTTGAATCAAAAGATTTGGCACGAAATTTACAGAATTGTGAAAAAATTTACCTTATGGCATGCACAATTGGTCCACAGGTAGATTCAATCATTCGGCGCGAACAAACTTTAAATGCTGCAATGGCGGCGGTTTTGCAGGGCGCGGGTGCAATGTTCATAGAAAAACTTGTAGATTTGACAAACTTTCAAATCAAAATGGATGCACAAAAAAAAGGCAGAATTACAAAACACCGTTATAGTCCAGGCTATGGCGATGTTTCATTATCCTGCCAGAAAGATTTTTTCCGGTTATTGCCTTGCACAAGAATAGGTCTGACCCTCATGGACACACTGATAATGGCCCCGGAAAAAAGTGTCACTGCTTATATCGGAAGCTATATAAAAAAGTAGATTTATATACTGCAAGGTGCGCGAAGTGCAGACAAATCGTACACCTTTGAACTATGCTATTTAAACGCAATTGTCATTTCAAAAACAAGTCTTTCCTGTTCTTTTATGAAAATGAAAAATCTGCCATCTATATTTTTTGCATAAGCTCTGAGAACTTGACCTTCTTTACTTTCCCCCTGGTAATGCACTTCCAAAAAATCCACTTCGTTTGCCTGAAAAAAATCATCAGAAAAAACATTCAACGCAAGTTTGATATATTCAATGTTATTCATATGATGCGACATATCAATCATCTGTGAACGAATAATCTGTTCAAACTGAAAATCTTCTTCACCAAAATCTACATGAAAATTCTCAAAAGGTTCATCAAAAACTGGTGAAGGAAAATTTTCTTTAGGATAAGAAAGCGAAGAAATTTTCAAAGGACGATGTTTTTCCAAATCCAGAACACATGCCTGCTGATTTGCCAGCAATAACGGTTTATTCTGTGCATCAAGAATTTCGGTATTGATATGAGCTTTGAAACTTGCATTGTCAATTGGAAAAGTTCTTGCCGTAATACTTTCACGCCAATCTGGTCTACGCAAAAAACGTACTCGAGTTTTTGTAAAAACCCAGAAAGCATTAAATTTTTCGCGATAAACAATACCGTCACATCCCATTTGATTAAAACATTCAGTCAGATTATCCTGAACCATCAAAACAGACTGTGCAATTCCCATTTTCAAAGAACTATCGATAAAAGCCGAAGAAACATAACGTTCTTTTTGTAAAGTCAAATTTTCAAATGTGTCCATAAAACAAGAGCTCCATTCTGCTTTTAATCAAGAACTTTTCTATCCAGTCGGTCAAAACCATCAGTCAGTTTTTTTGCAATTGTTTTGAGTTTTTCTAAATCACCTTTGCGACCACCTTCAATATTCATAGGCATAACAGGGTCATGGAGACTTAAGCGAAGCAAAATCCAGCCTTGAACATCTTCTCCTTTGAACGAAAGACGCACACCTTCATAAGATTCTGGCATATCATAACCACATTCAACTGCACGTTTTTTAAATTCTTCCAGCACAGATTTTCCATATTCTTTAAAATCATCACCTTGAATTTTAAAACGGAATTCAGCTTCTTCCACAAGAGGCGGCAGTTTTTCAATCAAACTGTCAAGTTTTTTACCTTCTTTTGCAGCCTGAGCCAAAGCAATCACAAGTTTTACAGCCAAAAATGCTCCGTCATCCAAATAGTAATTGTCTTTCAAAGCACCGTGACCAGAAGTTTCCATAGCAAGTGGCGCAATAATCCCTTTACTGTTTAATTCTTTTTGTTTATTAATTACATTTTTGTATCCGCGCATATAACACAAATGTTTCAATCCCAAAACATCCTGCAAAAAGTAAGTCAAACGGTCAGAAGTTACAGAATCAGTAATAATAGTAGAACCAGGATATTCAGGTGCCAGAATTGCCGAAATCATCGCAATAATACTGTCACGATTCACTTCACTTCCATCAGACAAAACAGCAGACATTCTGTCAACATCAGTATCAAAAATAAGACCTAAATCAGCCTTGTTCTTCAAAACAGCATCACGAATAGCTTCCATTGCCTGCTTATTTTCAGGATTTGGAATATGATTTGGGAACATTCCATCTGGCTCCAAAAACTGACTTCCACTCGTATCAGCGCCAAGTGGCTGCAAAATCTTATCAACAAAAAATCCACTCGCACCATTTCCACTGTCCACAACAATATGAAGCCCAGCCAAAGGTTTTTCACCACCACCTAAAGCCTGAGAAATTTTATTCTTCAAATAATCAGCATAAACAGAAAGCAAATCGAAGGTTTGAACATTTCCAGAAACCTTTGCAGGATTCAAAAGCGATGCCAAATTCAAAATTTCAGTAATATCGTCATGTTCAAGTCCACCTTCAGGATCAAAAAACTTAATTCCATTACGATTAAATGGCAAATGGCTGGCAGTAATCATAGCCGCACCATCATAATAAGTTTCTTCAAAAACAATCGACATAAACATTGCAGGAGTTGTCGCCATACCACAATCAACAACAGTGGCACCAGCACTCACCATACCTTCAATCAAAGCGTCTGCCAAAGCAGGACCCGAAACCCTAGAATCACGACCTACTCCTATTTTTAAACTGCAAGCAAGATTTCCACTCTTTTTTTCAAGCCAGCTCACATACGCACAACCAATCTGCCGCGCAATCTGCTCTGTTAAATTTACATTTTCACCTTCAACACCTTCCACAGCCACGCCGCGAATATCACTTCCATTTTGTAATTTACTCAAATCCATAAAAACTCCTAAAACAAACGGTTTTCTTCCATTATATTACATCAAAAATCACAAGACAATAG
>JALFAW010000227.1 GCA_022773305.1 Spirochaetia bacterium
TTGATGCTGGTTCTTATAGAATCTCATTAAGGTCCCCCTTTAGAATAAATTAGGATATTGTGCCCTGATGGACTTATCTATCTTAGCATGATAAACCTGGGGCCTTAATGATTTTCAAGGTTGTTGATTTTTACAGAAAAAAGCGTCCGGTAAAAATCAGTCTTGATGACATGGAAAACAGTCTTCTTGGTTTTGATAAATCTCTTGGAGATTATATCAAACAGGAAGAACTGGAGCTGCTTTCAAAATCAATGACAAAGCTTGCCAATATTCACAGAGATATTCTGGTGCACTTCTACATCAAAAATCAGAGTGTAAAAGAAATTGCCGCCGCCCTTAAGCTCCCCACGGGTACAGTAACAAGCCGCTTATATGATGCCCGCAAAAATCTTAAGGAGAATTTTGAAACTATGGAAAATCTAAAAGAAAAATCTGAAAAGAAAAAAAGCATTATCGATTTTGAGCTTGAATTTTACATGAATGCAAACCAGGCCTGGATGGCAATTTCTTCTCTGATAGACAGACAGATTTTATTTGCATGTCGTGAAAAAAGTCAGACTGTCAGCCAGCTTGCGTCACAGCTTGACCTACCCCAGCTCTTTTTGGAAGACAGCATTACAAAGCTTGTTCGGGCGAACGTCCTCTTTGAAGAAAAGAAAGGAAAGTATCTTACAGACTTTACAATTTTTCCAAAGTCAGTACGTAGAAAGGCAGAAGAAATTGACCGTCAGATTTGCCGGGATTTGAAAATCGCCGAACGCTATTTTGAAATTCTTAATGACATGAAGGCAGAGCTTTTGAAGGAAGATTTTTACGGCAATGATTTTGAATGGGAATATCTTCTTCCATATTTTATTATCCGCTCGGACAGAGAGTTTGGTAAAAAGACTGGTGGAGATTATCTTCGCGAAAAATACGGAAAGGGACTCACAGACAGATTCTGGCGAAATTTCTATCTTTCGGGCTGGTATGAAGATGAACCTGAAAGCATTCCTAAAGAAGAAACTTCTTTGATAGGCCCTGGCTACAATTTTAATGTTTATACCATTCCTGAATACGGTCATATTGAATTTCATAATACAATCAACACAATGCATTACAAAAATGATGGCCATGACTGTGAACTTGACCTCGACCGCCTCGACTGGCTCAACAGCGGCAATACAGGTCTTTATCTTGAGCTCATAAAAAATCCCAAAAAGACTCTTTCCGAAAAAGAAGAAATGCTTGTTGCAGATATGCTGAAGAATGGGGTGCTCAAAAAAACTAAGGTCGGCTACAAGGGAACAATTCCTGTTATCAGCTTTGCGCAAGTAGACAAGTGGTGCAAAATCTGGCACGAAAAATTCAAGGAACTTTCTATTAAGTACTATGATGCGCTATACAAGGCTCAGGAAAAAATAGTTCTTCCTTATATCCGTAAAGATCTTTTGTGGGCTTCCTTATGGCATGTCATCCCGCTTGGAAACAAAAAGAATTTAGATTCCAAGCTGATGCAGTATGCAATTGATAATAAGCTGGTTCGTTTTGCAGAAGGCAAAAACGCTTCTTGCACAGCTATGGTTTTGATTTGTGAGGAGATTTTAAAATGAAAAAAATTGATAAACAACTTTCTTATGCACCCGCAGAATTCCAGGTTTCTTATTGCGGATGGGCCTCTCCTGCTATGCGCGAGATGAATGGTATTTTCAGACAGCAGCTTGCCTTGCTTTGTTATGACCAGGCAAAATCTGTTGAGGAGCTTTCCGAGTCACTTCAGACTCCTTACGAATACATTCAGGACGCACTTGATTCTTTTTGTAAAGCAAAAATGATGAAGAAGATTGACGGAAAATATCTTACACTTTTCCCAATGCTTCATCTGAAGAAAAATTACGAAGTCGGACTTTTGTGCTATAAGTTTTCTGAGGAGCACGAAATTCCAAAGAAAATAAATGACATACTTTTTTCTTTGAAGGATAAAATTGCAGCTCTGGATTTTTACGGAAATGATTTTAATCTTTCATACTTAAACTGGTTTTTGTATACCATAACTGATAACTGTATGATTTCAGAATTCCGTTCTTACTTTTCTGACAAAACTGATGAAGTCATCTTCAACAATAGTGACTGGAGAACAAATAACTACAATTATTCCCTTTGCGCTTCATATAATTATGCTGATGAAAAAATCGAAGATGATCATCTGGAAAGACGACTTACACAAACTTCGACCTATTATCAACATTATGATCAATACCGATTCAACAACGTTTTTGATTACGCACCTTTCCCCTGCAGCTTTGAAGAAAACGCAATTGGAATGGGAAGTTCAGAAATGGGCAGAAATAATTATCTGACCAGGGAAAACATCGACTTTTATCTGAATCTTGTAAAAGGAATAAAGCGAGAGTTTACAGAGGACGAAAAAAAATGTCTGGAAGATTTTGAAAAGCATGGAGTTGTGGAAAAGTGTGGCGACAGCTACAAGCCTATGATTCCTGTTTTCACAGAAGAAGTTTTTTCCAAGCTGGAGAAAATCATCACCAGAGCTGTAATTCCAATTGTAAAAGAAATTGCAGAAGCAACAGAAAAACCAATGGAAGAAATTATGCTTCCTGAGATGCGGGGTGTAAAAGAAAGAATAGATCAGTTATATGTCTTCTGGCTCTGCAGCTTCTTGAGTCCCCGCCAGGAACTTTACTGGTACGGTATGAATGTAGAAGGCCTCGCAATCCCTAAGGATTACAAGGTCTCCGCAGCAGGACTCTACATCGTTTACTAAAACTTTATCCTTAATAAACGAATAAAATTTATCACTGCTCGGATTGCTTCGTCACACAAAACTGCAATGAAGACGCCAAGCATTCCGAGTTTAAATACAAATACACAAAGAAAGGCCAGTCCGACAACTCCAACAGTTCCCAAGGCTTGAGTAAAGAACATCCATTTTGTATCGCCATAGCCACGGATACCGTTTCCAATAATTATGTTACCTGACTTTTCGAAAAGATTTGCCGCAACAAGAATTATATAGATTACCGACATCTCAATAACTTCTTTATCCGTTGTAAAAAGACTCAAAGTCAGGAGAGGGAAAATAGAAACAAAAATCAGGGCAAAGGCCGCAACCAGGAAGGACCATCTTACAGAAGTTTTAATTACCGATCGGTAGAGTTTCATATCCTTAGCACCAGTTGCCTCACCAGACAGTGTCAAAGTACCACTTCCAATAGCACCAATGACTACAACAAAAAGAATCTCCACCGTAAATACCATAGAGTAGATTCCGGCCGCTCTCTCATCAATTGTATTGAGGATTCTGATGATACAAAGATTTCCCAAATTCCAGAGCAAATCTTCGCAGGCAGTAGGCAGTCCAAGCTTTATAGATTTCAGATAAGGTCTGAACCTGGCGCCGAGAATTCTCTTAAGGCCCGGACTGGTAAAGAATTTATCCTTCTTTGTAATTGTTATGTACATTAGGTAAATCGCGCCCACATATTCTGCATCTTTTTTTTCACCTTCTTAAAGTCTCACAAACTAACAAAGCAAAAAACTAACTACATTTTAGGCAGTGTTTAGCTTATCGCCTTTCGATATTATACACCATTATACTTTTGGCGGAAAATTAAAACTTGATTTTAGTTGCTGTTTTTTTTATTTTTTTCACACCCTAAACACGCAGGGACAGACCTCCTTTTAAACATAACATCCCCGAGTTTTTTAGCGACAGCGTTAAAAAAAAACTCGCAGCATGTGCAAACAAAAACATTCGTTGGTGTTTACACAAACAGCACACGCAGGGACAGACCTAGATTAAAACAAAACATCCCCGAGTTTTTTAGCGACAGCGTTAAAAAAAAACTCGCAGCATGTGCAAACAAAAACGTTCGTTGGTGTGTAAATAAACAGCACATGCAGGGACAGACCTAGATTTAAACAAAACATTCCCGAGTTTTTTAGCGACAGCGTTAAAAAAAACTCGCAGCATGTGCAGACAAAAATGTTCATTGGTGTGTAAATAAACAGCACATGCACACATGCAGGGACAGACCTAGATTTATGAAATAATTTTTTTCAAAATTTGACAATCGGGATATTGACTAAAAAAATGAAATATTATAGTATATTTTATACATTCCGCGGGGGTGGTGGAATTGGTAGACACGCAAGCTTGAGGTGCTTGTGGCGTAAGTCGTGGCCGTTCAAGTCGGCTCCTCCGCATTTTAGACTGGGTTTAACCCAGTCTTTTTTTTTAATCCTTAAGTTATCTTTTAAACTCATTCAAAAGTCATTGTAAAAAACAAAAAATAAGAGTAAAATAAAAAAAATATTTATGATTGTCAGATTTACAATCTGGAGGTTACAACTATGGAAGAAATACTTGATTTATTGCGTCAAAATGCTCGTTTGTCTGCAGAAGATATTGCTGCAATGACAAAAAAATCTGTTAGCGAAGTTCAGTCAATCATCAAAAAACTCGAAAATGACGGAGTAATCTTAAAGTATGCAGCCATTGTTAATCCAGAAAAAGATAAAGCCTCTCGAGATAAAGTTGTCGCGGAAATCCAAATTCAAGTTCAACCTCAACGTGAACATGGTTTTGATGCTATTGCAGATAGAATCTACCGCTTTCCACAGGTAAAATCACTTTATTTGATGAGTGGCGGTTATGATTTAAAAGTTTTGATAGAAGGTAACAATCTGAAAGATGTTGCTCTTTTTGTGAGCGAAAAACTTTCTACTCTTGAAGGTGTACGTTCCACAAAAACAAATTTTGTATTAAAAACATATAAAGAGAATGATATTGTTTATGTGGAAGATGAACGTGACCATAGGGAAGGCGTTCACGCTTAATTTTTTTTAGGAATAAAAATGAATAATAGAACAGATAAATTCAGTAAAAAAATGATGGAAATACATCCATCTGGAATTCGAAAATTCTTTGAATTATGTATTGGTCATGATGATATTATTTCGCTTGGTGTTGGAGAACCTGATTTTTCAACTCCCTGGGTTATTCGAGAAGAAGCTTTTTATCATCTTGAAAAAGGACATACATCATATACTTCAAACTGGGGTTTGATTGAACTAAGACAGGAGATTGCAAAATATCTGGAAAGATATGAACTTTTTTATAATCCTGATACCGAAATCTTGCCAACTATTGGTGCTTCTGAAGGATTGGATCTTGTGTTGCGTTCGATTTTAAATCCTGGTGATGAAATTATTGTGTGTGAACCTTGTTATGTAAGTTATCAGCCACTTTCTGATTTGTGTGAAGCTAAAGTAATTCATCTAGATACAAGTAAAAATGGATTTTATCCATCAGCTGAACAAATTGAACAAGCTTGTACCGATAAAACAAAAGCAATTATGTTTTGTTCACCAAGTAATCCTACTGGACGAATTATTCCTGCTAGTGAACTTGAAAAAATTGCAGAAATCGTAAAAAAGCATCAGATTTGGTGTTTAAGTGATGAAATCTATTGTGAACTTTTATATGATGGACATAAGCATGTTTCAATCGGAAAATTTCCAGGAATGAAAGATTACACAATTATTTTCAATGGATTTTCAAAATCATTTGCTATGACAGGTTGGCGTATTGGTTATATTGCAGCTCCTCACGATTTACTTGTGCAGTGCTGCAAACTCCACGCTTATAGCTCAATTTGTCCTCCAATTTTTAGTCAATATGCAGCGGCAGAAGGATTACGTTCAGGTTGGGCTGAAGTTGAAAAAATGAGATTAAGCTATCAGCAGAGAAGAAACGTGATGTACAAAGCTTTTATTGATATGGGACTTTCTTGTATAGAACCGGAAGGAGCTTTTTATATGTTTCCTGATATCACTTCGACTGGTATGACAAGCGAAGAATTTGCAACTGAATTGATTGAAAAATATAGTGTTGCAGTTGTTCCAGGAACTTGCTTTGGTGAAGGTGGTGAAGGATTTGTTCGTTGTTGTTATGCTACTGATATCAATAAAATAAAAATTGCAATGGAAAGAATTGCTCAGTTGGTAAAAGAAAAACAGGCATTACAGAAAAAATAATTTATTAAGGGATTGAGGATGGTTTTTTCAGTTTTAATAGCAGTTATAGTTGCAGCAGTTTTAGTTGTCTTCTTGATGATGAGTAAAATTGTTGCACAAAAACACAGAAATAGTAATTTAATTGAAAAAGTTCACAAAAAAGGAAAATCTGCTTTAGTAAAAGAAGCTGAAAAAAAACTAGCCAAAGACCCCCATAATGTTCAGGTTTTAGAAAATATCGGAGAGGTTTATTTTCAGGATAAAGATTGGGAAAAAGTTTGGGGAGTATATAAAACTCTTTATGATATCTCTCCTGCGCATATAGAAATCAATGTTGCAAAATGTACACTTAGAATGGGACTTGCTGCATTTTATCAAAATAGAATAGATGACGCTATCAATGCTCTTTTGTTTTCAATCAAAAAAGAACCTGATAATTTTGAAGGTAACCTTGTTTTGGGAAAATCTTTTTTACAGAAAGATATCTTTGACAAGGCTGTTTATTGTCTAAAAAAAGCAAAAAGTCTTATACCTGAAAATAGCGAAGTAAATGGACTTCTTGGAAAATGTTTATTTAAAATGCAGAAATACAGAGAAAGTCTTCAGTTCATAAAAATGGCTTTGGATGAATCTCCTGACAATAAAGAATTACTTTATGATATGGCAGTTGCTATGTCTGAATGTGGATTATCTGACAAAGCTTTAAAAATCTTTATTCATCTTCGTCCTGATCCAGAATTCGGCCCTCTTTCTTGTCTTGAAGCTGGAAAAATGCATGATCGAGCAAAAGATTATTCAAATGCTGTTAAAGATTATGAGATTGCACTTCGTCATCAAAATGTAAATGATCAACTGGCGATTCAAATAAAATATCGGCTTGGAAACACGTTAATTGCAATGAACAACATTTCTCAGGGACTGGTTTATTTAAAACAGGTTCAGATGATGAAGTCTGGTTATAAAGATACAGATACACTTGTTTCTCGTTATGCAGAATTAAATCAAAACAGAAATTTACAGACTTATCTTTTGTCAGGAACAAGTGATTTTGTGGCACTTTGCAGAAAATTAATAGTTATCTTTTTTAAAGGAAATTTTGTTAAAATAGAAGATATCCAGGTTAATTCTGAATATGTTGAAATTGTTTGTAATGCTGAAAATGTAAAATGGGAGTCAACACAAATCTTCCGTTTTTACAGAACTCAAAATGTTATTGGTGATTTGAATATTCGTGAATTCCATGGAAAAATTCGTGATTCAAAATGTGATAATGGAATTTGTGTTACAGTTGGTAGTTTTTCAGAAAGTTGTCATCGCTTTGTTGAAGGAAGACCAATCACTCTTGTAGAAAAAGATGAATTAACAAAATTGCTTAAGCGCATTACAACTATGAATGTATAATTAATTAAACTATTATTCGAAATGCACAATTATTTTTTTGTTTTATGATTATTCTGAGAGCTTTTTCATTTTTATTTATAATAAAGTTATTTTATTAAAATAATATTGTATGAAGCAAAAAAAAATGATATACTAGTTAATAAATACTAAATATTTTTAATTATAATAAAAATCATAAGGATTTTATATGCAGATTTCAGGTTCACAGATTGTAATTGAATGTTTAATCGAGCAGGGGGTTGATACAGTTTTTGGTTATCCAGGAGGTGCAATTCTAAATATTTATGATGCACTTTACAAAAATTCAAATAGAATTCGCCATATTTTAACTGCACACGAACAAGGAGCAAGTCATGCAGCTGATGGTTATGCTCGTTCAACAGGAAAGGTTGGAGTTTGTATGGCAACAAGCGGTCCTGGTGCCACAAATCTAGTAACTGGAATTGCGACAGCCTATATGGATTCTATTCCGCTTGTAGCAATAACTTGCAATGTTACACAATCACAACTTGGAAAAGACTCTTTTCAAGAAATTGATATTACTGGTGTAACAATGCCAATTACAAAGCATAATTTTATTGTGCGTGACGTAAAGGATTTAGCTGACACTATCAGAAAGGCTTTTTATATTGCAAAATCTGACAGACCAGGACCTGTTTTGATAGACATTCCAAAGGACATTACTTCTGCTGTTACTGAATACGAAGCTGTTGACCCTTCAAAACTTGACTTTAACCTTCCCTCAAAAAAAATTCCGTTCCCTTCTGAGCAACAGATTGAAAATGCTGCAAAACTTATCGATGAATCACAAAAGCCTTTCATTTATGCAGGAGGCGGTGTGATTACTTCTGAAGCTAGTGATGAACTTTTTTCATTTGCAACAAAGGCAAACATTCCAGTTGCAATGTCACTTATGGGAAAGTCAGCTTTTCCAAACAAACATGAACTTTCGCTTGGAATGATTGGTATGCACGGAACTTATGCAGCAAATACCGCCTGCGATAATTGTGATTTGCTTTTAGCAATAGGTTGTCGTTTTAGTGATCGTGTCATTGGAGAAGCTGCAAAATTTGCAAAAAACGCAAAAATTCTTCAAATCGATATTGATCCTACAGAAGTTAATAAAATGATTAATGTTGATGATGCTTTGCTTGGTGATATAAAATCAATTCTTGTAGAATTGACTGCAAAAATCCAGAAAAAAGAAAAATCACAGTGGAATAGCCAGATTGAAGAGTGGAAAAAAATCGTTCCACCTTCATATAACAAAAAGCAGGATTTGTCACCAAAATTTATTTTTGAATATGTTAATTCACAGGTAAAAGAGGACACAATCATCACAACTGAAGTTGGACAACATCAGATGTGGACAGCCCAGTTCTACGATTTTACAAAACCTAGAACCTTTTTGACTTCTGGTGGTCTTGGAACAATGGGGTTTGGCACAGGAGCCGCAATTGGTGCAAAGTTTGCAAATCCTGACAAAACAGTCGTTCATTTTGCAGGCGACGGTTCTTTCCGCATGAATTGCAACGAACTTGCTACAATCGAACATTATCAACTTCCAATCATTATCGTGATTTTAGATAATCATGCACTTGGAAATGTTCGCATGTGGCAAACTTTGTTCTATGAAAAAAGATATTCAAATACGACACTTGATTTTGGACCGGAATGGACAACTCTTGCTTCTGCTTATGGAATTCAGGGATATCACGTAAAAAATGAAAAAGAATTCAAAGATGCTTTTGATAAAGCATTAAAGTCGGGAAAGCCAGCTGTAATCGATGCAGAAATTTTCCTTGATGAGATGGTGTTCCCTATGATTCCACCAGGAAAATCAATTGAATACTTATTAATGGAATAAAAAATACGATTTTTTTTTACAATCGAGGTCTGTCCCTGTCTTGTTCTGGCTCGTTCAATAAATCTGAACATCAATGTATATTCTGATTGCACGAGCCGCAAGTTTTTAAATTATAGGACAAATGTCGAGTTTTAAATTTTTTTTTCTTTGGGTGGCTTTTTGCTTCGCAAAAAAAGCGAGAAATGCTTAGCATTTCTCGTCCCGAGTTTGCATCGCAAACTCGCGCTTTTTAGGGTTCCGTACGCACTTCGTGCTACCTTCATTCCTTCGCTCCGCTTCGGAACTGGCTTCGCCAGCCCTTACAATC
>JALFAW010000314.1 GCA_022773305.1 Spirochaetia bacterium
TTCTCGTTCCGAGTTTGCCTTGCAAACTCGCGCTTTTTAGGGTTCCGTACGCACTTCGTGCTACCTTCATTCCTTCGCTACGCTTCGGAACTGGCTACGCCAGCCCTTACAATCCTTGCCACTGTTTAAAATTAAAAAACTTGAAAGTGAACCTATTAAGTGATTGCAAGATAAAAAAGACAAAATTATATGTTAGTACATACTAATTACTTGACAAAATATTTAGAAATTCACTATAATCTTATTAAAATAGTTAGTTATAACTAACCAATATAAAAAATCTTGCTCCATAAAATAAATGCTGGTTAGTTTTATAACTTTTTCAAGATTTAAATTCAATTAAAACAATTAAAACCACTTTCAATTAAAACACGTTTTGAGTTGTTGTTAATCATTTCAAAGCAATCTTCAAAATGCATATTCAATATTTTTGAAATATTCTGATAGATATCTTCTATTAAAAAAACAGAGTTATTTGTTCCGCCGAGCCATGTTTCTGCTGTAGGATTGTCTGTTTCTGCCAAAATCAGATTGTGAGGAGTTTCTAAAAGAAGAGATTGAATATGTTTGGAACGAATTGTTTCACAACCAAAAGTCTGCATATAACCACGTTTGATAAATTCTTTATACACTTTCTCAGGTCCATCGTACCAATGAATTATTGGTTTTGCATTTGGATATTCGGTTAATATATTACAAATCTGCATTTCGGCATCTTTTGTATGAATTACACAATATTTTTTTTGATTATGGCAATGTTCCAAAAAAAATCGTAAAACTTTCTCCTGCTGTTCACTGTCTGCCTCTTTGTACCAACAAAAATCCATACCGATTTCACCAATTATTTTTGATTGTTCGCATAACTTGTCATATTCATGCAAATTCTTTGAACATTTTAAAACGTCTTTAGGATGAATTCCAAAAGTTGGAATTATTTTGGGCAAATTATTTGTATTATAAAAAATACCCAAAGCTTTAGCTTTTTCACAAATTTTTAGGTTTTCATAAAATGACTCTTCATTGCATGAAGCAGAAATGATTGTTCCAGAAAAGTTTTCAAGTTGCGAGAGAAGGTCCGCATAATATGCAGAATCATAAAATCTTTGATTAATTAAAGCAGATGAATTGCTAGATAATAAGCTGTTTTGTTTGTCGTTTTTATACCAATCCAAATGAGAATGAAAATCAAAAAAGTACATTCACTGATTATATCATTATTACTTGAATAATACAAAAAAATCCCTATATCTTTTTTGAATAAGTAAATTTACAATTATAATCTGTTAAATAACGATGAAAAATCGATATTTAATATAAAAATATTAAAAAAGAGGTACAAAATGAAACTAAAAAAAGTAATTTTAGCATTATGCTCTGTCGCTACTCTTTCTATGATAGGGTGTAATAATGGTTCTGATAGAACGGGAGGTAATGAAAATGAGGGTAACGAAAACATTATTAAAGTTAAAATGAATAACGACACAGTAATGGATAAAGGTTCCGTAAGTCAATTACAAACAAATAGTGATGGTTCAATTACTTACAATGCGTCAGCTAAATATTCAGGGGGGGGGGTATATATTTTATATTAAAGAAGATAAATCTGTTATTAATCTTGAGAATTATGAATCACTTGAAGTTGAATTTGATTACGAAACAGTTGAAGGAAAATGGAATTCTAGTGCAAAAAATCCACAGTGGTGCTTAAATCTTGTTGCAGAAGGCGGAAATTTTTGGAATGGTGCAACTACTCTTAAGTATTTTGGAAGTAATAATAAAAGTGGTACACAAATTTATAAATATACAATTGATTCCTCTAATACTGGTAATTTTGTAGGAATCTGTATAAAACTTAATACGTATAAATCGGGAAATGATGAATCGGATGAGTGTAAAATGACTATTAAATCTATTAAACTCACGAAAAAGTCTGGCGCAGTAGATAAACCTGAAGACGATGGTCTCACAGATGAACAGCGTGGTGAAGTAATGAAAATTTCTTACGCATCAAAAGATTATGAAAATGGAGGAACGGAAGCAACTCAAAAACCTGCTTATGTTTATCTTCCAGCTGGATTTGATAAATCTGATACTTCAAAAAAATATCCAGTGCTTTATCTTATGCACGGTGTTGGAGGAAATGAAAGTGAATGGGGCATGACAAATAATTCTTCAAGAATCAAAAAATACTTGGATAAAAAAATTGCTGAAGGCGAAGTCAAACCGTTTATCGTAGTAACTCCAAATGGTCGTTCAAATAAAAATTTTACAAATTGTAGTTTTGACAATAAGAATGCTTTCTATTCATTTGGTTCAGAATTACGTAATGATTTAATTCCATACATAGAAAAAGAATTTAATGCCTCTACTGACAGAAATGATAGAGCAATGGCTGGTCTTTCAATGGGTGGTATGCAGACAATCAACATTGGTATAAATGAATGTCTTGATATTATTAGTTGGTTCGGTGCATTTTCTGCGGCTCCAACCTCATACGAAGCGTCAACAACAGCAGCTAATATAAAAGAAAAATTTGCTGATTATGAAGTTAATTACTTCTATAACATTTGTGGAACAGAAGATGGTACTGCTTTAGCCTCTGCAACTGCAGCTACAAAAAAACTTACAACACTTTGTGACAAATTTGTAGAAGGAAAGAACTTTGAATGGGTTACAAAACCAGGTGGACATGACTTTAATATTTGGTACGATGGTTTTGAAAGTTTTGCAAAGATTGTCTTTAATAAATAAAAAATAGTATAAAAATCAATAACAACAAAGGTACGTTTATTTCCAAAGTTTATAAGATGTACCTTTGTTGTATCAATCTTCAAAAAAAATGTGTTTCCAATAAAAGTTTGCACGTGCTGATAGCTTTCACACCAACGAACATTATGTTTGCACGTGCTGTGAGTTTTTTTTAACGCTCCGCTAAAAAACTCAAGAGAAGAGAGGTCTTTTATTCAAGGTCTGTCCCTGGCTCGTGCTTAAAACTTGAATACCAATGTAAGCTTAGTTTGCACGAGCCTTGAGTTTTTCTTAACGCTTCGCTAAAAAACTCAGCGAACGCGTGGTTTTATAATCAAGGTCTGTCCCTGCACGTGCTGATAGCTTTCACACCAACGAACATTATGTTTGCACGTGCTGTGAGTTTTTTTTAACGCTCCGCTAAAAAACTCAAGGGAAGAGAGGTCTTTTATTCAAGGTTTGTCCCTGTTTTATAATTTTCCATTGACAACTAAACCGTTGCAACGTTATCATAAGATTATTATGAATTTATCACAGATTTCTAGAAAAGACTCTCCAAAAAGTTTTATGATTTATCATGAAAATGATAAAGTTTTCCATGTAAATGTCTTGCCACCTCACTGTTATTTTATTCCGTTTGCAAAAAATCAAAATCCTTTTGATGAACGCGAAAAATCATCTTGTTTTGAATTATTAAACGGAGATTGGGATTTTAAATATTATCCTAGCATAATAGATTTGGAAGATGATTTTATTTCAACTCCTTTTTCAGAAAAAATCCCAGTCCCTTCTTGCTGGCAGCTTTTTGGTTATGACAAACCACAATACACAAACATAAACTATCCGATAATGTATAACCCGCCTTTTGTTCCAGATGAAACACCTGTTGGAATTTATCAAAGAAAATATGATTATAAACCAGATGGAAATCAGCGGATTATTTGTTTTGAAGGCGTTGATAGTTGTCTTTATCTTTATGTTAATGGAAAATTTGCAGGTTTTTCAGAAGTTTCGCACAGTACAAGTGAATTTGACATTACAGCTCTTCTTTCTGAAGGAGAGAATACTATAACAGTTGCTGTTTTAAAGTGGTGTTTCGGGACATACCTCGAAGATCAGGATAAAATCAGATTGAATGGAATTTTCCGAGATGTTTTTATGTTGTCCCGACCTTACAATCATCTTCAAGATTTTCGTGTAAAAACTATCTGTCACCAGGATGATTCTGACGAAAAATCAAACAACGATGCAACAGAATTATCATCAAAAGTAGGGAAGAATAACCTAAAGCATTGGGATTTAGAATTGACACTCAATGGAATTGATGGAAAATATATTCTTTTTGATGATAATGACAAAGAAATTTGTAGCGGAATTGCAAAAAATGGTGAAAAAATCGTCCAAAAGATAGAAAATGTCAAAACTTGGTCGGCTGAAAATCCTATTTTGTATAAACTTATAATAGAAACTGAAAACGAATTAATCGGTGAATTTGTAGGTTTTAGAAAAATTTCTGTAGAAAATGGTGTTCTTAAAATCAATAATCAGCCGGTGAAGTTTAGGGGAGTGAACCGCCACGACAGTTATCCAGACACGGGTTATGCAGCGAACATTTCACAGCTTGAAATGGATTTGTGCCTGATGAAACAGCATAATATAAATGCAATTCGCACTTCGCATTATCCAAATGCTCCGATTTTCTACAAACTTTGTGATAAATATGGATTTTACGTTATTGATGAATGTGATATTGAAATGCACGGAAGTGTTGACGTTAATAATACATTTAACTGGGACTGGTCAGATTATTCTGGCATTGCCCTCATGGCCAGTTCTCCGATTTTTACAAGGTCAGTTTTAGACAGAGAACAGCTTCTTGTAAAACGCGATATTAACCGTCCGTGTGTTATTTTTTGGTCAATGGGAAATGAAAGCGGACTCGGCACAAATTTTGTAGAAGCAGCAAAATGGATAAAAAATTTTGACGATACCAGGCTTTTGCATTATGAAAGTGTTCATAAGCAGGATGATACAAGTGATGAAATTTTTGATGTAGTTTCTCGAATGTATCCTTCTGTTCAAGACTGGAAAAAAATGTCAGAAGATAAAAATGAGCATCGTCCTTTTGTTTTGTGCGAATATTGTCATGCAATGGGAAATGGACCTGGCGATTTGGAAGATTATCATAAAGTGATTCACAGTTCTGAACGTTTTTGTGGTGGATTTATATGGGAATGGTGTGATCACAGTGTTCCTCTTGCTTCTGGGAAATTCGGTTATGGCGGAGACTGGGCTGAACGGCATAATGACGGAAATTTCTGTTGTGATGGACTTGTTTATCCTGACAGAAGGGTTCACACAGGTTTAAAAGAAGCAAAACAGGTTTACCGCCCAGTACGTGTTGCAAAAACAGACAAAGCAGGGGAGTTTGAGTTTTGGAATCTTCTTGCTTTCAGAGATTTGCAGGAATTATATGATTGTGATTACGAAATTTCGGTAAATGGTGATATTTTTGATAAAAAAACCGTTAATTTACCTGAAATTCCGCCATTTTCTCACGTAAAACTGCAAATTCCAGAGATTTCTGATATTTTGGATTCGCATAAAAAAGATGATGAAGAAATATTTGTTCGCTTTATTTTCACTGAAAAAGAAGATAAGATTTGGTGCAAAAAGGGATTTGAGGTTTGTTTTGACCAGATAAAAATAAAAAACAAAAAAGATGATGATTTGGAAGCTGAAATTCTAAAAAATGCAGATTTCATGCCGTTTTTGAAAGGTCAACAAGAGTTTTTACCTGCTAAACGGGATGAAAATGGTAGACAGAATTCCGCTCGAAAAGAGATGATGGAACTTTTCGAGTTTGTAAAAAAGAGTTATCAGATTGAAAATGAAGAACTAACAGAAAGCTTATCAAATAGTAAAAAGATTTGGTCGACAGAAAATGGTTTAAAATGGAATATTCTGTCTACCAATAATCAATCCTCAGCAGGTTCTTCAGTTTTATATGAATTCAATCGAAGAACAGGTGAAATTTCTTCTATAAAAGTGCAGAAGAAAACAGAAAATGCTGAAAAATCAAAAGAAATTCTTCAAAAACCGTTAAAATTCAATTTTATGCGTGCTCCAATTGATAACGATTCGCAACGAGGAGACTGGTTTAGAGCGCATCTTCATGATTATGACACAAAAATATATTCAACAAAACTTGAAATACTTGAAGGAAAAACAAGAATTCTAGTAAATCAAGCGTTTGGATGGAATATAAACCAGCCATTTTTATATGGAAGTGCAGTTTATACAATTTTTGATGACGGAAATCTTTCTGTGGAGTTTGATTTTACTGCAACTCGAAAACTCACTTTTCTGCCAAGAATAGGCTTGAGACTTTTTTTGGATAAAAACTTTTCGAATGTAAACTATTTTGGGTATGGTCCTGGAGAAAGTTATGCGGATAAACATCAAGCTTGTTACATCGGAAAATTTTCATCAAAAGTGGAGGATATGTTCGAACCTTATATCAAGCCACAAGAAAATTCTTCTCATTATGATTGCAGATATGTTTCAATCTGTGATGCTGAAACAAAACTAACTTTTACAGGAAAAAAGATTCAAGAGTTAGGTAAAGAAGATGGAATAAGACATATTAGTTTTAACGCTTCGGAATATACTCAGGAAGAATTATTTACAAAAAGGCATAATTTTGAACTAGAAAAATCAGGTTTTTCGATTTTGTGTGTAGATTATCAGATGGCGGGAGTGGGTTCGAATTCATGCGGACCAGCACTAGCTCAAAAATACAGAATCCAGCTGCCAAAGATTAAAGGAAAAATCTGCATGAAGATTGAGGGAACTGAGTAATTTTGAACCCCGAAAGAAACAGGGACACACTTGAATTAAATGGATGATGTATGTTGGAAAGATTGGGGATTGGTAGACAGAACATGCATTATTATAACTAAAAGTATATATTGTAATTACTAAAATAACGTATTGTAAATAAAGGTTTTGTGTGACAGTATTATTTTACTGTCTACCTATTATTGTTTTTGAAGGACTTATAAAAAATGGAAAATCAATTAACTGAGTTTACCAGAACTAAAAGTTTGTTTGGACACGAGAACTTTGAAAAAATTCAAAATGCTCATGTGGCAGTTTTTGGAATTGGAGGTGTCGGTGGTTATGTTGTGGAAGCTCTTGTGAGAAGCGGAATTCAAAAAATCGATATAATTGACAATGATACTGTTTCTCTTACAAACATAAACAGACAGATTATAGCAACTCATTCAACAATAGGAAAATACAAAGTTGATGTAATGAAAGCTCGTATTTTAGATATAAATCCAAATGCTCATGTGAATTGTTTTAAGTGTTTTTATCTGCCTGAAACTCAAGATTTGTTTGATTTTACTAAATACGATTACATAATTGACGCTGTAGACACAGTGACCGCAAAACTTCAATTGATTGTTCAGGCAAAAAATGCAGGAACTAAGATTATTTCATGCATGGGAACCGGAAATAAATTGAATCCTACCCTATTTGAAATTTGTGATATTTCAAAAACCGAGGTTTGTCCCCTTGCAAGAGTTATGCGACAGGAATGTAAAAAAAGAAAAATAACAGATGTAAAAGTACTTTTTTCTAGGGAAAAACCGATAAATCCAGCTTATGATTGTGATTCTGAAAAAAAAGGAAATGCATTTGCTCCTGCAAGTTGCGCCTTTGTACCGTCAGTTGCAGGATTGATGATTGCAGCAGAAGTCATAAAAGATTTAACAAAATGTTAAAGAGCTTTTTCTAATTCTTCCAAATCTTGTTGAGTTGTTGACCAGCTTGTTGCAAAGCGAACAACAGTGTGATTTTCATCATATTTTTCCCAAAAACTGAATGCAATTGTCTTTGAAAGTTCTTCCATTTTGGAATTTTCAAGGATAATAAACTGTTGATTTGTTGGTGATTCAAGATAAAACCTAAAGCCTTTGGTTTTGAAAATATTTTTAAGTTTTTCTGCCATCAAAATGCCATGTTCACCTACTTTATAGTACAGATTATCAGTAAAAAGAGCATCAAACTGCACTCCTAAAAGTCTTCCTTTTGCAAGAAGTGCTCCGTGTTGCTTGATTTGAGTGATAAAATGAGCAGGTGTTTCAAATCGATTCTTTGTAAAAATAAGAGCTTCACCACACAAAGCACCAACTTTTGTTCCACCGATATAAAATGCATCGCAAAGATTTGCGATATCGCTCAAACTCAAATCGTTTTGTGAACTCGCAAGAGCATAACCAAGTCTTGCACCGTCAATGTAAAGAAAAATGTTATATTTCTGACAGACTTGATAAATATTTTGAAGTTCATTTTTTGAATACAATGTTCCATATTCTGTTGGTAATGAAATGTAAACCATTCCTGGAAAAACCATGTGTTCATGATTTCTGTCATTATAAAAATCTTTTATAAGGTTTTCTATGGAAATATTTGATAGTTTTCCATCTTTATGTGAAATTTGAAGAACTTTATGACCTGAAAACTCGATAGCGCCAGCTTCGTGTCCGCTAACATGACCAGTGTTTGCAGCAATTACACCTTCAAAAGGTTTTAATACAGTGCTGATTACAATTTGATTTGTCTGAGTGCCGCCTGTAAGAAAATAAACATCGGCATCTGGTTTATTGCAGGCTTTTTTGATTTTTGAAATTGCAATTTCGCAATAGTCATCGCTGCCATAGCCTGTCAAATTTTTTGAATTTGTTTCTAAAAGGTGATTTAAAACTTCTGGAGCTGCTCCATTTACATAATCGCTTGTAAAATATGTCATTTTAATTCCTGAATATATTTTTGATGTATTTTGGGTTAGCGCTGGGAGCACCTGCGAAGCAGTCCCGAAGTAAAACGAAGTTTACGAGGGATGAGCCGCGGTTAGTCGGCGAAGTGCGGACATAGCGACGGCTTTAGCCGGAACCCCAAAAAATATAAAAAAAGGCAGAAATCCGCGAAAAATCTCGGAAATCTGCCCGATTATATCAAAAAAATTGAAATTTTGCTAGTTATATAGCAGAAAAATATGCTTTAGGACTAGAATACTGCAACAACTTCGCCGTTAGGATATTTTTCAGATATATAGTTTTTAACTTTGTCGCTTTTCAGAGCTTTGATTACAGCCTGAACTGCTGGCAAATTTTCGTTGCCTTCTTTTACACAAAGTACATTTACATAAGGTGAAGAAGAACCTTCTACAAAAAGTCCGTCTTTTGCTGCCGAAAGTCCAGCTGGAATAGCATAGTTTCCATTGATAACGGCTGCGTCAACATCTGCAAGTACACGTGGTAAAGAAGCTGCTTCGATTTCGCTGAACTTCAATTTTTTTGGATTTGATGTAATGTCCTGAACTGTTGCTGTAATGCCAGCTTTTGGATCCAAAGTGATGAGTCCTGCTTCCTGCAAAAGTAAAAGTGCACGACCTTCGTTTGTTGGGTCATTTGGAATTGCAATCTTTGCTTTCTTTTTGAGATCTTTGATTGATTTGTATTTTTTTGAATACAAAGCGAATGGTTCAACATGGATTCCAGCGGCATTTACAAGGTGATATCCACGTTCAGCATTGAATGATTCAAGATATGGAATGTGCTGGAAATAGTTTGCATCGATTTCGCCAGATTCTACAGCTTCATTTGGAGTTACGTAGTCTGTGAATTCGATTACTTTAAGCTCTACCCCTTCAGCTTTTAAATCGTCTTTGATGAGATTTAAAATGTCAGCATGAGGTTCAGGTGTTGCTCCAACTTTTATAACAGTCTGAGCGAAAACAGTTGTTGCTGCAAATAAAGCAGCCAAAACAATAGCGATTTTTTTCATAAATACTCCTATAAAAAAGAAAAATTGAAAACACTGCGTTATTGGCATTGTTTTTTAATGTATATGAAGATACCGTTTATTACCTACTATGTCAATAGGTATTAGTATTTTTTTTGTGTTTTGTAAAAAAAAATCGCAAAAATGTGGAAAAATCGTCAAGAGATTTTAAATATGGGAGTTTTTTGAAGTTATAGATAATTTTCATATGTAACATTATCAAGTCATACCACGAGGTAGAAAGTTCAACTCCACTGTTACGCACATCATATCGAAGCCAAAGTTCCGGATAAGTTACGTTTTTACCTATAGTTGCATTTTCGTGATAAAAGAAGTTTTTTATGCTGAACTCGATTCATTCTCCATAAATTTCTATAAGGACAAATGACGAGTTTTGAATTTTTTTATTTTTAGGGTGGCTTTTTGCTTCGCAAAAATCAGGCTTTTCAGGGTTCCAGCGCAAAAGCGCCTCCATTCCTTCGCTCCGCTTCGGAACTGGCTACGCCAGCCCTTACAATCCTTGCCACGGTTTGTAAATCAAATACTCGAAACTGAACCAGTTATAAATTTTACATAAATTTAACATTTTCTTATTTTCTTTTTATCAAAAATCACTCATATTTATAGTATGATTATAAATTTTTTTGGTCAATTATTTGGATTTGCAGGTTCTTTATGTTTATTACTTTTTGGCATGAATATGCTTTCGAACGGAATTCAAAAAGGCGCTGGAAGTGGTCTGCAAAAACTTTTGTCCAAAATCACTGGAAACAGAATAAAAGCAGTGTTGACAGGAATTGGGGTGACTGCTGTCATTCAGTCTAGCGGTGCCACAACTGTAATGGTAGTTAGTTTTGTAAATGCGGAGATTCTAACTCTTGAACAAGCAATAGGTGTTATTTTTGGTGCCAATATCGGAACAACCGTTACTGCCTGGATAGTTTCGCTTTTTGGTTTTAGTTTTTCTATAAGTGCAGCTGCAGTTCCTCTTTTTGGTTTCGGTTTTATCTTAAAATATTTCAAAAAATTCAAAATCCATAATTTTGCTGATTGTTTCATGGGGTTTGCCCTACTTTTTATGGGACTTGGGCTTTTAAAAGAAAGTCTTGCTATTGAAGGTCAAACTACAAGGATTCTAGCTGCAATTTCAAACTGGGGTGTTTTTGGAATTCTGACAGGTGTTTTGATTGGAATCCTTGTAACGGCTTTGATTCATTCTTCTTCTGCCATGACTGCAATTGTTTTGACTATGGCGGCAAACAATTCTTTGAGCTGGGAATTAAGTGCAGCTATCATTTTGGGAAGTAACATCGGTTCTACAATTGACGCAATTATGTCTTCAATAAACGCTTCCACAAATGCCAGAAGAACCGCTTTTGTACACGTTGCATTTAATCTGACAGGAACACTCCTTGCTTTGTGTTTTTTTAAACCATTTTTAAATCTTATCGATTTGATTGTGCCTGGTGCTCCAAATCAAAACATTACAACTCACATTTCTATGCTCCACACTATATTTAATATTTGTGCTACAATTATTTTCCTGCCGTTTGTTAATCAAATTGCTTCAATTTCGCGCAAAGTGATTTTAGATTCATCTGAACATGACGATTTACATTACAAGATTCCTGCGATTTTACCGTTTTCGCATGCAAGTGCAGATATTTATGGTATGCAAATTCAAAGAGAGATTTCCAAAATGTCTGCAAAAGTAATGGAAATGTTTGACAGAATTATGAATTCCTTTATTCAGAAAGATAAAGCTGAAGAACAAACTGTCATAATCGAAAATCTGGAAAATTATATTGATGAAATGGATGAATCGATTACTGATTTTCTACAAAAATGTTACCGTCTGCCTACCGCAAATAACCATGACAGAAAACTTTTTTCCAAACTGATGCACATTACAGAAGCACTTGAAAATTTGAGTGATGAATGTTGTTCGATAATGCACACTCTTGAAAAATACCTAAATAAATCAGAAAAAATGTATTCTGAAAAACGAATCAAAGAATTATCTGAATATCTTGAACTTGTACGTGTATTTTTTGAACAAATCATTACATTTTTTACGCTCAGTTTTAATCAAAAAGAACTTTCGCAAGATGAACAAAATAGCCTGAATAAATTTGAACAAAAAATAGACGATATGAAAAAGGATTACAAAAAAGCATCACGTAAACGCATTGAAAACGGCGGTGATGTAAAATCTGAACTTCAATACATCGACATGATTAAGAAAATTGAACGAGCCGGTGACTGTGTCTTTTCTATTTTGTTGTAAACATATTTTACTATAAGACAAATGTCGAGTTTTAAATTTTTTATTCTTTGGGTGGCTTTTTGCTTCGCAAAAAAAGCGAAAAATGCTATGCATTTCTCATCCCGAGTTTGCATCGCAAACTCGCGCTTTTTAGGGTTCCGTACGCACTTCGTGCTACCTTCATTCCTTCGCTACGCATCGGAACAGGCTACGCCAGCCCTTACAATCCTTGCCACTGTTTAAATTTAAAAAACTCGAAATTGAACCTATAAATTCATTTCGTCAACTTCTTTTAGCCAGATTTCTGCACTTGCGTCACTTGGCATGCGCCAGTCACCACGCGGAGAAAGATTTACAGTTCCCACTTTGGCACCATCAGGCATGCAACTGCGTTTAAACTGTTGAGAAAAGAATCTTTTATAAAAAATTTTGAGCCACTTGAGTTTTGTTTTATCATCGTAAGGTAAATCTGCTTTTTGTGACAGGAAGAAAATCTTGGATGGTGAAAAACCAAAGCGCAGTACATGATATAGCACAAAGTCATGCAGTTCGTAAGGACCAACTAAATCTTCAGTTACTTGCGAAATTTGACCATTTGAAGGTGGTAATAGTTCTGGCGAAACTGGAGTATCAAGAATATCAAAAAGAGTTTCTGAAAGCAATGAGCCTTTTGATTCCTGTGCAAACCATTCTACAAGATAACGGACGAGTGTCTTCGGAATAGAAGAATTTACTCCATACATGGACATGTGATCACCGTTATAAGTGCACCAACCTAGCGCCAGTTCCGATAAATCTCCTGTACCAATCACAATGCCGTTTGTTTTATTTGCATAATCCATAAGAATTTGTGTACGCTCTCTCGCCTGACAATTTTCATACGTTACATCATGAATATTTTCATCATGTTCCAAATCCATAAAATGTTGGCGCACAGCCTGAGCAATTTTGATTTCTTTCAAAGTTGCACCACACTCTTTTGCAAGTTTGCAGGCATTATTGTAAGTTCTGTCTGTTGTACCAAAACACGGCATTGTTATTGCAGTGATTTTTTTTCGTGGAATTCCAGTTAAATCAAAAGCTCTGCAAGTAATCAGCAAAGCCAAAGTGGAATCAAGTCCCCCAGAAAGCCCAATTACAGCTGACTGGCAGTTTATATGTCTGAGACGTTTTGCAAGTCCTTGAGCCTGAAGAGAAATAACTTCCAGACAGCGTTCACTTCTTTTTTGTTTATCAGAAGGAACAAAAGGATGGGAATCTACAAAACGTTGAAATTCTGCTTTTGGATTTGAGATTTCTAAATCGATAAAAACATAATCTTTTGAAAATGTATTATGATTTGCTGAAAAACCAAACGAACCGATGTGTCGCCGCTCCTGACAAATTCTTTCAATATCTACATCAGCAAAAATGGTTTCACCAGAAAAAAGTTCAGACTGTGCAAGCAAAGTACCGTTTTCAGCAATCAGATTATGACCTGCAAAAACCATATCTTGTGTAGATTCATCTTTTCCACCATTTGCATAGGCATAAGCACAAATTGAGCGTGCAGAATGCGATTTTACAAGATTTCGTCTGTAATCAGCTTTGCCGATAATTTCATTTCCACAGGAAAGATTTACTATCAAAGTTGCTCCAGCAAGAATATGCCTGCTCGAAGGTGGAACTGGAACCCACAAATCTTCGCACAGTTCACAACCAATCACAAGACTTTTTTGATTAATGTCTTTAAACAGAATGTTTGTGCCAAAAGGAACATTTTTAAATCCTGCAAAATCTATGAACAAAGTATTTTGTGTCTGCTCAAACGGAGTAAACTGACGTCTTTCATAAAATTCGCCGTAATTTGGCAAATAAGATTTTGCAATGACAGCCAAAAGTTTTCCGTTCAAAATAGCAGCTGCACAATTATAGATGCCTTCTGTTCTGCCCACTGGAATTCCCACAAACAAAAGAGATTTTGTACTTTTTGAAGCTTCAATAATGCGCACAAGATTTTTTTCAGCTGACTGCAATAAACTTTGCTGAAAAAAAAGGTCGCCACAAGTGTAACCAGTCACAGAAAGTTCTGGAAAAACTACTATTTCAGCGCCTCTTTCAACAGATTTTCTAAATTCTTCTATAATATTACAGACATTATAATCACAATCTGCAACTTTTAAAGCAGGACTTGCACAAGCAATTTTTACAAAACCAAATTCCATAATTCACCTATTCTGCAGGAAAGAATTCTGCACTTAAAATATATTTACCAAACAGTAAAAAATCACCCTGTTAATGACAAATCTAGTTAAAAAAACTATAATGTTTTTGAGGAAACGTATGACAGACAAAGAACTTGACCGTTTTTTAATTTCTACTTTCAAAAACATTCTTGCAGATACAGAAGACAATGCTTCCTATATCAACAGTAAAACTTACAAAGACTACCAGGAAGTCCAGGAAGATATAGATTTCAGTATTAAAGAACTGAAAGAACTTCTTCAAAAAATCCATAGTATTGATGACCTTGCTGAGTGTGATGATGACCAAATCACCAGAATCTATGAATATATAGAAGACTATTATTCAAATTATATCATTCCAACAGAGCCTAAACAACGCAAAATCGTTCTGGCACAATGCGAAAAACTGGAAGAACTGATGTGTCTGTTCATTGACCAGGAAGATTTTGATGACTCTGAAGACGATTTCGAAGATTAAATTTAAATCAACAACCTCGTTTTTTCATTTCTTCGGCAACTTTTTTTACATCCTGAATTTTTCCTTTTGCAGCAATCAAAATAGAATCATCACTATCCACGATTACAACATTATCCAGTCCAATTGTTGCAATAGTTCTTTTTCCTCCGCGAATGTATGAAGATGTAGTATCAAGACAAATAACATCACCATTTATCACGTTCATATTTCCGTCTTTTTTGCTAATGTCGTATAAAGCACTCCATGAACCAACATCATCCCAACCGGCATTTAATTTAACAACCTTCCCTTTCGATGTTTTTTCCATTACAGCATAATCAATAGAATCGCCTTTTATCTGACTAAAAGCTTCAGAATTAAGTCGGATAAAATCTGTATCCACAACGGCTCTTTCAAATGCTTCCATAGAAAGACTTGCCATCTGAGGATTATATTGCGTCAATTCTTCCAGGAAAGTTTCGGCCTTAAATACAAACATCCCGCTGTTCCAGGAATATTCACCACAAGCAAGATATTCCTGAGCTTTTTCCAGACAAGGTTTTTCCACAAAACTGTCTAAATCAAACACTGCTGCTTCATCTTCTGTTTCTGTTTGTTTTCCAGACTTTATGTATCCATAACCAGTGGCAGGAAAAGTCGGAACAATTCCAAAAGTTACAAGATTTCCTTTTAAAGCAAAGTTTGCTGCAATTTTTACTGCTTTTTGAAAAGCCGGAACATCTGCAATAACATGGTCACTTGGAAGAACAACTACTACTGCATCTTTATCCTGTTTCAACGCTGCGCAACAACCAGCTGCAATTGCAGGAGCTGTATTTTTTGCCATTGGTTCCAAAAGAATTGTTGGTTTTTTATCGCAGATTTCTCCTATCTGTTGAGCAACCATAAATCTGTGACTTTCTCCGCAAGAAATAATTGGATTACCGATATCCAGGCCAGTTAAACGTAAAAGGGTTTCTTGAATCATTGTTTTTTCTGAAATAAGAGGCAAAAACTGTTTAGGATGATTTCCCCATGATAAAGGCCAAAGTCTTGTACCTGCGCCACCACTTAGAATTAACGGTATAATTGTCATAATAAACTCCAATATAAAAAAGTCAATTGTATAAGTAAAATTGTATAGTAAAACTAAACATTTTGCAAGTAGTTTTGTATGTTTTTTGGTGATATTATTGCTCCATTTAAATGATTTTGTTTAAACCGTGGCAAGGATAGTAGCCCCTGCGAAGCAGTCCACTGGACTGAGCGAAGCGAGGGAAGCGGATGAGCGTTAGCGAAGGGCGAATAGCCTGTTTTTTGCGTAGCAAAAAGCCACCCAAAATATTTTGATTATAAAAAAAGTACTATTCTGGAATCTCTAAAAGAATATTTGAGCAGACTAATCCAAAATCTTTTGTATCGATAAATCGAATATAATCACGCACTTTAACTTGTATCTTATTTTTTGTGATTATTCTAAAATCAACTACTAAAACTCTGTTTTCTTCCATATATTTCTGTTGATTTTCGAAAAACATCCGTTTAATATAATCCAAATCTTCAGGAACTACCATTCCGTCAAAACAATTACCGGTAATCATCCTGAATTCTTCGCTTGAGTCACATTCAAAAAGTTCAAGTATTTCTTTGTTTATGCCAATGATTTGATTGTCCTTTTCCAGATGAAATGAAAAAAATGCACCTGGCAAAAAATTTGCAATCAGAGAAATTTCGTCTAAATTTAGTTTTGATTTTTTAAGTATTATTTCATCAAAAACTGGCGTTTTAATTTTTGAAAGTGTACATGCATTTTTACGTAAATATTTTTCATATTCATCTATGCTAAGTGGTCTTGAAAAATAAAAACCTTGAATCATATCGCAACCAAAGCTCTGCAAGATTTTAAACTGCTCTTCGGTTTCAACGCCTTCTGCAATTGTAAAAAGTCCCATGCTGTGTGCCATTTTAATAATGTTTTCAATTACAATTTGATTTGTTTCAAGATTCTGCACAAAACTGATGTCAAGTTTGATTATATCCAAAGGAAATGTTGAAAGCATACCCAAAGAAGAATA
>JALFAW010000030.1 GCA_022773305.1 Spirochaetia bacterium
AAAAAACTTGATGTCACTTTATCTATTCTTCAATGAAGAACTTATGAATGCAAACATAAATCAAGATAAAGAAAAAGTATCTTCAGTTTTAAAAATGATGTCTGATTTAGCTGATGCCTGGCGAACAATTGCAAACAGTACAGCAAACGCACCTGCCACAAAAGTACCAAACGCAGTAAACATTGTTGGATAGAAAAAACGAGGTCTGTCCCTGTTTTATGCTTGAAAAAACAAGGTCTGTCCCTGTTTTATATCTGGAGGAAAAAATGGAAAAAATTACACAGGAAGAACTTAATGAAAGAGTTGCCATACTCAAAAGATTCAGAAGTTTGCTTGAACAGCAAAGAAATAAATTTAGAGAATATCTGACAGTTTTAGAAAAACAACAGGATTCTATCAATGATGAAAATACTGAAAAACTTCTTGCCCATACTGAAATTGAACAGCAGGTTGTGCAAAATCTTTCTAATCTGCAAAAAGTGATTGTTCCAATGACAAAAATGTACAACTCCATAAACGGAAAAACTGATGCTCAGGAAGACCAGGAAATCAGTCGTATCCAGAATGAACTGTCTGATTTGCAGGCAAAAGTTCTCAAACAAAACGAAATCAATCGTGAATTATTACGTGTACATGTTGATATTTTGCGAAAACAGATTACAAATTTCAAAAATCCTTACAGAAATAATAGAAGTGTTTACGCAAACACACAAAGTCACAAAATAGCAACAATGGTTCAGGTAGAAGTGTAATTTTGAAGAATTCAAAACCTTTTCCAAAAAAAATCAGTTTTCTTGCAGCGTTTGATAAAAATTTTGTGATAGGAAAGTGCGGAAAAATTCCATGGAATTTATCAACAGAACGCAACAGGTTTAAACAGATTTGCAGCGGAAAAAAAATCATAATGGGACGAAAAAGTTTTGACGAAATAGGACACGCACTTCCCTACTGCACAATAATCATCGTTTCAAAAACACTCAAAACTGCACCAGAAAAATGCCTTCTAGCACAAAATCTAAACCAGGCATTTTCTTTTTATGACAAAAACGAAGAAGTGCTGGTTGCAGGTGGTGGCGAAATTTATCATCAATTAATAGAAGAAACTTCAACAATCTATGCAACTTTAATAGAAGAAAACTACGAAGGAAACACTTTTTTTCCAAAAATTGATTTTTGTGAATGGCAAAAAAGCAATATTGAAAATCATGAGGAAAATGGCATAAAGTATCAATATTTTACTTTGACACGTAAGGCGCATCAATAGTAATCACACAATTTACATCATTGTACTTTTGCTTAATCGCCCCGCAAATCTTATTTTTCAATTCTTCATCAGACATTTTAAAATCAAAAGGCTTAACAACATCAAAAATCAGATTTGTGTGAGTGATGCCTGGAACCATTCTCACATCGTGAAACATCAATTCTGAACTGATAGCAGCAATTTCTTCTTTTACAGTTTTTTTCAATTCGATAAGACGTTCATTTGATAAATCAACAGGGTCTGAATGAATCACAACATGACAATTAAATTTTTTAGCGATATCAGCTTCTGCATTGTCGATAACATCGTGCATTTCAAAAACATCCATATTTCCAGGAACTTCAGCATGAAGACTCACCATCAATCTGCCAGGACCATAATCATGAACTACAATATCGTGAACACCACAAATAGGCGCATGATCCATTGTTTCTTTTTCAATGGCATGCACAAAATCACAAGAAGGAGCAGCACCCAAAAGCGGTTCAATTGTTTCAACAGCAGATTCATACCCGGTTTTCATAATCAAAACGGCAACAATAATTCCGCCAATGCCATCCACTGGAAGAGAAGTAAATCTTGAAGAAACAATGGAAATAATAACAATTACGTTCGAAATCATATCGGCAAGACTGTCTTTTGCAGTTGCCTCCATTGCTACAGAATTAATTTTTTTTGAAATCGAATGATTATAGATATACATGTAAAGTTTTATCAGAATAGCAAAAACCATGACGATAACAGGAAAAAGTCCGCCTTCCACAGGAGATGGATTTCTAATCGCATTTATAGATTCTTTCAGGAGTTCAAACCCCATCAATAAAACCAGAAAAGAAATGATTAACCCGGAAATGTATTCAAGACGACCATGCCCGAAAGGATGTTCAGTATCAGGTTTTTTAGCAGAAAGTTTAAATCCCAACAACTGAATCAAAGAAGAACCTGCATCAGAAAGGTTATTAAAAGCATCTGCTACCATTGCCACAGAAGCTGCAATAGTTCCAAAAATAATTTTTAAAAGAAACAAGATAATGTTCAAAAATATTCCAAACGCTCCACACAAAATTCCATATTTCTGACGAACACTCTGGTTTTCATAATCTTTTGAATCTTTAATAAAAATTTTTGCAAGCAAAGAAATCATTTGTTATCAACTCCAAGACGCAGGCGAAAAATTAATTTACAAAAAAGTAAACATCACAAGTTCACACTGCAGACTATAAATTTGTAGTATATGGTATTTAAAAAAGATTTTCAATAATAAAATTTTTCATATTTTACAATTTATTGTAGAAAATATAAATGAGGGGGAAATCTCCCCCTCGCTCGCACTTTGTTGCTCGCTACCCCTTCTCCTAGGGGGAGATGCAAAGCATATCCCCCTAAAACCCCCTTAAATTAAGTTTAAATGGGGACAGACCTAGATTTAAACAAAGCATCCCCCGAGTTTTTTAGCGAAGCGTTAAGAAAAACTCGCAGCATGTGCAAACTAAATGTACTTTGGTGTGCAAGCATTCAGCACATGCAGGGGCAGACCTTGTTTTATTATCTTGTTATGACTTTCCCAGCTATAAGAAATTTCCCCTATCTTTTTTTCAATCTCAAACGTTGTAAATTCAATATTTTTGTTTAAATTTTATTTATTTGTGATATACTTTCATTTATGGAAAGAAAAAAACTAAATGGTGTTACAGTTCCTCTTGGAGCTCTTTTTACAAATGACAATCCGGTTATTGGAGAATTTCCTGATTTAAAACTTTTTGCTGATTTTTGCAAAAAAGCAGGATTTTCGCTTATTCAGTTACTTCCAGTTAATGATACTGGAACTCAGAGTTCTCCCTACAGTGGACTTTCCGCGTTTGCTCTCCACCCGATTTATATCCGCATAAATCAAATCGCTGAGTTTAAAAAACTTTATGAAAGCGACTGTAATTTCAAAACTGATTATGACAATTTTCTAAACAATCACAAATATTGTCTCCGCTACAATTATGATGAAATTTTGAACGGAAAAATTGATTTACTTAGGAAGATTTTTTCGTCTACAGAAGATTACAAATCTAAAACTCCTTCAAAACAGCTTTCCACATGGATAAAAAACAACGAATGGGTAAAAACTTACGCTGTTTACAAGGCTCTCAAATGGGATTATATGCAGTCTTCCTGGAAACAATGGAAAAAAGAAGACCAGAAAAAATCTGAAACAGAAATTTTAGAGCTTTGGGAAGATAAATCAAAGAAAACTGAACATTTATTCTATGCATGGCTTCAAATGATTGCAGACAATCAGTTTTCCGATGCTGTAAAATATGTTCACAGTCAAAAAATTCTTTTAAAAGGTGATATGCCAATTTTGATGAATGAAGACTCCTGCGATGCCTGGGCAAATCCTCAATTCTTTAATCAAAATCTCAGAGCAGGAGCTCCTGCCGACGGTGATAACGCTTTGGGTCAAAACTGGGGTTTCCCAACTTACAACTGGAAAAATCTGAAAAATGCTGACTACAGCTGGTGGAAAGGCCGTCTGAAAGTTGCTTCAAAATATTACGATGCATACAGGCTTGATCACATTCTCGGTTTTTATAGAATATGGGCAATTCCTGGTGATGATGTAAATGCCTTGAATGGTCACACAGAACCTTTTGCATTCATCAAAAAGACTGAACTTTATGATTTAGGTTTTGACGACAACAGAATCAGATGGATTTCTTTTCCTCATATTCCAACACATATAATAGAAGACATAACTTGGAATCACGAACAGGCACACAAAGTTCTTTCGAAATTCTGCAATCAGATTGGAAGTGAGGAATTGTGGCTTTTTAAACCTGAAATCAAAGGTTCCAAAGCTTTTTATGAAACTGATTTCTCAGGGCTTTGTCACCCGGATGCAATCGGACGCATTCAAAATGTGCTTGTAGAATACTGGTCGAACAGAACTTTACTTGAAATCTCTAAAGATAAATATGTTCCTCTTTGGACTTACTCTCGTTCAACTTCCTGGCAAACTCTGAATCATGATGAGAAAAACAAGCTTCTGAGAGTTTTTGAAAATCTTAATTCAAAAAATGAAAAACTCTGGGCAAAACAAGCAGATGAAATTTTTACAGCCATCACAAAAGATTTGGACATGATTCCTTGCGGAGAAGATTTGGGAGTGAATATTGAATGTGTTCCAAAAGTGATGGAAAAACATGATATTTTAGGATTACGTGTTGTTCGATGGTGCAGAGATTGGGAAAAACCTGGTCAGCCGTATGTTGATTTCAAAGACTATACTCCGCTTTCTGTCACCACAACATCTGTACACGATTCTTCCACAATCAGACAATGGTGGGAAGATGAAAAAGATTCTGCCAAAGCATTTGTTTTTGCAAATCCAGCTTATTTTGGAATCAAAGCTGATTTGTCAGATTCTGTTTTGGAACAAAAATCTATGGAAATTGCTCAAAAAGATTTTTCTACAGAAATTGCTCACGCAATCATGCATGCAAGTTTTTCATCTGCAAGTTTGTGGAACATCAGTCCTTTGCAGGATTACTTGTATATGGGAGAAAAATACTGGATTTCTGATGCAAAAGATGAACGAATCAACATTCCAGGAACAGTATCTTCATTCAACTGGACTTACCGCCTGCCTGCTAGTGTTGAAACCATTTTGCAAGACGAAAGTTTAATAAAAAAAATTAAAGAATGATTTTACTCATTTGATTATAATTATTTGGTTCAATTTCGAGTTTTTTAATTTTAAACAGTGGCAAGGATTGTAAGGGCTGGCGTAGCCAGTTCCGAAGCGTAGCGAAGGAATGAAGCGATAGCGTAACCCTGAAAAGCCTGTTTTTTGCGAAGCAAAAAGCCACCCAAAAAATGAAAATTTAAAACTCGACATTTGTCCTATTTATTTGTAACATGAAATCACTAAACGCTGTGATTTTTATTTTACAAAAGTTTGCGTTGCAGACTTTTTATTTAAACCGCATTCCACTGAAAACTTGTGATACAAGAATTTCAATATGAATGTACATAAAAAGTCAAATAGAAACTGTAATTTCTTGATTGACTTTTTATTGGAGGAAACATGCAGATTTCTTACAATGAGTTTCACATTTCCAGAAAAGTTCGTACTTTGTGTAATTTTAATAAAGGACTTTTTGCTTCCAGCGGAAATGTTGTTTTTGCAAATATGAAAAATGTTCGCGAATTTCAGACAATTTATAATGACTACATTCAGCAGACAACAGGAGATAAAAATCAAAAAGTTTCAGCTGGACAATTAAATGCAATGGGATTGATTGATGAAATTCTTCATTATGTATGCTTTATTTTCCGTCGAGATAAAGAACCTGACTTTGCAAAGGAACTTCTTGCAACTCTCGATTCTGAGTTTACACCAAAAGCAATAGACCAGCTTTTACTTGACTTTATAGAAGAATTTCCACCTGTTGAAGTATTCCAGGAAAAATGTTCAGCAAGTGAATATCTTTTGAGAAATGCTGTTGATGCAGGAACTGGAAAAGAACGTTCAAATCGCGAACAAACTTTAGAAGAATTGATTCTTCTTCATCTTGCAAACGAAAATCCTGCCTTCAAACCTTTTTTCCTGCTTTTCAGCGATACTGCGCTTGATGAAAAAAATGCAGATTATTCAAAAACATGGGCAAGCATTCAAAAATTTGCTCAATCAAAATCAAGTTTCGGTCCTTTCAATCACGATTTAATCACAATGATGAGAGAACCTGTTACATTTTCTCCAGACAGTCTCAAAGGTCAGCTCGAATACATCCAAAAATATTGGGATAAATTCCTTGGTGAATGGCTTAAACGCATTTTGACTGGAATGGACGCTATCAGCGAAGAAGAAAAAGCAAGTTGGCAAGGATTTGGCGGTGGCGACCTTCCTGACATGGTTCCATATTCATTTGAAAACCTCATGAACGAATACGAAAGATTTAGTCCAGACAGTGAATGGATGCCAAACGTTATTTTGATGGCAAAAACAGTTCTTGTATGGCTTGACCAGCTTACAAAACAATACGGATATCCAATTACTCGTCTTGACCAGATTCCAGACCCGGAACTTGACCGCCTGCGCGATGAAGGATTTACAGGTTTGTGGCTCATAGGATTATGGGAACGCTCAAAAGCTTCCAAACGCATCAAACAGATTTGCGGAAATCCTGAAGCTGCTGCCAGTGCCTATTCTCTTTATGATTATAATATTGCTTCAAATATTGGCGGATGGGATGCACTTGCAAACCTCAGACAAAGACTCTGGCAAAGGGGAATTCGTCTTGCTTCTGATATGGTTCCAAATCACACAGGAATGGACAGCGATTGGGTTATGAATCGCCCGGATTTATTTGTTCAGCGACGAGATGCATTAGGTTATTCATTCTCTGGTGAAAATCTTTCGCAAGATTCACGCACAAGCATTTATCTGGAAGATCATTATTATTCCAAAGATGATTGCGCTGTAGTCTTTAAACGAGTTGATAATCAAACTGGTGATGTTCGTTATATTTATCACGGAAATGATGGAACTGGACTTCCCTGGAACGACACTGCTCAGATTGACTTTTTAAATCCTCAGGCAAGAGAAGCTGTAATGCAAGAAATTCTTCATGTTGCCCGCAACTTCCCGATTATTCGTTTTGATGCTGCAATGGTTCTTGCAAAAAAAAGTATTCGCCGACTTTGGTATCCGGAACCAGGACACGGAGGAGATATTTATTCCCGCTCAGAATATGCAATGACAACTTCTCAATTCAACGATGCAATTCCAAATGAATTCTGGCGTGAAGTGGTAGACCGTGTTGCAAAAGAGTGTCCTGATACACTTTTGCTTGCCGAAGCTTTCTGGATGATGGAAGGATATTTTGTTCGAACTCTTGGAATGCATCGTGTTTACAACTCAGCTTTCATGAACATGCTCAAAAAAGAGGAAAATCAAAAATATCGTGATACTATCAAAAATACAATTAATTTTGACCCGCAGATTCTCAAGCGATATGTAAACTTTATGAACAATCCTGATGAAGAAACTGCAATTGCCCAATTCGGTGATGGCGATAAATACTTTGGTGTCTGCACCTTGATGATAACAATGCCAGGTCTTCCAATGTTTGGTCATGGACAAATCGAAGGATTTACCGAAAAATACGGTATGGAGTATACAAAAGCTTATAAAGATGAAAAACCAAGTCAGTATCTTGTAGACCGGCACTGGCACGATATCTTCCCTCTAATGAAAAAACGATATCTGTTCAGTGGAGTTGAAAATTTCTTGCTTTATGATTTGTGGGAAAATGGTCACGTAAACGAAAATGTTTTTGCATATTCAAATGGAGCAGGCAGCGAAAGAACTGTTGTTTTTTATAATAACAAATACGACAGAGCATCCGGATGGATAAAACAGTCAGCTCCTTATGCTGTAAAAACCGGAAATGGCGATGAAATCAAACTTGTTACCCGAAGTATTTCTGAAGGATTAGGTCTTTCAAACGATGACAACAAATACTGCATCTTCCAGGAACACAGAAGCAGACTCTGGTACATCAGAAAATCAAGTGAAATCTGTCAAAAAGGCATGTTTGTAATGCTCAACGGCTTTGAATATCAAGTTTTAATAAATATTCAGGAAGTTACAGACGAAGCAGACCACAGATTTAAAATCCTGTGCGATTCTTTGGCTGGCCGTGGTTGTGAAGATATTGAATCAGCATGGCAGGAAATCATTTATAAAGATTTGTATGATGATTTGGAAAAATTTGCAAATGCTGCACTTATCCCGATTGCAAAAGAAATTGAAAAAAGCAGCAAAGCATCACAAAAATCTGAAGATTCATCAACCGAAGATACTCAAAAAACTGAAATCAAAAAAACTGACGATTCGGCAAAAAAGATTTCTGTTTCTAAAATCAACAGAATTCTTAGTGATGCAAAAGATGCAGCCATCACATTCTATCAGACTGCACAAAGATTTTCTTTGCTTGATGCCAGCGTAAAAACTCCTGCTTCAAGCGATAAACAGTTTGCATTATTCAAAAATAAAGTTAAGATTTTAATTCAGATTCATAATGAAATGCTTTTGCAAAAATCAGAAGCAGACGTTACAACTCCAAAAAATGACGGCAAAAATAAGTCAGATTGTTTAAAAGTTGATTCTGAAAATCAAGAAAATCAGGAAAACCTTCAGCAATTACTTGAAAAAACAGAAATTCCACAAGATTTTGTAAAGCTTTTGATTGAAAAAGATGAAAAACTGGAATTACTTTTGCTTTGCGACGCACTTTGTGCAGAATATTCACAAAACTCTCTGGCAGACAAATGGAATCTTGGTAGAAAACTTAATTCATATTTGCAAAAAGATTTTGCTTACGCCCTGAAAAAACTGTTCAAAATCAGTCCCCTTGGAAAATCATCAAAACTGCCAAAAAACTGCAAAAAAGTTGCATTTGAAATAATTGATTTCCTTGTTCGTGGAAAATTTGCAAAGAACTTAAGTGGAGCAAATTATTTTGACGGAACATTATGGTTCAACAAAGAACTGCTCGAAGAAAACCTGAATCTTGTTTTTGCTCAGATGCTGTTAAATGCAAAAAAATCAAAACTGCCATCTGTCTTTGAACTTTACAGAACAATCTGCAAAGCAAAAGACGAAGCAGAATATAAAGCAGAGCTTTTCGTAAAACCATTTGCTCCAGTTAACAAAACAAAAAAATCTGCCACAGCCAAAACTGAGAAAACTAAAGCAAAAAGTGAAAAAAAAGAATCAACTTCAAAAAAGAAAGGAAAAACAAAAAAAACTGAAAATTAGTTCAGAAATTTGATGATTTCTTTCAGTTCTGAAGCACTAGTTATTACTTTTTTACTAGTTTTTACATGGAGTTGAGCTTTTTTGATGTTATCTGGCATCAAAGGCTCTTCTCCAACCACGTGGCGGCAATAATCACTTGAAAGACTCGGGTGATCTAAAGCCGTCAGAACAACACAAGACTCATCCTCACTTAAAACATCACGACGTTCTTTTAGTGCTGCATAAGCTTTGGAAGTTTTTTCATCTGCAAACAAACCATATTTAATATACAATTCTTTTGAAGCCTTTTCCTGAGTTTCTTTATCAATCTGCACAGGATAAACAAAACTTCTCATCATCATTTTGTAGGAACTAAAAAAGTCTTCAAGTCTTTCAAGATTGGCAGGAACAGCAGGATTTGAGTTTCCGCGTTTATTCATATCCACAAAAGAATCAAGAATTATTGGATTTCCAGAATAATCAACAGTTAAGGATGGAGTTGACGGAATAATAAATCCGCTTACTGGCAGAGCAAAACGCCAGCTATACAATCCCGCCATCAAAAGTCCATAAGTTCCAGAATCAACAGCATAATAAATATCAGAATTAGTCTTATTTTTAATCTGCGCAAAAGAATATGGAAAACAAAAAATCTGTCCTAAAAGCCGGCATACGTTTGTTGTATTTGCAACTGACAAATTGAAAGCATTCACAAATTCTTTATCAGCAAAAACCTGAGATAAAGCAGATTTTATATTTCCTTCCGAGCCTTCCATCTCAACAGGATAAATATTACCACCGTTCCAGACAAAATCATTCTGTTCTAGACCACGAACTTGATTTTTCTCATAAACAAGAACCGCTTTAATATGTTTTTTGCCCCTCAATGCACAAGCCAAAGTTGCACCTAGATTTCCATGCGTATAATCAAGAAAAATCACATTGCCACCAGTTAATTGCAAAGTGGTTTCAAGATATGAACAAAGATAAGAAACTCCAAAATCTCTGTGGCAGCCGGTAAATCCACCAGACAAATCCATAAAAAAAAGATTATTCTCAAGCTGAGAGATTTTTGGACTAAAGCTAAATGCATCTGTAGCAATTTTTTCACAAATGATAGGAGAATGTTCATCTTTTATCAAAGCAGAAGTCAAAGAACCTGCAATAGATGTAAAAGATGTATTTTCATTAATATAATAAATCCAGCGGCGCATATCTTCAATAGATGAAGGAACAAAAACTCCACCATCAGAAGGGTAACATTCTTTTACAGCCTGAGAAAATCCAACTGATAAATTCTTATTTCTTGTACTAGTAAATTTCATTTCTATAACTTAACCCAAATCAATTTAATCTTCAATTCCAGGAATATATTTTTTTAACTTTTTTAAAAACATTTCCCCAGAAACACCTTCTTTCAAACACGCAAACATACAATTGTCACCCGCAACAGTTCCCAAAACTTCTTCAAAATTTAAATTGTCAATCGCATTGCAAACTGTATTTGCATGACCAGGAAAAGTTTTAATAACTACAATATTTCCACTGTAATCAATACTGATATATCCACGCAAAAAATCCTGCACATAAATTGCCTCAGATTCAGTGTTTTCACCTTCGTCAGGAAGCGCATACATATAACCATTTTGCCCGTCAGGAATTTTTCCCACTTTCAAAAGTTTTAAATCACGGCTCAAAGTTGCCTGTGTTACCTCAAAACCTTCTTTCAAAAGCAAAGAAAGCAAATCATCCTGGCTTTCTATTACGTTATTTTTTATTAAGTTTTTTATAGCTTTTAATCTCGACTGTCTTTCTTTCATATTTACCTTTTATGCATATTTATACATAAAATATACAATTTTTCTGCATAAAAGACAAGAAAAAATAAAAAGGAAAAAAAGAGGGGGAAGTCTCCCCCTCGCTCCAGCAACAAGTTGCTTCCGCTACCCTCTCTGCGGGGACACCCCGCAACGCCCCGAAAAAAAATTAAGTCTAACAAAAACCAGGTGTGTCCCCGTTTTATTTGATTTATCTCGTTTGATTTGATAATATGTCTTATGAATTTTCACGAAAACCCTTTAAAAATCTTTTTTAGTTATTATAAACCACATCTGAAACTTTTCATTGCCGACATGATATGTGCATTCATGATTGCAGCAATAGACGTTGCATTCCCAATGTTTTCACGATACGCATTGGACATTCTCATTCCAAACGGAAATCTTCGCATTTTTACATTTTTTATTATAATTCTGGGCGGAGGCTATTTTCTACGCTGGTTATGCAACTGGTTTGTAAACTATTGGGGACACATCTTTGGAAATAGAATTGAACAGGATATGCGCCGCGATGTTTTTTCACATCTGGAAAAACTCCCCTTTTCATTTTATGACACAAACAGAACTGGAAAAATAATGGCACGTGCAACTACAGACCTTTTTGAAATCACAGAACTTGCACATCACGGTCCAGAAGATTTTTTTATAGCAATTTTAACAATCTTTGGTTCATTTTTTCTCCTGCTAAAAATCCGCTGGGAACTTGCAATTATTGTGATTATCTCCATGCCGATAATCCTTTTCATCGTAATTTTTTCAAGACGAAATCTTTCCAAGACATCAAAAAAAGTCAAAGAAACCACAGCCGAAATCAATGCAAACCTTGAATCAAGCATAAGTGGCATCAGAGTAACAAAAGGATTTGTAAACGAAGAATTAGAAAACAAAAACTTTGATGCAATGAATAAAAAATACAGTCATGCAAAAAGAATAAGATTCAAATATATGGCTTTTTTTCATTCAAACATTGAACTTTGCAACAATCTACTAAGTCTGCTAGTTTTAGCCGCAGGCGGATATTTTATTATGAAAGGCAAAATGACATTGCCAGATTTAGTCGCCGCAAATCTTTTTATTGCAAGTTTTACCGCTCCCATCAGAAAACTCACAAACTTTGTTGAACAGTTTTCCACAGGAATGGCTGGTTTTTCACGCTTTTTAGAAATCATGCAGACTGAACCAGAAGAACCAGATTCCCCGGATGCAGTAGAAATTCTTGCATCAAGAGGAAATATCAGTTTTGAACACGTCAATTTTTCATACGCAAACAATATTCAGGTTTTAAGCGATATCAATTTTACAGTAAAATCCGGAGAAAAATTTGCGCTTGTCGGTTCAAGTGGTGGAGGCAAATCTACAATCTGCAATCTGATTCCACGCTTTTATGAAATCTCAGAAGGACAAATTCTGCTGGATGGAATCAACATAAAGAAAATAAAACGCAATTCGCTAAGAAACCAGATTGGAATTGTACAACAGGACGTTTTTTTATTTGCAGGTTCAGTTCGCGAAAACATTGCATACGCAAAACCAAATGCAACAGAACAGGAAATCATTTTAGCTGCCAAAAGAGCTGAAATTCATGATGATATAATGAATATGCCTGATGGATATGAAACAATCGTTGGAGAACGCGGCATCAAATTAAGCGGCGGACAAAAACAAAGAATTTCAATCGCACGATGTTTCCTCAAAAATCCTCCAATCCTGATTTTAGACGAAGCAACATCAGCTTTGGACACAGCCACCGAAATCAAAATTCAAAAAGCATTTGACGAACTTTCAAAAGGACGCACAACAATTGTCATTGCACACAGACTTTCTACAATCAAAAATGCAGATAAAATCGCTGTGATTAATCACAAAACAATCTGCGAAACAGGAACTCACAGCGATTTAATTGCAAAACAAGGTGAATATTATAAACTTTGCCAGGCACAAAACGGAATTATTTAGTTCCAGCAAAATCTACTCAATTCACCCCAAAATTTATTCAATCAAAAAAACTATTTAATCAAAAGATTTGCGTATGCTTTCAAAGCACCTTCCATTTTTCCAGAAAGAACAGTTTTTGCAAGAACTTTACCAAGCTGAACACCTTCCTGGTCAAAACTGTTCACATTCCATATAAATCCCTGGAACATAACTTTGTTTTCAAAGTGTGCAAGCAAAGCACCAAGAGATTTAGGATTCAAATTATCACCATAAATCAAACTGGAAGGACGACCGCCATCAAACTTTTTATTAGGATTTTCATCATTCTTACCACAAGCAAAAGCCACAATCTGAGCAGTAACATTTGCACAAAGTTTTACCTGACTAGTTGAGTTTTCAATCACAACATCATCGCCAGTCTGATTTTCCTTAAATGCAATAAACTGCAAAGGCACAATGTCAGTTCCCTGATGCAAAAGCTGATAGAAAGAATGCTGACCATTTGTTCCAGGTTCACCAAAAATTACAGGACCAGTAACATAATCAATCTTTTCACCAAAACGGTTTACAGATTTACCGTTACTTTCCATATCAAGCTGCTGCAAATGAGCAGGAAAACGACTCAAAGCCTGAGAATAAGGCAAAATTGCAGTAGCAGGATATTCCTGAACATTTCGTTCGTAAACACCAATCAAAGCGTCCATCAAAGCAGGATTCTTTGTGATATCCTTATTCAAAGAAAGCTTATCTTCCTCTGCAGCACCATCCAAAAATTCCTGGAAAACCTTTGGACCAAAAGCAAGACTCAAAACAGCCCCGCCAACACCAGAAGTAGAAGAATAACGACCACCAATATAATCATCCATGTAGAAAGCAGCCATATAATCAGGATTGTGAGCCAAAGGAGAAGTTTCAGAAGTAACAGCAATCATGTGTTTAGAAGCATCACAACCAGCTTTTTTAATAAATTCCTTAACAAAAGATTCATTAGTCAAAGTTTCAAGCGTAGTACCAGATTTTGACACAAGAATAAAAATAGTTTTAGAAATATCAAGTTTCTTACAAACAGAAGCAGCATCGTCAGGGTCAACATTTGAAATAAAATTAGCCTCCATTTTGAAAGAACCATTCTTTTTAGCCCAGTTTTCCAAAGCAAGATACATAGCACGAGGACCCAAATCAGAACCACCAATACCAATCTGACAAACAGTAGTATATTTTTCACCTTTTTCGTTCAGAATTTTACCAGAGTGAACATCGTTAGCAAAATCACTGATACGTTTTACTTCATTCAAATAAAATTCACGCTTGTTCACACCATCAGCCATAACATCTTTACCAAGCTGACCACGAGTAAGCTGATGCAAAACCATACGTTTTTCACCAGTATTGATAATTTCTCCGTTCAACAATTCTTGATATTTATCAACAAGCTGCTGTTCCTCCGCAAGTTCAGCAAAAGTTTTCAAAATCTGCTCATTAACCTGTTTTGCAGCATAATTATAAGTCAAATTTCCGCCCATTGGAATAGAATACTTTGCAATTCTATCAGCAGCCTGTGCACAACTCAATTCCTCAGCCACAGAAACCATACCTTTCAAAGACAACAACTTTTTCCAAGAAGCAAGTTTGTCTGCGTTCGCCCAAGTAACCATTTTATCAACCTCTCAAACAATTCTAGAAATCAAAGTTCAAAAGAACATTTTCTACAATTATAATGATTTCTTAATAATGATACAACTAAATTTTTCTGCATACATAAAACTTACATAAAACACATAAAGGAGGGGAAAGCCTTCCCCTCGCTCCAGCCACGAGTCGCTCCACAAAAGCCAAAAGCGGACAAGCCGCATTCGACTTTTGTTCCGCTTTGTCGTGTCTTCCACTACCCCTTCTCCTAGGAGCAAAGCTCCTAAAACCACATAACTCGCAGCACGTGCAAACAAAAACGTACATTGGTGTGCAAGTTTTAAAGCACGTGCAGGGACACACCTTGTTTTAATCATCATTGTTTTTGAGTTTTGGCAAAAGTTGATTTCCATTATTCAGTTTTCTATAAGTGCCAAAACTCGCAGCACGTGCAAACAAAAATGTACATTGGTGTGCAAGTTTTTTTAGCACGTGCATTTCATATTTATAAAAAAGGCTATGTCCAGAAATAAAGTGGTAATGTTTAAATATTAGGTTCAATTTCGAGTATTTGATTTACAAACCGTGGCAAGGATTGTAAGGGCTGGCGAAGCCAGTTCCAAAGCGGAGCGAAGGAATGAAGGTAGCACGAAGTGCGTACGTAACCCTGAAAAGCGCGAGTTTGCAATGCAAACTCAGGACGAGAAATGCTATGCATTTCTCGCATTTTTTTGCGAAGCAAAAAGCCACCCTAAAAATAAAAAAATTCAAAACTCGACATTTGTCCTATTAACTAATTATGTATGTTAAAGTTAACAGAAGAGTTTTTTAAAGAAGTTTTTAGACTAAACCATTTATGGGAAGATTCTATCGGTGGTTTAATAGGTGGTATAATTTTATGCAGACCTACAAATCTTGACGAGTTGTATGCGTGTATTATTATTAGGTTAGAAAACTACCAACTGGGAAGTCCCAACCTTGAAAAAAATCTGAGGTTGGTATGCAGTATTTACTACAAAAAGAAAAGAAATCTCGATGCAACTCTTACAGATAATGAAAAAGAAATAATACAACATTATAGCAATTTAGGTGAAGACGAAAGGAAAGAAATAAAAAATAGGCTATCCCAGAACAGAAGAGAAAAATGCGATAAGGAAAAAGGGAATCACTCTATTTCTGATAAAATCAAATCTGCGTTTTCCAGTCTTTTAAATAAATAATAAGTTTCACCTTTTTCAGATAATTCATCTAAAAACGATTTTTCTAAAACGAGATTTAATGAAGGGTTATCCTTCATGTATTTCAAGAATTTTGGTAAGGGTAAGTAAAACTCGAAGTCATTATCCTTTTTTATACCTGACTTCTGTAATGCTTTGTCACCAACAATACCAACTACATTTCCAAGCCCTTGCTTTGGAACCACTGCGTATAAGTGATTCAATGGTGAAAAAATAGTATTAATTTTTGTGATTATCCGTTTCATGTTTGTTACCCCATTTCTGGTTTAAATATTATAAGTTTTCTTCATTTTACCCTGTAAAAACAAGTTTATCCCTACTATACAGTCCATTATTATAACATAGTGTTTTTCTACAAATGTCAAACTTTCCTACCACTTTTTTTCAGGACATAGCCATAAAAAAACTTTAAAATATTTAAAAAAATGGCATTCTTTTCCTTGACAAGTTCTCAAAGTGGAAATAAGATTAAGATACTATGGATTTGAGAACAGTATTAACACCAGACACAGTCAACCTTCATTTGAAAGGAACTACTAAAGAAGAAATTGTAGACGAAATGCTTGATGTACTTTACAAAGCAGGAAAAGTCACAGATAAAGACGCTGCTCGTGAATGTGTTTTAGATCGTGAACGTAAGATGTCTACAGGAATGAAACATGGAATTGCAATTCCTCATGGAAAAACTGATACGGTAAAAGATTTAGTTGCTTGTATCGGAATTTCAGATAATCCTGTTGATTTTGATTCACTCGACCAGGAACCTTGTCGTATTTTTATTATGACACTTTCTCCTGTTAACAAAACAGGTCCTCATTTACAATTCCTTGCCGAAGTAAGTTTACTTTTCAAGAGTCCTGAAAAGCGACAGGAAATTCTTAATACTCAAGATAAAGCTGAAGTTATTAGAATTTTGACTGAATAATCTTATTTTTACAAAATAATTTTCTCCTTGCTTAAGCCAAATATTCAAATATTTGGCTTTTTTTATTTACTTAATCCTATTGTAACTAGAATTAACAAATAAATTCCTTCAGGGCAAACGCATTATAAAAAATATTTTCATAAAAGTTGGCGCGAGGGAGTGAGACACAGGGCAAAAAGACTTTTTTTGGGGCTGCCGCTGGCTCGTGCTGTAAGATTGTCATACCAGAGAACGTATAGTCTGCACGAGT
>JALFAW010000070.1 GCA_022773305.1 Spirochaetia bacterium
TTCTTTTACATTCGTTTTGGTTAGTTTTTTCTTTCTAAAATGTTCAGCTAAAGTAAACTTACATTCAGGATAATTTGAACAACCATAAAACGATTTTTTTAATACAATATTGTTGCCACACTTAGGACATTTTCCTACAAAGGGGTTGGGGGATGAAATCCTCAAAAAATAAAATGTGTGTACAACACATTTTCGGATTGTATGTACACGTCCCGTAAGCAATTTGTATGTACAAATCCCTTATGGGATTCCAGTGTATGTACAAATCCCTTGCTTGCTATTTTTAAAACCCAAAAAATGACCTAAAATCGCCAATTTTGAAGAAAATGGCATTTTTACGATTTTTTCGTCTTTTTATTATGTCAAAATTTCATTTTTAAAGTGCATTTTTAATTTAAAAATGTTGATCTAAAAATTTATTTTTGCATTTATTTAGTGCTCAATTTTTCAAAAATGAGTGCTCAAAAATTTTATTTTTGTCATTTTATTGTGTCAAAAAATCAAAATTAGTGTGCAATTTAAGCTCGGATTGTGCGCAATAAATTGAGTTTATTTTCCAAATAAACGTGCAAAAAAACTTTTATTTTTTTCTTTTTCTAATTCATTTTTTAACTTTTCTATCTCGTTTAACTGCTCTTTTTTTTCTCGATCTAGTTGTTCTTTTAATTGATTTATTTCTTCTGTCTGGTCTTTTTTCTGTTCCAATAAGAACGTTTTTTCTTTATTTTCTAGCATTAATGAAGTCATTTGTTCTATTTTATTTTTTAAATCTTCATTCAATTGAGATATTTTATCTGCCTGTTGTGCAACTTTAATTAACAGATTTTTGTTCTCATCTTCTAATTGTTTTAACCTAGAATCAGTGTCTTGATTGATAATTACAACAGGATTTTCTTTCCTGTGTTGATCTAAAATATCTACTGCTACATCATCTAAGAATTGTGTTCTATTTTGCTTAATAATATGTCCATTAAGCTCATCTTCGTATCTTTTTACTTGTTGCCTTATTGCCTCATATGAGACATTATTCATTTTTGCATAATCTCTTATAGAAACCATGAGTCCTCCTTAAACAAGTATCTTGTACAAGGCTTGTACAAGCTTGTATTTAATAAAATATATCTTGTTTTTATTAATTGTTCCACCATTTTTTAACTGTATTTTTTGATAAACCTGTATCTTTAACACATTGATATTTTGTTCCTTCAGGATTTTCTAATTGCCATTTTTGAACTATATCTTTTTTTGGCTTTCTGCCATTTCCATCTCTCCAATTGGTACCATTATACTTATCATTAATCTCTTGAATTGCTCTAGCACCAGCAAGATGTTGTTCTTGTTTTCGGCCATTTCGTTTATTTCTTTCGATTCGAATATTCGTTATTTTCTCGATATCTTTTAAAGGAAAAGTATTGTATCGTTCATCATAACACTCTAAAGCTGATTTAATATCTTCCTCTGTAAATGGTTCTTTTTCATTTAAACCGTTTAGAAACGGTATCAAATCAATTGCATCCTGTTTTATCTCATCTTTAGATAAACCACATTTTATGCCATAAATCACCAACGTCATAATACAAAAATATCTATGGCCATAACTAGCTCCATTTTCTTCTTTTTTTATTTGCTGGATCCACCAATCGTATAGATCACGTTTTACTGTCCAATAGCTTCTTATACCCTTTACAACCTTATTTTCGTACCATTCCGGATACTTTTCTTTTGCCTGATCCAGTGTTAATTTGCTTTCTTTAAATAATTTTTTTTCATCTATCTCAATTTTAGTTGGAACAAAACGATTCAAATACTCTATATTAACTGGATGCTGGTTTACTCTATACACTTCCACTCTATCCAGTGGAGCATTCTTTTTACATTTGCCACCCAATATTCTAAAAGGCTGATTGATTCCTTGTTTTTGTACTTTTTCATCAACAGAAGTGTTTTTGTTCCACATTTTTTCAGTTAAAGAGTATTTAAATTCCTTTAATTGAAGCTTCAAATTAGGGAACAATGGTACTGGTTCTTCAAAAACATAATATAAATGTATCCCATGACCACTTAATGCCACGTAATTTGGTAATGGATAATAATCAAATTCCTTATTAAATGCAGCATAAAAGAAATTATTCAAACTATCATCTGTAACACCATCAATATCAAATATCATTGCACACATTTTAGAAGCTCTATCAGATGTATATTTTGCACCAAAGTAAGTTAAACCATTCATTACACAAAAATCTGCATTAACAAGCTCATTTCGATAGATATCTTCAAACTTATCTTCAAACATAATTCTGAAATGGCCATGATCTTCATTCTCATTCTTATAATAGGCGATTGGATTTGCTTTATAACTTCCACTATCTTCATACTCCTTCTGAATGAATCCTTCTCCAATTCTAAAAATATCTTTATATACATCCAGTGGATCCATCTTCTCTCCACCATACTTCTCAATAACATCACTTAACATTGTTCTAAACACCTTTCTAAAACAACCATAAAAGGACAAAAAAGAATCAAAGGCCTAGAGGCCTCTAGGTCACGTTATATTATCAATACATTTTTTGACCCTATTTTCATTAAAAATATAACACGAATTCAGCTCCGTGTTCAAGCTTATTTTTACTCTAGCAATGCTCAGAGAAATAGTTGTTATTTTTTTGCTAGAGTAAAATTAAAAAAGAGGGATAATTCCCCCTCTTTTATATAGTTTTATCTTGTAGGCATGAAATAAATTATGCATCCAAAAAAGATGGCAAAGAATAAAAATATGAGAGTTTCTTCTAAAATTCCACTACTTGTTTTGTTTCTTTCAGGATGTTCATCCAATTCTTTTAGCTTTTTTTCTATATAATTATTTTCCCATTTATTGATCCATTTATAAAAATTTTTCATTATTAATCACTATCCTCTCCATTGGTATCGAAGCTCCTTTTTTTATTCTATAAGTGTTCTTTATACAATAATTCTAACAAGTACGAATAAAAAACCACAGGCTATTAGTGATCTAAAATACATGATATAATTTAAAGGTAGTCAATAAGTACGTGTCCTCGTACTTAGCTTTTGCTAAGTCTCGGACGTTTACTTTTGAAAAGTTCATGATATAATTCAAGTAGGCAAAGTTGCAAACAAAAGCCACGTTAAGAAGAACTGAACTAGTCACTCGGTTCTTCTTTTTTTTACATAAAAAAAAGAGTGGGTAGTCAATCCACTCCGTTTGTGCTTTTGTTGCCTAGTCATTTCCGTCAAGCCACTTGCAAATGTAGTAGGCGACCACACTTGCTCCGACAGAAACTATAAAGTTGCAAACAAATTCCACGTTCTCACCTCCTTCGTGTTGGTGAGCCTAGGCAACAAAAAGATTATAACATAATCTGGTATCTTAAAAATCCGCTCATATGGACGTTATATTGTCAATATATTTTTTGCACATTTTTATATCAAAAATATCATAATATGAGATTTTTAAAAAATATCAAAAAAAATGAAAAAATTTAATTGAAAAAGTAGACCTTCAAGGTATGTTAAACCTTGAAGGTCTACTTTTAAAAAATTAAAAATTTAAATAATTTTAATTAATTTTTAAAATCAAAATGTATCACATAAATGTTATATTGATATTTTTCATTGTTTTTTTAGCTAAAACTCGTGTTTTAACACGAAAATCTTGTCAATTTTGACAAGAAAAAGCCTCGCAGAGCGAAAGAGGTATTATGGAGTCTCTCCAAAATACCAATTGAGTTACTTTTTGGAAAAAAGTAACAAAAACTATTGTATAATAGATTCATACAGAGGTGATTAATTTATGAGAAATTGGAACAGAAAAACATCTTCATCAAAACTCAGTAGTGTGAGTACTTCTTTTTCAACTGCTGCAAAAGGAAACTTCAATCACAATAGAAGAACAAATTCTAAAGTTCCTCAAAATGTGGATCCAACTAAAACTGCATTCAACAAAATTCTAATAGACAAAGATATTCGTCAGGTATATGACGAAGTGTTTGGAGAATCCATAGCCGAATATAATGCTAATCAAATTGCTAAAAAACATCCAGAACGACAGAAAAAGGATTACTATTCCTCAATCTGCCATGATAAAAAAACAGAACCATTCCGAGAAGCCGTCGTTCAGATTGGTAATAAAGACAAACAGCTTCCTCGTTGGGAATCGAACGAGATTCTTCAAAAATTCCTTAAACGATTTCAAGAAAATAATCCTCAATTGGTGGTCGTTGGTGCATACATTCATAACGATGAAACAACACCTCATATGCATATAGACTATGTGCCAGTAGCAACCTATTCAAAAGGCCTTAAAAAACGCGTATCAAATGATAAGGCACTAAATCAAATGGGATACAAGACCTGGAATGATTGGAAAGACAGTCAAATGGCCTGTCTTGAAAATCTGGTTCGTGAAAAAGGATACGACAGAGAATACATGAACAATTCAAACCGACACATTGCTGATGTTGAACAATTCAAACGTGTTCAGAAAGAAGTTGAACGACAGGCCAACAATAAACTCGAAAAAATGGAATTACCAGATATTCCAGCACCAGAAATCAAAATAAATCCTATCAACAAATCAGAGTCTGTTAGGTTTACAAAAGCCGAATTTGAACAAATTAAACAGGTAATAAATTATCAACAGATTCAAATTACCTCGCTAGAAGCTCAAAAAAGCACTTTAAATACTGATTTAGAAATCAGCAAGCAGACTATTAATCGAATCAAAAACAAGCCGTATGTGCTTGAAAACGAGCGCCTGAGTACTGAACTAGAAAAAAACAAATCTAAAATAGATAAATTTGACGAAATATCTGTTCAAAATCAACAATTGAAAAACCAAATAAATACATTGAATAATCTTCAAGTCGAAAACAATAATTTGAAATTAGAACTAGAAAAAGAAAAACAGCGTAGCGAAAATTTCAAAATAATCGGCAAGCTCTATCAGTGCATGTATCTGCATTTAATGAACCATATTATTCCAAGTGTTATTCAAAAATTCAAAATAGTTGAACTAATCAGAAACGGACTAGATAATCTATTCACAGGGGTTTTAGATGAATATCAAAACAAATCAAAAAATCCAGATATCTATACCCAGTTATTCCAAGACAACACGTCCCTTAATAAATCGTATCCAGACATTGATCAGGAATTTTCAAACCTTCCTGATGTAGATGAATTAATCGAAAAAGCTGAACTGGATCGAGAAAATGATTATGAATATTACAGATAAAAAAAGAAGGAGTTATGACTCCTTTTTTTTATTTATACAAGGGGTCCCGAGCGCTTAGTGGGAATTTGTACCCCTTATCGATACAAATTCCCCGTAGGCGCTAGGGACCTCTTTAGCTTCTTGGAAGCTGTCAGTAGTATATCTAATAATTTATCTCCATTCCCTTTAGTAACGT
>JALFAW010000190.1 GCA_022773305.1 Spirochaetia bacterium
CCAGTTCCGAAGCGTAGCGAAGGAATGAAGGTAGCACGAAGTGCGTACGTAACCCTGAAAAGCGCGAGTTTGCAATGCAAACTCGGGACGAGAAATGCTATGCATTTCTCGCTTTTTTTGCGAAGCAAAAAGCCACCCAAAAAATACGTCGAGTCAAGGCACGCTAACGCTTAAAGCCTTGACTTCGCCGTTTTGAGGGGGTGTACTACCCCCTCAATAAAAATTTAAAACTCGACATTTGTCCTAGTAAAAAGTTAAAGATTTAATTGAAATGTCTTTAGTGATAAAAATTTTAGGCTGTGCTATATTACAATCATAAAGCGTTGAAGTTTCGAACTGTATGGAGTTATCAATGTGAAAACTACATATATTTTGAATATGGTTTAACAATTTTTTAACAATTTCATTGTAAACTGATTATGGAGATAAATCGATGATAAAAATTCTTGTTGTTGAAGATGATAAATCTGTAAATCAGACAGTCTGTGATTTTTTAAACCAGAATGGATATGAGGCAATTGGTGTTCTGAGTGCCAATGACGCATACGACAAAACTGAAGATACGGATTTTAATCTTATAATTTCGGATGTTATGATGCCAGAAATTGATGGTTTTGAATTTGCAAAAGAAATCCGCAGAATGTTCCCAGAAATTCCAATTATTTTTATAACTGCTAGAGATGATTTTGAATCGAAGCGAAGAGGTTTTGAATCGGGCATTGATGACTACATGGTAAAACCAATTCTGCTTCCTGAACTTAAAATGCGCATTGAAGCAATTCTCCGCCGTTCAAAAATCAATTCAGATAAAAAAATTACTGTTGGTTCTCTGATTTTAGATGCTGAAGAACATAGTGCTTATGTTGATGGTGAGGAAATCATTCTGACTGTACGAGAATTTGATTTAATCTATAAACTTCTATCTTACCCTAAAAAGACTTTTACCCGCAGCCAGTTGATGAGTGAATTTTGGGACAGCGAATCTGAATCTTCTCCAAGAGTTGTGGATGTTTATATGACAAAAATTCGGGATAAATTTTCAGCCTGCCAAGATTTTGAAATTCAGACCGTTCATGGACTTGGTTACAAAGCAGTAATTCTTTAGAAATCACTTTGAATTTAAACAGGAATTTAGATGAAAAATAATTCAGCGAACAGAAAACGGAACACAGTTACAATTATTGTTTTTATAGCCTTTTTTTTGGGAATATGTTTTGTTACCACTGCAAATATAATTCTATTTTTACATGACACAGATTTAACAGAGTATTACATCCGCGACAGGGCTCCTAAAGTCTTTCTTAATGTTTTTGTTCTAAGTCTTCTTTTTACTATCGTTACTTTCTTTTCTGGTTATTTTATCACTTCAAGACATGTACGAGAAATCTTAAAATTTTCAGACAAGGTTTCCAGAGGAGATTATAAAGTCAGACTGAATATAAAAGAAACAAGTTTTGATCCTCATGGTTATAAGGAAATAAAAAAAAATCTGAATAAAATGGTAGATGAATTAGGCAGTGTAGAAACGCTGAGAACTGATTTTATTTCTAATGTTTCACACGAATTAAAAACTCCTCTGGCGGCTATTCAAAATTATGCAACCTTAATTCAAGGTTCAAATCTTTCTGATGAAGAAAAATCGGATTATTCAAAGCAGATTGTTCAGAATGTGACAAATCTTTCTTCCCTAATTACTAATATTCTGAAACTTAATAAACTTGAAAATCAGAAAATTTTCCCGACTGTAAAGGAAATCAATATAAGTGAACTGGTCTGTGAATGTATGATTGGGTTTGAACAGATTTGGGAAGAAAAAAAAATTCAGATCAAAGCGGATATTGAAGAAGAAGTTTTAATATTTACAGATAGTGAATTATTAAAAGTTGTAGTTAATAATCTTATTTCAAATGCCTTAAAGTTTACTGACAACGGTGGAACTGTGGAAATAAAGGTTGAAGGCTTTAATAAGAATGGAGCCGTAATTTCTGTTTCTGATACTGGCTGTGGAATGGACAAAAAAACTGGTAATCATATATTTGAAAAATTTTATCAGGGAGACACTTCTCATAACAGGCAGGGAAATGGTTTAGGACTTGCTTTGGTAAAACAGATTATTGATATTCTTGGATATGAAATAAATGTGCAAAGTGAAGTTGGAGTTGGATCAACTTTTATTTTGATATGTAAATAAATTTGGGAGGATATATATGGAAGAAAAATTCAGTTATAATTATTCGGCAGATAGAAATGAAGAATTACGAAAAATTCGTGAAAAGTATGAAATCAAGAATGATGAAGAACAGGATAAATTAGAAAAGATTCGAGCTATGGACAGAAAAATTGAAACGCCTGGAAAAGTCTGTGGAATTATATTCGGGTTATTTTTTTCATTTATTTTTGGTGGCGGACTTGGACTTTGTATTAAGACCGAAGGAATGTCTTTTGTGTTTGGACTGTTGTTAGGAATTCTCGGATTTTTGGGTATGTCTTTTGCTCCAATTATTACAAAAATAGTTTTTAAAAAACAGAAAGAAAAGTATGGCGAAGAAATTTTGAACCTTATTGATAAATCTATGGGAAGATAAGGTTAGCGATGGGAGCTCCTTTAGTTGCCAGCTTGCTGGCAATGAGCGAATAGCGAAGGGCGGACGTAGCGACGGCTTTAGCCGGAACCTCAAAAAAATTTACACTTTAATAAAACATTAACAATTCAAAAACATTTTGGAAAAAATCACCTTGTATATTTAGGCTATAAAATGTGCTTGAGCGCAGAAGACTTAAATTATGAGGTGTTTTTATGAAAAAGATTATTTTAATTTTGGCAGGAGCTTTATTGCTTAGTGCTTCAACTTTTGCAATGGATTTGTCTGTAGGAGTTAAAGGCAATTTAGGTGGTGATGCATCTGGTATTGATGGAGCAGCCTTAGGAGGCGGTGTTTATGTTAATCTGGATTTAATTAATGGATTTGGTGTTCAGATTGAAGGTGATATTACCGCTTGTAAAATAACTAACGATGATGGTCTTGTAGTAAATGAAGCCGCTGTAATCAATTTACCAGTAATGGCATGGTACAATTATAATTTTACACGATTTGTAATTGGTGGTGGTGCTGGTATTAATGCATCTATGGTTAGTACTAACACAGTAGAAAATTCAGCTGATTTGAAGATGACATTTGCAGTTGGCTTAAATGCAAAATGGTTTATTACAGATAATTTTGGATTGGTTCTTGGTGGCTTTGGAACTTTGGATGTATTGCCTTCTGTGATTTCAACAAAACAGGAAGGTTCTACAAAATATAATCTTCAGAAAAGTGATTTTTCAAGGAATTCCATCTGTGGATTCATTGGTGCAGAATATAAATTTGATTTAAAATAAATTATAAAAGCAGGGCAAACGCATTATAAAATGATTAGTTGTAATATCTGGCTCCCGGTCGTGATTCACAGGTCAAAAACGCGCAATAATGCGCTAGACGTTTTTTGGGGTATAGAAACTATTATAATGCCGCTCTCGCGGCAGCCCCAA
>JALFAW010000199.1 GCA_022773305.1 Spirochaetia bacterium
CCTTGAGCGAAGCGTGCCTTGATCGGTCGTATTTTTTCTAAAAATCATATAAATTAAAGCTACTAATAAAGCAAATCCAATTATTATTTCAAAAATATCACCAATTCCAATTATTTGTCCAGTGAATATTTTCCCAATCTGATTTACGATAAATGAAATGATGTATGCAAAGCCACATTCATAGCCGATGGCAAACCAAAACCATTTTGTACTGTTCATTTCTCTTTTGATTGCTCCCATTGCGGCAAAACAAGGTGCACAAAGAAGATTGAAAATAAGGAATGACATTCCTGTTACATGAGTAAACACTTGTGCCATATTTGTGTATGCTTGTGATCCCCCGTAAAGAATGCCCATTGTTCCTACTATATTTTCTTTTGCAACAAGTCCGGTTATTGTTGCTACAGTTGCTTGCCAGTTTCCGAAGCCAAGTGGTTGGAAAATCCAACAAATTGCACGTCCTATGTATGCAAGAACTGAGCAATCCATTTGATTCTCATCTATCATCATGAATTTTCCATTTACCCATCCAAAATATGATAAAAACCAGATGATAATTGTTGAAAGAAGGATGATTGTTCCTGCTTTTTTTATAAATGACCAGCCGCGTTCCCACATTGAACGTAAAAGGTTTCCAATTGTCGGAAGATGATATGCAGGAAGTTCCATAACAAATGGGGACACATCTCCAGAAAACATTTTTGTTTTTTTGAGCATGATTCCAGAAATTAAAATAGATGCTATACCAATGAAATAGGCACTTGTTGCAATCCATGCTGAACCCCCAAAAATTGCACCTGCTATCATCGCGATGAACGGTGTTTTTGCACCACAAGGTATAAATGTTGTTGTCATAATTGTCATTCTTCGGTCACGTTCACTTTCGATTGTTCGGCTTGCCATGATTCCTGGTATTCCGCAACCAGTTCCAACTAGCATAGGGATGAAAGATTTTCCAGATAATCCAAATCTTCTGAAAACACGATCCATAATAAAGGCTATACGAGCCATGTATCCACAGGCTTCTAAAAAAGCTAGAAGAAGGAAGAGTACAAGCATTTGTGGAACAAATCCTAAAACGGCACCAACACCAGCAACAATTCCATCAAGAATCAATCCTTTTAACCATGTTGCACAGTTAATTTTATCTAATCCTGATTCTATTATTGATGGAATACCAGGAACCCAAATTCCAAAGTCTTGGGCATCTGGCCCCTCATCGCTATATTTTTCTATCATTTTTTGTGCTTCAAGTACATCATCTTGCGAAAACTCTATTGGTTGAGAAATTTCAAGAGTTTCTTCGTCCATTATTACATAAAAGTTTTCACCATTTTCATATGCTTCTATAATTGCAGGACTGTCCCCGAATTCATCGCATGCTTTTTCAAATGCACTATTTCCAATTCCAAAAAGATGAAATCCATTGCCAAATAATCCGTCATTTGCCCAATCGGTTGCTGCAGCTCCAATTGTTACCATAGCAATGTAATAAACTGCCCACATTATTATAGCAAATATTGGAAGCGCAAGAAATCGGTTTGTTACAATGCGATCTATTTTATCTGATGTGGTAAGTGTACTTGCCTTATTCTTTTTTGTAACACATGATTTTATAATTGATTCGATGTATTTATATCTTTCAGAAATAATAATGGATTCGGAATCGTCATCCATTTCTTTTTCACATTTCTGAATATCAGTTTCAATATGAGAAAGTGTTTCTTCGGAAATATCAATTCCTTCTGTTTTCTTTAATTGTTCGGCTACTTTTGAATCTCTTTCGAAAAGTTTAACAGAATACCAGCGTTGTTTTTCTTCTGGAAGATTATGAAGAATTGCTTCTTCTATGTGAGCTAGTGTATGTTCAATACAAGAGTCAAATCTATGTTGATACTTCATCTGTTTTTTTTCTAATGCTGTATCGACTGCTGCCTGAGCAACCTCTTTACAACCTTTGTTTTTTAATGCTGATATTTCATATACTTGACAACCTATAATCTGAGCCATTTGTGAAAGATGAATTTTGTTACCTTTTTTTTGAACTATATCAATCATATTGACAGCCACAATCATAGGAATTCCAAGTTCTGCAATTTGTGTTGTAAGATATAAATTTCTTTCTAGGTTTGTCCCGTCTATGATATTAATAATTGCATCTGGACGTTCATTTACCAAAAAGTTTCTTGAAATCACCTCTTCCATTGTATTTGGTGAAAGTGAATAGATACCTGGTAAATCAATAATATCAACATCTTTGTATCCTTTTAGTTTTCCTTCTTTTTTTTCAACAGTCACACCAGGCCAGTTTCCTACAAACTGATTAGAACCAGTGAGAATGTTGAACAAAGTTGTTTTTCCTGCATTTGGATTTCCTACAAGTGCAATTCTCATTTGATTACCTCCACTTCAATTATTTGAGCATCTTCTTTGCGAACGCTTAATTCATAACCACGTACTGTAATTTCAACAGGATCACCAAGAGGCGCAACTTTTCTTACAAAAATAGGAATACCTTTTGTGATTCCCATATCCATGATTCTGCGTTTTAATACGTTTTCTCCAGAGATTTTTAAAACCTGAACAGCCGTTCCTGGTTTTGCATCTTTTAATGTCATATTTTCTCCCATAAAGATTCAATTAGAAACTATTTAGTCAAATCTCGAGTTTTTCTTTTTTTATTTTTGGGTGGCTTTTTGCTTCGCAAAAATCAGGCTTTTCAGGGTTGCGCTATCGCTTCATTCCTTCGCTACGCTTCGGAACTGGCTTTGCCAGCCCTTACAATCCTTGCCACGGTTTAAAATCAAATACTCGAAATTAGACTTATTTATTTCTAATTTAAGTTTTAACGTACATTCATAATGAAATGTCTCACAATGAAAGTTTTAGCTGAATGTACATTTAGTAAAAATGTTTGCAACGCAAACTAAATGATTGAGGGGGTAATACAACCCCTCAAAACGGCGAAGTCAAGGCTTTAAGCGTTAGTGTGCCTTGACTCGACGTATTCAGGGGGTAATACAACCCCTGAAAACGAGCGAGTCAAGGCCTTGAGCGAAGCGTGCCTTGACCGGTCGTATTGCTTCGTAAAAGAATTATGATAAAGAATTCAAATCATTATCTTTTCTGCAAGTTCACGGCTGATAGCAACTCTTGAATCTTTTATCTGAACGATAAGACTTTTATTCATAACAGCAATTACACAAACTTGAGCACCACAAATAAAACCAAGATTTTCTAAGTGCCGTTTAGTTTCTTCCAAGCCCGCAATTTTTTTTACAAGATATTCTTCTCCAAGATTGGCCATAAATAAAGGCATAGATACTCCCATAAAAAGTCAAGAAGATTGTTTCAACAATCGATTGACTTATTACGCCGTTCCGTAATGTAATGAGGAACAGCAGTTCAATGTAAGATAAAGCCGCACTATTTTAGAGGTTTTATCTTACACTCTTGAATAATTTAAATTAGCAAATGCTAATTATATAAAAATTAAAAACTGTATTTGTAATAAACTGGGAATGAAATAGCAATCCCCTGATAAATCGATAAAGCTGCACCGCATCGCAAATTATGATTTCCATATGAATAAACTAGACCAATATCTGTGATTGATTCAAAATCATCTGAATCCTGAAGATTCAAATTAATAATTTCTTGAGCTTCAAAAGTTAAGTTTTCTAAAGGTGATGATTCAATTAAAATTGCATTGTACATATGGTTTTGGTCATTGTTGAAAACTGTTACATGATCAAGAGAGATTGTGAAATTTGAAAAATCATAAGTACAACCCAAAGAAAATATATTTCCTTCATGTTCATTAAAATCATCATTATATGAAAAACCTGCATTTATTGTGAGATTTGGAACACCTATAAATGATCCAAAAATACCAAATCCAAAATCAGTGAGTAAAGATCGAATGGTTACTCCTGCAGATAAAAAATCAGTTGAATAATCAATGCCAGCATTAAAATCAATCTTGTTTTCTAAATCATCAGTAAAAAATGAAGGAAGGGACAGACCTGTCGACAAAACAAGATTTTCCAAAGGTTCATAAAGTACAGCAAAACTGTTACTAAGATTTCCGTTTGAAATATTATCGTCCCAAACTGGAAGATAAGAACCTTCTGTAAAAATATTATTGTTGAAACTTATTCGTAATGTATCAATAGGTTTGAAAACAATATAGGCTTTGTCAATAAAATAATCATCGAATCCAAGAATATTGTTCTCATTAGTGGAAAGGGTTGTAATTAATGAAACTCCAGCATCAATTTTTTCTGTTTCAAACTCTGCTGTGACTTTTTCTTCGATTCCAGGAAACGAAGTTCCATCTTCTTCGAGAACAATAATATCTGATGAAACTTTATTTTCGAAAGAAATATTCACTTCTTGTGAAAATAAAGTACTCGCCAAGGACACTAAAACAGCAAAAATAAAAACAATTTTTTTCATTTTATCCTACCTCTTTTTATTTTTATATAAAAGTTTAGTAATAAGAAAATTTCTTATTTTAAGTTAGTATAGACTAACTTATATTTATTTTTAATATAGTTAGTTTAAACTAACAATGTCAATAGGATAAAGCTTTTTTATAAGATTTTTTTTTTGAGTTTTGGAAAGAAGTAATTAAAAACAGGGACAGACCTTGATTTAAAAACAGGGACAGACCTTGATTTATAAATAAACTTTCCCTAATTTTTCTAGCGATGTGATGAAAAAAGTGATTTGTGATAATTGCGTTTTATTTTGAGTGCCAGTCTACATTACGAAGTGGGGACAGACCTTTATAAAATAAAAATGTATCACAGCATTTGTTAATCCAGAAATCAAAGTTATAATCCGTAGTTGAAATTTAGAACTTCTGGTTGATTCTGAATGTGTTTACCAATTATTTTTTCCATCCAAATCATATCGAACCATTTGTCAAATTTGTAACCACATTTATGAAAAGTTCCAACTAGCGTGTATCCCATTTTCTTGTGAAATTTGAAACTGTCATTTGTGAGATATTCATTTTCTTGTTCAGTAAAAGCAATGCAGGCATTTACGTTTAATATATTCTGCTTTTGCAAAAGTTCTTCAAGCCTTTCCAATAAAAGTTTTCCGATTCCATAATGGCGGAAATCTTTATCCACATAGATAGAAGTTTCAACAGACCAGTCATAAGCAGCTCTCGTTTTGAAAGTTCCAGCATACGCATATCCAATTATTCGTTTTTGATTATTTTTGCTGATTTCAGCCACAATGTATGGATATTTTTTCAGTGTATTATCGATTCTTTCTGAGAAGTCTTGTAATGAAGGGACAGTCCATTCAAAAGAAATTGCTGTGTTTTTAACATAGTAAGAATAAATTTTAAGAATTTCATCTGCATCTTTAATTGTTGCGATACGAAGTGTGATGTTATTAGTGTTTATTATTTCATTTTGCATAAATCACTCCACTAAAAAGTCAGGAAGATGTTTCAACAATCGATTGACTTTTTACGTTGTTCCGCAATGCAATGAGGAACAGCAGTTTAATACGACCGGTCAAGGCACGCTTCGCTCAAGGCCTTGACTCGCTCGTTTTCAGGGGTTGTATTAACCCCTGAATAATAAGTTTGCAACGCAAACTTTAAGAAAGATGAAACCGCGCTAATTTCGGGGCTTTTATCTTACACTCCATTCAACAGGTTCAGGTACCTCAAATTTCATTTTCTCATTAGTTTGAGGATGATAAAATTCAAGAGTTCTGGCATGTAAACAAAGTCTGGAAAATGGATTTGTTGTAGCTCTATGCTGGATATCACCTGCGATAGGAAATCCATGTGCGGCTAGATGTGCTCGTATTTGATTTTTCTTTCCAGTTTCAAGTTCCAGTTCAAAAAGTGCATATTCTCTGTTTTTTTCGATAAGATGATAATGAGTTTTTGCTTCTACTGTTTTAATCTGTCTGCCATTTTTTGTTTTATCATTGTTTTTAGGAACATAACCAATATGATGTGCGTTTTTTGCAAGTTCATCGCTAATGACACCGTCATGATTTTCAAGAATTTTGGGGTCAGCATTTTTTGTGATTTCTGATAAACACCGGTAAAGTCTTTCTGTAACCATTTTCTGCCAATTGTTCATAATCTTTTGTTGAATTGATTTAGAAAGTGCAAACATCATTACTCCACTTGTGTCGCGGTCGAGCCTGTGTACGGCAAAAGGGTGATGTTTTGAATTGGCAAGACCTTTTTTTCGCATTATTTCTTCAAGAATGTTTATCGCTGTTTTTTGACTGCATCCAGGATATGGTACGCTTAGGAGACCTTCAGGTTTATTAATTACAACTATCCACTGATCTTGATATAAAATATCAAAATTTGATGGACAAAATTGTTTTGAATTTTTGTTTGACATGAGAGGTTAAAATCCTCCTTTTTGGGTTCGACGTTGCTTTGGAGTAATCCCTCTTATTTTTTTATAAGTTCGAATAAAGTGGCTTGCATCAGTAAAACCAGTTTCCTGACTGATGTAATCCAAAGTTTTGTCTGTATATAAAAGAAGTGTATCAGCTTTGCAAATTCTGATGAATTCGATGTATTCTTTGCATGTTCTTCCATATTGATTTTTAAATTGTTTTGCAAAGTTTGAATAACACATTCCGCATTTTGATGCTAAATCTTCTATATTGATGTTTTCTGACGAATGAGCATCAATATATTCCAGAACAGAAAAATCCTTTGAACTGAACTGATCAAATGTTGATTTTGTGCTGAATTTAAATCCATGTTTTAGCCAAATTCTAAAAACTGTTGTAATAATTAAACTAATTGTGGATGCAACTTTTATATCATAACCGAATTCTTTGTGATTAACTTCCCAAATACAGTTTTCAAAAAAGAGTTTTACGGCATCATATTTTAAATCATCTGCAAGAAGAAGATTTGATGGAGGATTCTTTTGATTGTCCGAGTTTAAAAGTTTCGGAAGTTTTGGAGAGCCAGGAGTTGTATTTGATAAGATCATATCATCAAATTTGATTGCGTAAAAATAGGCGGATTGGTTGGCAGCATCTTTTACCGGATAATCTAAAAATGAATGAATCTGTTTTGGGTGAAAAATGATTAAATCACCTGGATTCATTGTGTATTTGCGACCGTCAACTTCAGCATACAGAGAGCCGCTTACAAGATAAATCATTTCTGTAAAATAGTGCCAGTGAGGTTTTACAGTTTTCCAATTGCCAGTAAATGCTTGAAATGGGGCATTCATACTGTCACTATATTCAAAAAGTTCATCCATTTAAAATACCTTTTTTTGAAAACAAACTCGTGTGTATAGAATTGTTTATAGAGTTTTATACAATTTTTGTTTGCTTTTTTTATATCACATAAATAAAAGTAATGCTAGACTAAAAATAAAACAGGGACAGACCTTGATTGAAAACAGGGACAGACCTTGAATTTGTGATTACTTATTAATAAAGAATAGGTTCAATTTCGAGTATTTGATTTACAAACCGTGGCAAGGATTGTAAGGGCTGGCGAAGCCAGTTCCGAAGCGTAGCGAAGGAATGGAGCGATAGCGTAACCCTGAAAAGCCTGTTTTTTGCGAAGCAAAAAGCCACCCTAAAAAAAAATTCAAAACTCGACATTTGTCCGAATAGAATAGTTTAGGAGGATTTGATGAAAGTCAAAAAAAGTGCATTTTCTTGGATTTGGACTTATGTAAAAAAGTATCGTTTGTTAATGATAATAGGATTATCATTAAGTTCTCTTGTCGCAGCTTTAAATATGATTAACCCACTCATAACAGGAAATATTGTTGATAAAGTTATAAAAGGAGGGCAGCATAGTATTTTACTACCTCTAATTCTTATAATGATTTTTACTACTCTTGGAAAATCAATTGTACGTTATACTTATCAAGTAATTTTTGAACATTGCTCTCAAAATGTCATTTTGAAGATGAGAGAAGATCTTTATGCACATATTCAAACTTTAGATTTTAGTTGGTATGACAAATCTCCTTCTGGAAATGTTATGACTTTGTTGACTTCAGATTTAGACAAGGTTCGTCATTTTGTAGCATGGACTCTTTATCAGACGCTGGAAAACCTTTTAATATATGTTTTTTCTATTGTCACTCTTTCTACAATAAACTGGAAACTGACTCTTGCATTTTTAGTAATAGCGCCACCAGTTTTATTTTTTGTGCAAAAGTTTAAAGTGCACATCAGACCAGCACACATGAGAGTTCGAGATCAGTTTGCCGTCTTAAATACAAAAGTAGGTGAAAATATTGAAGGAAATCGTGTTGTCAAAGCTTTTGTTCGAGAAGATTATGAAATTCAAACTTTTCAGAAAGAAAATGAAGCTTTTAAAAATGTTTCGGTAAACAATGCTGACATTCGTGTAAAATATACACCTTGGATAGAAGCACTTTGTAATCTTTTACCTGTGATTTTAATTCTTTTTGGTGGCTATCTTGTAATCAAGCAGGAAATGACAATTGGACAGCTTGTTACTTTCAATGGTCTCATGTGGGCATTTACTCAGCCAATTAATATGTTTGGAACTCTTGTTGATAATACTCAGAATTTTAATGCATCAGCTGACAGACTTTATGAACTTCATCTTGCAGAACCATCAATTACAAATTGTCAGAATCCTATAGTTCGTGATGAACCAATAATTGGTGAAGTGGAGTTTAAAAATGTATCTTTTACCTATAACAAAGTCCCAGTATTGAAAAATATCAATTTCGTGATAAAACCAGGCGCAACAGTGGGAATTTTGGGACCTACTGGAAGTGGAAAATCAACACTCGCAAATCTTTTGTGCCGTTATTATGATGTATCCGAAGGTGAAATTCTGATAGATGGCATTAATGTTAAAGATTATGATTTGCAGTATTTGAGAAAGAATGTAGGAATTACAATGCAGGAAGCCTTTCTTTTCAGTGATACGGTTGAAGGAAATATTTCCTTTGGAAATCAGAATGCTTCTTTTGACGAAATTGACAGAGCGAGCGAACTTGCACGTGTAAAAGATTTTATAGAAGATTTGTCAGATGGATATCAGACGATTGTCGGAGAGCGTGGGGTAGGTTTAAGCGGCGGTCAAAAGCAGCGAATTGCACTTGCAAGACTTTTCTTGGCCAATCCGAAGATTATGATTTTGGATGATACAACTAGTGCTGTCGATAATGAAACTGAATATAAAATAAGACAGTCTATAAAAAGTCAAAGTCAGGGACACACCTCATTTATAATCAGTCACAGAGTTTCGTCATTTGAAAATTGTGATGTAATTCTAGTTTTGCAAAATGGTGAATTAGTTCAAATGGGAAGTCATGAAGAACTTATGGCACAATCTGGATATTACAAAACTGTTTGGAATGAACAGAATGAAATATAAAGTTCAAGTCCGAAGAAAAACAAGGTCTGTCCCTGTTTTTGAGTCCCTTTTTTAAGCGAGGTCTGTCCCTGTTTTCAGGATTAAAACGAGGTAAAGATTATGCTTGAACAGAGAATTGGCAAATTAATAAGGAATTCAATTTGCATTAGTTGCTACAGTATTTTTTGAGGAGGTTTAATAATGGCACGAAATAAGTTTGATACAGACGAAGAAATAGAACAGAAAGTAAATCCAAGAATCATTTTGAGGCTTTTTAAATGGATAAAGCCATTTTCAGGCTGGATGGTTTTATCTTGTTTATTGATGCTTTTATCATCAGCAATATCATTGACAAGTCCATATCTAATCAGAATGGCGATTGATACAGCAATTCCATCACAGAACTATAGAATGCTTATAATCATATCAATCATTTTGACTGTTTCAACAATTGCAGTACGATTTCTGCTTGCTGGAAAACTGAAAATCATGACTCGAGTGGCACAGAAAATTATTGTAAATATCAGAAAAGATGTGTTTACAAAATTACAGTCACTTCCGTTTACATATTTTGACAGTCGTCCTCATGGAAAAATTCTTATTCGTGTTGTGAACTATGTGAATTCACTTTCTGATTTGCTTTCTAACGGAATTATTCAGCTTGTTAGTGATCTTTTTACTCTAATTGTCATAATAATTTTTATGTTTGCAATTGATCCAAAACTTACGCTTGTTTCAATGGCTGTGCTACCAGTTCTTTTTATCGTACTAACATGTATGAAAAAAGCTCAGCATGAAGCTTGGAAACAGGAAAGTTACAAACGTTCAAATCTTACTGCTTATTTATCTGAAAGTTTAAATGGTATGAAAGTGACACAAAGTTTTGCTCGAGAAAAGATTAACCAGGGAATATTTAATGAATTATGTCTTGCATGTAAAAAAGTTTGGATGAAAGCAGTTAATATTAACAATATAATTTGGCCAGTTGTAGATAATCTTTCAACAATTGGCGTTGCTCTCGTTTATTTGGCTGGTATAAACTGGCTTGGTGTTGGAGTATCAATTGGAACTCTTGTTGCGTTTGCAGGATATATATGGAGATTTTGGGCGCCAATACAGAATCTTGGAAATTTTTATAATTCTATGGTAACGACTGGAGCATATGTAGAGCGAATATTTGAACTTCTTGATGAAGATGAGGATATTACAGATCGACCTAATGCAAAAGAATTACCACCAATTCGTGGACACGTTCAGTTTGATAAAGTTAATTTCAGCTATGAAAAAGGAAATCCTATTCTTAAAGATATAAACTTTACAATAACTCCAGGAATGAGTGTAGCTATTGTAGGACCAACAGGAGCTGGAAAAACAACTATTATTAATCTTTTAAGCAGATTTTATAATCCAGATAATGGAAAAATTTTGATAGATGGACTTGATATTATGGATTTGCAGATAAAGTCTATCAGAAAGCAAGTTGGGGTTATGCTGCAAGATTCATTTTTATTCTCTGGTACAATTATGGATAACATTCGTTATGGTAGACTTGATGCTACAGATGAAGAATGTATTGAAGCTGCAAAAACAGTTATGGCACATGAATTCATTAGTTCATTTCCAGAGGGATATGATAAAATTCTTACTTCGAATGGTGGAGGATTAAGTCAGGGACAAAAACAGTTAATAAGTTTTGCTAGGGTGCTTTTGAGTGATCCACGTATTTTGATTCTTGATGAAGCAACCTCTTCTGTAGATACACATACAGAAAAAGCATTACAGCAAGGGTTAAATCACCTTTTAAAAGGTCGTACAAGTTTTATTATAGCACACCGTCTTTCAACAATTCGGAATGCTGATATAATTTTCTTTGTTGATCATGGGGAGATTGTTGAGCGTGGAAATCATGAGGAACTATTAGCATTAAATGGAGATTATGCGATGATGGTGAATAGACAAGGAAAGTGAGAGTATGGAGAGGTCTGTCCCTGTTTTTTTCTCAGCAGCCGCTGTGCTCATTTCAACAAAGAGTACCGCGGCTGACTTCGGAGACTTTCAGCCCCTTTCTGTCCTCTCTAACTCAATCGCAATTTTTCGAACTTAGACCAGACTACATCATCACACCAGCTTTTCAGTTGATTTAGGATAAACTGCAGCTTTGAATCAATCCATTCACGAGTATAACCTTCCATATTATTGGCAGATTTTTCTCCAAATTTTTTAATAAGTAAAGCTTTCTGACCTTTCACAGCGGCAACTTCCTCGTCACAGAACCGAACGTATTCATCAATTTTCTGCATCAAGTTTTTCCATAAATCTGCCGCTTGTTCCAGTTTTCCATTACGCAGATAAGCTGCCACCAGATATTTTACAGTTTCTCTATAAAACCCCTGACAATGTGCAATCATTTCTTTGCGATTCATGAATCTGTCCATTACCGAAAGAGCCCACAAACAGTGCCTTTCTGTTTCTTCAAAAGGACAAGACCACATAGAAGTTTCAGCCGTATAAACAAACTGCTTGTTGATGGCACGGATAAAATTCTGAAAATTATCACGAACAGAATCACGCCAGGTCTCAAATCTTAACCATTCGCCCTCTTTTGCACTTTCTGCTGAACAATAATAAGAATTAATTGTTTCCTGAAGCATATTATTTGCAATGGAAGGAAGTGCTGCAATATGTTCCCGACCTTTTGTAAAATCCTGTTTATGCCAGTAAATCCAGGCCAATGCATAATGACATTTTTCAATCAGCTCCTTTTCCCCAGAATAACGGATAACCTGAGTACCGCGATTCACCGCAGCCTTCACATATTTCTGCCAGATTGCTTCATCCTCCGCAAAAAGCCCATTATAAGAAACAAAACGGCTCAAATGTGCCACCGACTGAACATAACACATCAAAACTCTGTAATTAAAAATATCTTCTTCGCATTTTCCGTCCAAAAAATCTGCAGCCTTTAAAGCACCTTCCATCTGGCTTCCACTATCCCGAAGTGTGTCCGCTTCCTTCAAAATCTTTTCCGCAGCTGCCATATCATAGCTTTCTCTTCCAAATCCAAAAAGTGCATCAGTAGACACATTCAAAGCCCTTGCCAGCGGCACAATTTGAGCAGTATCAGGCAATCCCGCTTCACTTTCCCATTTACTCACCGCCTGACTTGTTACACACAAAATCCCTGCCAATTCTTCCTGAGTAAGCCCCAACTCTTTTCTGAATTTTTTAATGTTATTTCCCAAAGACATAATTTACCTCTATATAATATTTTATAGAGGGGAAGGCCTTCCCCTAAGGCCGCACTTCGTTGCGTCCTACCCTTTCGCCTAGGGGCTCCGCCCCTAAAACCCCGGAACTGTTGTCGACACATTAACTATACTGCACAAAGTCTTCGTTTACTAACAATTTATTTTTGGAATTTTTTCAACTCTCAGTTGAGATTTTCAACTTTTTTTATAAATACATATTAATTACACAACCAACAACTTTCCCATCACAAATAGCAATTACCGTAGGAAAATAAGGTCTGTCCCTGTTTACTCTACCTTTTCGCAAATTCCATAAATTCTTCCAATTTTTCCTGCATCACTTTGCGTCCCTGACTTTGGTTCGTGAAAAGTTTTTAAGTCACCATCGTTCGTTCAGTTACACAAGCTGCGAGTTTTTTATCGCTACACTAAAACACGTGAAAATTTATTTTTAAAATGGGGACAGACCTTAGTTACATTGTTTAAAATCAAGAAATCAAAAAAAAATAAGGTATTAATCAAATGGCTGAAATAGCGTCATTTGAATAAACTTCGAGTTTCTTACGAAACTCTTTTATTTGACTGTCCGCTTAGCGCGGACGAATCATAAACTTTCGAAAATTGAAACTTTCTTCAAGTTTATGATTTTGAGGAAGTATTATTCAAAAATATAAGATTATATCCCAATTTTAATCTTATATTTCAAGTAAAAGCAAAGAGCTGTACTCATCAATGCATGTGGAAATTCATCAGTTCCCATTCCTTTTAAAACCTCTTCTTTTGGAATTTCAATATAATTAATGAATTCATCTTGATCCAAATGTTGAATCCCAGTTGATTTTAAATTTTCAGCAAGATATACATGTACATGATTACTGAAAAGTGCAGGGTTTGGATTTGCCATACCAAGTTTTGTAAGTTTTTCTGCAATAAAACCAGTTTCTTCCTGAAGTTCTCTAATAGCAGCAATTTCAGGTTTTTCATTTTTATCAATAACTCCACCTGGAAATTCAACACTTAAAGATTTTTCTCCATGACGCCACTGTTTTACCATTAAAAAATTTTCATTTTCTTCAGGAATAACAATTACCCAGTCAGGTGCATCCATGATGATATAGTCACCCTCAATCCCATTTTGTGCCGTATTATGTTGAGAAGTAACATCACAAACAATAGTTTTTAAAAGAGTTTTGGTATCTCCTGTAATCCATTTCAGTTTTTCATCATCTTCTGTAAAATAATTCTTCATAATATTCCATTCAATAAGTTAAATGTCGAGTTTTTTATTTTTTTATATTCAAGTGTTTTTTGCTACGCAAAAAAAAGCAAGAAATGCTTATCACTTTACGGTACGAGTTTGCAACGCAAACTCAGGCTTTTCGGAGTTTTTTTATTGCTTAGTTCAGTCCAAAGGTCACTTTCGATGCCCCTAATATCTTTGCCACATTTGAGAAATTGAATGAACTCGAAATTGAACCTAATAGGCAATAGTATATCATTTATAGAAATAGATTTCCATAAAAAATACCAATAAATAGAAAATAGGTACACACCTTGTCTTAAAAAATCGATTAAAAAAGAGATACGAGCTATTTTCCCTCTGACAAACAGGGACAGACCTTAGTTTTTCGGACGGGGAATGAGTTTCGTAGTAAATGAGCTTTTTCAAAAGGATGGGGGGCTTGGGGGTCTCCCCCAGGAGAAGGGGTAGCGGAAGGCACGACAAAGCAAAAAAAACAGCTATATCCAGCTTGTCTGATTATGGCTGTTTTTTTTGCGACTCGTGACTGTAGCGAGGGGAAGGCTTTCCCCCTCTTTTATTTTAACTAATTATTTTCCGGAGTTTCAATTTGCTCTGAAGATGCATAGGGCAAACGCATTATAAAATGATTAGTTGTAATATCTGGCTCCCGGTCGTGATTCACAGGTCAAAAACGCGCAATAATGCGCTAGACGTTTTTTGGGGTATAGAAACTATTATAATGCCGCTCTCGCGGCAGCCCCAA
>JALFAW010000313.1 GCA_022773305.1 Spirochaetia bacterium
TGCATAAACTGTTCCTATGACAGAAGCGATGCAACTAATAATTGCAACGACAACTAAGACATATTCTAAAGTCATGCCAGCCTCCCAAAGTTCAAATTTCAGCGTAAGCTGATTGAGTTTCGGGAGATAACCGCCTGTTCAAGCATTTCCAATAAGTATAGTATAGCAATAAAACAGTATAGTGTATATAGAAAAAGTTGTTTTTTACAAAACTCGCGCCTGGAATAAGTTATTTTAGTAGTGTACATAGAAAACTAGATTTGTTTACAAAATCCGCATTAATGAATGTTCCGCAAATCGCCGCCACAGACAAAAAAAAACAGGGACAGACCTCGATTTTAAACCTGATGTTTTATTTGAGTTTTGACAAAAAGCAAAACAATTTTTTTGTGGAAGATAAATAAGTCAAAACTCACGGCTCGTGCAAACTAAAACTTTCATTGGAGAACAAACTCTCAAGCACGAGCCAGGGATAGACCTCGATTTTAACCCCGATGTTTTGTTTGAGTTTTGACAAAAAGCAAAACAATTTTTTTGTGGAAGATAAAATAAGTCAAAACTCACGGCTCGTGCAAACTAAAACTTTCATTGGAGAACAAACTCTCAATCACGAGCCAGGGACAGACCTAGATTTTAAACCCGATGTTTTGTTTGAGTTTTGACAAAAAGCAAAACAATTTTTTTTATGGAAGATAAATAAGTCAAAACTCACGGCTCGTGCAAACTAAAACCTTCATTGGAGAAAAAACTCACAAGCACGAGCCAGGGACAGACCTCGATTTTAAACCTGATTTTGACTACCCTTCAATCAGCTTTTCAATTTCTTCTTTTTCAGGCATAACGCACAGTGCACCTTTTTTTGTGGTTATTAAAGACGATGCTGCATTTGCAAAAGTTAGCATTTGTGTAAGCCGTTCTTCTGTAAAACTTTCATATCCATTTTCAAGAATATCGTGAAGAATGCAGGCACAGAATGTGTCTCCAGCTCCTGTAGTGTCAATTGTTTTGACCTTTTTAAAAGTCGGTACTTCAGCTTTTAGTTCAATGTTGTCTTTTTTATAAAAACAGCAGCTTCCTTCTTTTCCTTTTGTAACAGTAATCAAAGGAATTTCATATTTCTGGCGGATTTTTTTTACTCCACTTTCAATATTCTTTTCACCTGTAATAAATTCCAGTTCTTCTTCTGCAATTTTTAGAATACTGCACATAGAAATTCCATACCAAATTCTTTCTTTTGCTTTTTCAAGTGAATCCCATAAAGGTTTTCGGAGATTAGGATCAAAAGACCTTAAAACACCTGCTAGTTTTGCAGTTTCTAAGGCAAACTCTGTTGCTTCGTTTACTGTTTCATTTGTCATAGAAAGAGTTCCATAATGAAGAATTCGAGAATTTTTAATTAATTCTGCATTCACATCTTTTTTAGCCAAAAAAGCATCGGCACCGGTTTTTCTATAGAAAGAAAAATCTCTGTCACCATCAGGTGCTGTATGAACAAAAGCCAGTGTTGTATTGTATTCGTCTGAAAGAACAAGATTACTTACATCAATGTTCAAAGAAGAAACCCGTTCTTTAAGCATTTTACCAAACATGTCATTTCCAACTTGTCCAATAAATGCTGTTTTGTGATTCAGTTTAGTCAGCATTGCAAGAACATTACAAGGTGCTCCTCCAGGATTTGCTTCCATCATCCAGTTACCTGAAGCACTTGTGCCGTTTTGGGTAAAATCGATTAGCAATTCTCCAAGTGCTGTTACATCATAAATATTCATCATTTTGATTCTCCCAGTTCAATGTAAGATAAAGCCGCGCTATTTTAGCGGTTTTATCTTACACTTGTTCTTAATTTTCCTTCTTAATTTTCCAGTAAGAATAAGCTACAGAACCTGAAGTCTGATTCATTAATTCAAAAGGTGATTTTGAATCAGTAAAGAAAAAACTGTTAGTAAAAGCAATTTTTCCGTCATCAGCAAAAACTTCAAGTGAACAAGTATCACAAAGAATTCTTACATTCATTTTTTTTCTTTCAGGTTCAAGTTTTGCCTTTCTGAAAGAAACAGCTCCAGGAGTCAGCGAGTTGGAACGGTCAAACAAAATGCTTTTTTCGCTCAAATCAAATCTCAAAGAAACAGATTCTGTCTTATCATTTCCCAAAAATAATTCAACATATCCATCTGTTTCAAAATCAAGCACAAGATCCAGTTCAAAATGACGTGGTTGTGTTTCAAACACTTTTATTTCATTTTTTTCTGCGTTTCCTTGAATTTGTCCAACTTTCCATTTTTCCAGTTCACGAACAGGATTTTGATACAAACGATTATTTTTAAAACTCAATTCACGTGGAATAGTCATCATTCCAGACCAGATGTAATTTTCTGGAGTTATATATGATTCCCAAGATTGCATCCAGGCTATTAAGATTGTTCTGCCATCTTTTAATTTTGTTGTTTCAGGAGCATAAAAATCTATACCATAATCAATTTGTGCTGCTGTATAGCCGTTTTCAGGACGAACTTCTCTTGTGAATTTAACGTTTTCGTAATCCAATGTTCCTGTAATGTAAAGACTGTTGTTTCCATTATGAAATCCTAACTGATAATCTTCTTTCATCTCCTGAGGGGATAAAATCATCATATCTTTTCCGTCAAGATTCAATAAATCTGGACATTCCCACATTTTGCTTAAACCGTCTTTACTTGAGTCAAGCATTCCTTTATATTTCCAGGTTTTGGAATCCTGTGATTCAAATAAAATCAAAGCACCGCAATCATTAAGTTGTTTTATTACACACGCCATGTAATAAACACCATCTTTTTTCCATAATTTTGGATCTCGAAAGTGTTCATTGTTATATTTAAAAGGAATATCTTCTGCTGTTATTATGGCTTTTTCTGATTTTTTTTGATAATGAATGCCATCCCCTGCTGCTATACATTGATTTTGAATATCAACTTTGCCGTTATTAGAAACTCCTGTATAAGCCATCAGATGACACCCATTATCGTCAATAGCTGTACCAGAAAAGCAACCTTTACAATCGCCTTCATTTTCAGGTGCCAGAGCAACCGGCTGTAATTCCCAGTCTAACATATCTTTTGAAATCACATGCCCCCAGTGAATTGAGCCCCACTTCGTTGAATATGGATTATACTGATAGAATAAATGAATCTTATCATCAAATTGCGAAAATCCATTTGGGTCATTACACCAGCCTCCAGGAGTTGCAAAATGAAATAAAGGACGCTGATTTTGTATTTCATTTGAGTTTTTGATTATAGAAGCAAGTTCATCCTGCTTTTTTTGTGCCAGTTCTAATTCTCTGCTCATTTTATCACCCCTTGACAGCTGACGATGCAACTGATTCAACAAAATACCTTTGGAAGAAAAGGAATAAAACCAATACCGGTAAAAGCATTACTACGCTGGCTGCCATAAGTTGATCCCAGTAAATATCACCTCCAGTTCCAGTGAATGAAGAAATTGCAACAGACATTGGTCTTACTCTTTCATCTGTAGTAACAAGAAGTGGCCATAAGTATTGATTCCACATATCCATTCCTTGAAGAATACATACAGTAATGATTGGAGCCTTATTCATAGGAAGATAAACATTTTTGAATACCTGCCAGAAAGAAGCTCCTTCAAGTTCTGCATTCTCTGAAAGTGAGATTGGAACTTCCTTAAAATAATTATAGAAAAGATAAATATATAATGGACTTGCTACAAACGGTAAAATTTGAACCACATAAGTATCCGTAATTCCCCAAGTTGAAACCTGATACATCAAAGGAAGCATTATTGATTCCATTGGAATGATGTAAAGGGAAAGCACTGCAATAAAAATGTATTTTCTGATTTTCAATTTTCCGCGCTGCAATGCATACCCTGTCATTGAACATACAATTGCTGTAAGAATTACTGTTACACTCAAAACAATAATCGAGTTGAAAAATGAACGTCCAAAATTCTGAACTGATTCAAAAAGCACTTCTTGAAAGTTGTGAAGAGTTGGTTTTGTAACTATAAAAGCCTTTAAACTACCCATATCCTTCATGATTTCATATCTATCATCTTTTAAAGAAGAAATGAACATAAGAAAAATTGGAGTAATAATGAGCAAGCCTAAAATAAACAACAAAAATGAAATTGTCAAATCTTTTGATTTACTTCGTACCATAATTTTATCCTCCTAGTCTCTAAGTTTTTCTTCTTTTCCACGAAGAAGTTTATTTTGAATAAGGAAAATAATCAGAATCAGCAGGAATAGAATAACAGATGCTGCCGATGCATAACCAATCTTTTGACCTGCAAATCCGCTTTGATAAATATAGTGAACCAAAGTGTTTGTT
>JALFAW010000029.1 GCA_022773305.1 Spirochaetia bacterium
TTCCCAAAATTCCTTTCAGTGACTGTGTCAATTTTGCATAAAATACTTTTGTTACCGTTGCGCATTCAGTCTGTGATTTTCACACAAGTTCCATTGAAATACACAAAAATAATATAACAAAAAGAGAGAGTTTGTTCCATATAATGTGAGAAAAATAGCGAAGTGAAAATCGAGGTCTGTCCCTGATTTTTAGCAAAGTGCAGTTAGTCAGTCGCCTTTCACAGCTCACTCACGTTCGGTCCTTCGGACTCGACTTCGTCGCCTGTTCAAGCCTCGGTGCGCTGTGCAGTTTAAAACCCTGCAGTTCTGACAGTCAACTGGCGAAACAACACGAGGTCTGTCCCTGATTTAAACATTGCTGTTTAGTTTAAAAGGGGGGACAGACCTTGTTTAACAAAGCGATTGAGTATAAAAGGGGGACAGACCTTGTTTATTTGTTTAGTTTTGAATGATCTGAGGTCTGTCCCTGTTTTATTTTTAACTTTGACCTGTGAGTATAATATAGAAGAAAAATAAAAATATTGATTTTTTTAAATTTTTATTTATAATTTATTTTGAGTTTTAATTGTTTTTTTACATTTTTAGTAGCACTAGAAAAAAAATTAGTGTAAAAAAATATTTAGGATTCGTGGATTTGCTAAAAGTTAACACTATATATTGATTTTTTTCTCAGTTGAGTTTCCAAATGATTGTTATTAAAGAAAAAAGTTGCACAATCCGATAATTAACTGATATCATCTTTGTTTTTTATGATTAAAAAAAATTGAATTTTCAAATGATGTCATTACAATCATTTGAAAATTATAAAGTTTCTTGATTTTGTAAAAGTAGGAAGTTTACTCAAATGGCTAAAATAGCGCCATTTGAGTAAACTTAGAGTTTTTTATAAAACTCTTTTATACAATTGTTCGCTTAACGCGAACGAATCAAAAACTTTTCGAAAGTTGAAACTTTCTTCAAGTTTTTGATTTTAAGGAAGGTTTTTATGAAACGTTTTCTGAGCAGTTTATGGTTTTTATCAATATTATTCATTTTTATATCATGTGAAATAGGACTAGGTTCATCGGTTGATACTGAAGCACCACAAATAGAAATCACTACACCAAAACCAGGTTCGATCATTCGTGGAGAATTTAAAATTGGTGGAAATTGGGCTGATGATGGAAAAATAGAATCAATACTTATAAACTTGGAACGAACAGATGGAAAAACTGGCTCTCAAACTATAAAAGCTGATTTTTCACAGTCAAAAGATGGTGAACAAAATCCATGGAGTAGCAAGATTAATCCTCAAAATAAAAATTCAACTCTTATTGATGGAGATTATATCGCTACAATTGAAATTACAGATTCTGGAAAACATACAACTAGTAAAACAGTACAGTTTACTATAGACAACACAGCTCCTATTATTGTTTTGCAAAGACCTTCTACTAAAAATACATCAACTCAAATAGATTCTTATGGACAAAAATTTACACTTGAAGGTCAAGCAGCAGATGATAATAACATTGATCTTATTGAAATGCTTATTTTTTCAGATAAAGAATGTAAAACACTTATTGAAACAGTACCTTTAAAAAATGTTCCAAACTCAATTAATCTTGATGTAGCAGAATTTAAAGAAAATGAAGAAAATATTTATTCCAAAATTTATGGTTCATCAAAAAAGGAGGGAACAAAAAACTTTTATTTTAAAATAGTTGCATATGATGGAGCCTCTTTCTATCCTAGTGATAGAGAACAGACAGAGGAAGATAAAAAAGGAAATAAAACAGAAATTTATTATTTGTATGAAGATATAGCAACTTCTGTTTTGAGTGAAGTAAAAATAACAGATGTATATCATATAATGAGTGGTGTTTATGATTTGGAAAATTCATCATCAAGAGAAGCTGATAACTCTTCACTGAGCGTAAAAACAGTAAAAGAAGAACTTGAAAAAAATGTTGTTAATTCTGGAAGGTTCTCATTGAATCCAGCAAATAATCCAACATTTACGGTTACTGGAAGAAATGCTTTAAACTGTGATGGAAAAGATTTTGATAATGAAGACAATGGAGTAAATAACGGAAATACAATCGTAGTTGAAGTTGCAACCGGTTTGGATGCAATTCCACTTGTAAAAGAAAGTTTAAAAGTATATGCAATAGAATGTGATACAATGGGAAAGCCATTAAATCAGGCAAAAAAGATTTATATTGATGATGGTGATCCTACAAAAAGTGGTACGTCATATAAGTTTAAAGCATTGATTTCAACAAAAAAAGAAGGTTTTTTTGTAGGAAAAAACTATATTTTAGGAGTTGATGGATCAGATGAAAATGGAAATAGCGTAGTTCCAAATGGAATGGCTTATGGATTCAGTTTAAAATCAAGTGGAGTGCGACCTGTTATCAGCATAACAAAACCGTCTATTCTGTATTACAAGAATGGTGATGATGTTGAAGTGGAAGGAAGTTTTACAACTGAAGGAAATACAACAATTAGAATAAATGTGGATGAAAAAACTGTTTATTCAAAAGATTTTAAAGAAAGTGAAGGCGAAAAAATCTCTTCTTCAAAAATAAAATTCAATTTTAATTATAAAATTCCAGCAGATAATTTTGTAGTTTATGATGAAAATAAGAATCAGATAAGTAAAGATTTCAATATTAAAATTATTGCAGATTATGAATCAGAAATCACTACTGAAACGAAAAGCATTACTTATGATGTGTCCGCTCCAAAAGTGGAAATCACATCTCATGATTCAAATAAAATTTATAATGGTGATGATTCGATTTACGGAACTTCTGTAATGTTTAGCGGAACAACAAGTGATGTTGGTTCAGCAGTTAATAGAATTAAATATTCCTTTGTAAATGAAGATAAAGAACCTGAAGAATCTGCATGGATTTCAAAAGCGACATCAAAAGAGTGGTATATAGAACAGAAGATAAAAAAAGAAGGTGTTTCTACAGAAGGTCTTGATGAAGGAGTTTGGTATTTCTTTGTAAAATCTGTGGACATGGCAGGAAATGAAAGTGAGGTACAAAAAGTTTGTTTCTATATTGATCAAAATGTCCCTGTTATAAAAGTAAAAGGTTTATTATTGAGTGGTATTAACTTTTTGAAAGAAAATAGTGTTTCTTTTGAGGTTGAAACAGATAAAGAAGATAATTTGAAAGTGGAAGTTTCCCTTTCAAGTTCTAAAGGATCTATTCCTTTAGCTTCAGAGTCTTCTGAAAATTATCTGTATAAATTTACTGCAAAAGATTTATTACCACTTGTTGATTACGAAATAGAGATTAAAGTAACGTCTTTTTCTGGAAGATTTAATATTCAAAAATTTCAATTGTATTTTGATAATCAAAAACCTAATGTTGATGTAATATATCCTTTAGAATTAGATCCTGTGGAAAAGGATAGTTTTGAAATAAAAGGAACAATGAATGATCCTCATAGTGGTGTAAAAACTGTTTCATATAAGCTTTATAAAGCAAAAGATGCAGAACCAGGAGATTGGGCAAACATCGATTTTTCTGGTTCTGAATGGAAAAAAACTGTAAAACTCAATGAGCCAGAAGAATGTAAATATGTTTTGAAAGTCAAAGCTCAAGACTATGCAGAAAATGAATCCGAAATTAAAACTGTGAATTTTTATTATGATATTCAAAAACCACAGCTACAAGTGAATAATGTTATTAGCCCAATCAATAAAGATTTTGTTTTGAATGGAAAAGTATGGGATTCAAATGAAATTAAAAACGTTACTATTTATAAAAACTCTGAAATAATAAAAGAATTTACTGGAGAAGAATTAAAAGCTCCAACATCAGAACCACAAGAAAATAATTGGGAATTAGAAGTAGATGTTTCACAGAACAATGATGCAGAATATAAATATTCAATTACTGCTACAGATGTAGCTGGTAGAACAGAAACAAAAGATGTTTCTGTATTAATAGACACGACAGCACCAAAAGTAGAAATAAGTAAAACGCCAAGTACAGAGGATAGTGAAGGAACAGTATATGTATTTGAAGGAACAGCAAACGACGGCAGTGGAAGCGGTGTAAGTGAAATATGGATGAAGTTTGAAGGAACAGAAGGAGAAATCAGTGTACCTG
>JALFAW010000080.1 GCA_022773305.1 Spirochaetia bacterium
ACTGAACCAGCAGATTGTATTGACGGTCTTACTATAATTGATAATGTTCTGCTTTACACAAAACTTGAAGGTTTTGGGGCGCTAGATTTAGATACTCTGCAAAGTCCTGGAACTCCAGCTTGCGAAGAAGACTGGCACAAAGCTTTTTCTTCTGTGCCGGGCATGATAAATACTGCATGGATTCCAAAATCACGAAGCGGTTTTTCAAAAGGGCTAAATCTTTGTGAATTATGGCTTTTATATCCTGGAACAATTAATTCTCCTTATGCAGAAATTGCCAATGGTAGAAAAAGTATTTATGCATCAGCTTATCAATGCAGAACTCAGGAAGGAATCGATAAATTCAAAAAAATCATCAAAGAACGCAATATGAACAGCATTGTTATAGATATGAAAGATGATTATGGGCTTTTGAGATATGACACGCACGATCCTCTTGTTTTGCAAAAGTGTTCCACTTCAACCTATGCTATAAAAGATTTAAATCATTTTATCGAAGAATTCAAAAAAGAAAATATTTATCTTGTAGCTCGAATTGTAACTTTCAAAGACCGCTCGCTATCGCGCTATCAAAATGGAAAATATGCTGTTTGGGATAAAAAGTTTAATCGTCCGTGGATTGGAATAAAAGGTTACGAAACTACAACAGATGAGCAGGGAAATGAAACTGGTAAAGAAACTGTTTATTATGATGAAAACTGGGTTGACCCTTATTCTGAAGAAGTTTGGGAATATAACGTTGCCATTGCCAAAGAACTTGTTTCACGTGGATTTGACGAAGTGCAGTTTGATTATATCCGTTTTCCTACCGATGGCTTAAATCTTTACAATGCACAATATCGCTGGCAAAATAAAGGAATGGATAAAGAATCTGCTTTGATTTCATTTTTATCTTACGCACGAAAAAACATAAACGCTCCAATTGGAATTGATATTTACGGAGCAAACGGCTGGTATCGTTCTGGTACTCGCACTGGTCAGGATGCAGAAATGCTTGCGGAATATGTTGATGTGATTGCACCGATGTTTTATCCAAGCCATTTCGAACAAACTTTTTTAAACTATGCTCCAGTTGCGGACAGAACTTACCGCATCTACTATTATGGTTCATTCAGAAACACAGTTTTGTGCCGAAATCGTGCAATTGTTCGACCGTGGATTCAGTCTTTTTATTTGAATGTGAGTTATGACCGTCTTTACTATGGTCCTGATTATATAGAAAAGCAGTTTTTTGGAGTTCGTGATTCCATTGACCGCGGATATATGTGCTGGAATAATTCTGGAGAATACGGAACAACACCACCAGATGAAACTGTTTCCAAAGAATTTACGGGAACAGCCAGCGAAGCTAGTGATGAGTACAGAAAACCAGCAATTGGAACAAAAATGAAGCCTCTTTATATTGACTCAGATGTTTCAGTTTTGGACAGCATTCTAAATCCATATATCGAAGACGAAAATGTCGTATTTACACCATTTTTACAGGTATTGCCATGACACCAAATCAATATACACCGGAAGAACCTATTTCCTCAATTGCCACAGCACTTTCGCCGGCAGCACTTGGAATAGTGCGCGTTTCGGGAAAAAATTGCATTGAACTTGTGAGTAAGGTTTTCTCGCGCCCAAAAGCACTTTTAGAGGCAAAAGGAAACTCTCTTGTTTACGGCTGGATTGAGAATTCTGCTGATGAAAAAATCGATGAAGTAATGCTTGGCGTATATCGTGCTCCAAAATCTTTCACTGGCGAAGATATGGTGGAGATTTATTGTCATGGAGGGCCTGCTGTAGTTACTGCAATTCAAAATCTCATGCTCAAAAGCGGATTTCGTCAGGCAAACCGGGGAGAATATACTTTCCGTGCGTATATAAACGGTAAAACCGATTTGACAAAAGCTGAAGCAGTCAAAGAGATTATTGATTCTCACACTGATGTTTCACGTTCCCATGCTGCAGGACGACTTTCTGGTGAACTTTTTAATCAGATTGATTCCATTAAAAAACTGATAATCGATACGCTTGCCGCCATCGAAGTTGAAATAGAATATCCAGAGGATGAAGAAACAATTGCAGACACTTTTGACAGAGCTGACATAGAAACAGCAATCACAAAACTGCAAAATCTTGTGGATTCATGGAAAGGTGAAAAACTCTATCAGGATGGTGCAAGAGTTGTGTTAGCTGGAAAAACTAATGCCGGAAAATCATCACTTTTTAATGCAATTTTAAAAGAAGAACGCGCAATTGTAAGCGACATCGAAGGAACAACTCGTGACTGGCTTGAAAGCTGGGCAAGCATAAACGGAATACCTGTTCGCCTTTTTGATACGGCAGGTCTCCGTCAAACTTCAGATATAATTGAAGCAAAAGGGGTGGAACTGAGCAAAAATCTTGCAAACGATGCCGACTTAGTTTTGTATCTTGTTGATAGCACCGCAGGTCTTAGCGAAGATGATAAAGAATTCGTCTGTCACTGCAAAGAACCGCTTATCATTGTTTTCAATAAAGCAGACAAGACCGATGAAATGCAAAAAAACAAAAACAGTTCTACCCTAAACGAGCTTTTACAGAAAACAAAAATCAATAAAACTCCAGTAGCATTTATTTGTGCAAAAAACGGAGATGGATTAAAAGACCTTTTTGAAAAAATGTCCAAAATTCTCACATCAGGACTCTCAACAGAACGCGAACAGGCAGGTTTAGGTTCGGCACGACAAAAAGAGTCTGTACAAGAAGCTTTGAATTGTACAAAACACGCTCTTGTGAGTGCCGACGACAACTACACGCTCGATGCAGTCGTTCAAGATTTGGAAGATGCCCTTGATGCACTTGGCGAAGTTACAGGCGATGTAACACCAGATGACGTTTTAGGCAGCATCTTCACAAATTTCTGTGTAGGAAAGTAATTATTCTTTATAATTTATTGCACTTACCACAGCGGCAACTCCGGCACGGCCAACGTTCGAACTTACGCCAACACCCCATGCATCATCACCGTTTTCTTTTGTAATATGAACATAAGCCATAGCCTTTGTATCTGAACCTTGACCAATTGAGTGTTCATGGAAAGAAACAATATTAAATTTTGGAGCAGGAGTTTGTTTTATAGCGTTTACAAATGCATCAAGCGGACCATTTCCATTTCCAGTGATTGCATAAGTTTTGCCTTCCCAAGTGACTGTTGCCATACAAGCTACCTGTTCTGTTTCTCCAGAACCACGTTCACCTTCAATATGACGTTCTGTCAAATCTTTTACATTCAAAGGTGAAACTGTCGAAAGCCAAGCCTTTTCAAACGCTTCGTAAACTTCCTGATTTGAAATTTCACGCTGCAAAGAATCTGCTTTTGATTTTACAACGTTTCCGATAAACGGATGCATAGCTTTTGGAGCAATAATTCCATAATCTTTTTCGAGAATATAAGCAGCACCACCTTTTCCACTCTGACTGTTGATTCTGATAATTCCTTCGTACTGACGACCAATATCATGCGGATCAATTGTCAAATATGGAACATCCCAAACAGCATTTTCTTCCATATTAACACGCGCAGCCATTCCTTTGCGAATAGCATCCTGATGAGAACCGGAAAATGCAGTGAAAACAAGTTCACCAACATAAGGCATGCGTTCATAAATCGGCATTCCTGTCAGCTTTTGATATTCTTCAGCAATTTTTGGAACATTTGAAAAATCAAGTTCCGGGTCAATACCCTGAGTAAACATATTCAAACCAACATTTACAATATCAAGATTTCCAGTACGTTCACCATTTCCAAAAAGACAACCTTCAACACGGTCAGCACCAGCGAGTAAACCAAGTTCACACTGAGCAACGCCTTCACCACGGTCATTGTGATTATGCAAAGAAATAATCAGATTTTCGCGATTTGAAATATGCTGACAAAAATATTCAATCTGGTCTGCAAACTGATTTGGTAAAGCACATTCAACAGTTGTAGGCAGATTTAAAATCACTTTATGATTTTCATCTGCTGCATCGCCCCATTCTTTTACAACAGCCTCGCACACTTCCAAAGCATAATCAATTTCAGTAGTAGAAAAGCTTTCTGGTGAATATTCAAGCTGAATTTCAGTTCCTTCACTCATACTAAGACAAGATTTTACACAACGAATTCCGTCAATAGCAATCTGTTTGATTTCTTCTTTTGATTTTCCAAAAGTATAATTTCTTTGAGCAGGAGAAGTTGAATTATACAAATGAAAAATAGCTTTTTTGCAACCTTTAAGAGATTCAAAAGTCCTTTTGATAAGATGCTCACGAGCCTGACACAAAACCTGAAGTTTTACATCCTCAGGAACGTGATTTTCTTCGATTAAACGACGCATAAAATTAAACTCAGTATCAGAAGCTGATGGAAAACCAACTTCAATTTCTTTAAAACCAAGTTTTACAAGCAAATCAAAAAATTCAAGTTTCTGTTCTACTCCCATTGGATTTACAAGCGCCTGATTTCCGTCTCTCAAATCTACCGAACACCAAATCGGAGCCTTAGTGATAGTTTTTTCAGGCCAAGTTCTGTTAAACTTTGGAACACTTTCAAAAGGTTTGTACTTTCCATTTACTTTCATGTTAATTCCTCCAGACAAAAAAAAGACCCGCCGCAACTGCAACAGGTCTTGTAATTTCATTAATTTATAAAACTAAACTAACACTACCCTTCAGTCACGAAAATTAGAGAATAATGTTAATAGTAGTAGGTTTAGTGTTTTCATGTAAATAACTTTACAATATTTTGTTTTTTTAGTCAACAACATTGACAACACATTGACTACACTTTTTTGCAAGATAAATAAACGGCGTATCAAGCAAACTAGTAACAATGTAAATAACATAACAAGCAATCGTAATAGAAAACAGTTGAGATAAAGAATAGATTCCCAAAAATGCTCCGAAATTAAAAATCACAATATTTACAAGTTGTGAGAACAAAGTCGAAAAATTATTTCTAAACCACAAGTATTTATCCTTATTTCCAAATCTTTTTTCAGTTAAAGTCCACCATTTGTGATAAAGCCAAACATCAAAAGCCTCAGAAACAGCATAAGCAATAAGACTTGCAATTAAAACTCTTGGAGTATTTGCGAAAAGCTGCTTTACAAAAGGCATTGCCCAATCTCCTTCTGCTGGAACATAATTAATCCACATGGTAGAAAGTAAAATAAACAGAACAGTAGTAATAATTCCCACAAGCACGCCTTTATTTGCATCTTTTTTTCCATATAATTCACTAAGAATATCAGTTGCAAGAAAACTCGAAGCAAAAAGAGTGTTTCCAAGAGTCTGATCCATTCCAAATGCATGAACCAAAATTAAAACTTCTACATTGGCAAAAACAGCACAAATACCAATCCATGCAAAAAGACCACTCTTTCCAAATAGTTTCAGAAATAAAACAGTTGCCCCAAAAGAAATCAACAAAGATAAAACTAATAATAACTCATTCATAAGTAACCTCCTCGTATGTTGTTAACAGAAAAAAAACTTCTGCATTTTTTTGGATGATAAAGTTCAATTTCGAGTTTTTTAATTTTAAACAGTGGCAAGGATTGTAAGGGCTGGCGTAGCCAGTTCCGAAGCGTAGCGAAGGAATGAAGCGATAGCGGAACCCTGAAAAGCCTGTTTTTTGCGAAGCAAAAAGCCACCCA
>JALFAW010000115.1 GCA_022773305.1 Spirochaetia bacterium
GGTTGCTTGTGCGCCTGCAAGCATGCGCACCGGCTCACGAGCCGTAATACGTCGAGTCAAGGCACGCTAACGCTTAAAGCCTTGACTTCGCCGTTTTGAGGGGGTTGTACTACCCCCTCAATAAAAATTCAAAACTCGACATTTGTTCTAGTAGATTTTTTTTATTGCTTGTAATATAATGCATCATCTGCAAAGGGGCAGAATTTGTTAACGCAAATTCTGCCCTTTTTTTATTTGAAACGATTCAAAATATCCCAAACCTTTAGGTTTATCATTCTGGTTATTTTGAATATCCAAACTCTTACTCTATTTTGAAGGTTTTCACCTCAGGAGGTTCTCATGGTTGAGACTATTACAAACATTAATAATGCTGTGAACGGCATTGTGTGGGGAACATTTGGCATTGCTTTACTGTTCATCGCTGGCATTTTGATGACTTTTATCAATAAAAGTTTTCAATTCACTCATTTTATTCATTGGATTAAAATGACAATTGGAGCAATTTTTAAAGATAAAGATGTTACCGCTCACACAGAAAAAGATAATAAAGCAATCTCTCAATTTCAAAGTCTTTGTACTGCTCTGGCAGCTACCATCGGAACAGGAAACATTGTTGGAGTTGCTACGGCAATTGTACTTGGAGGGCCTGGAGCAATTTTCTGGATGTGGATTATGGCAATTTTCGGCATGATGACAAACTATTCTGAAAACGTCTTGGGCATCTACTATCGTCGTAAAGGTGAAAATGGAGAATGGCATGGCGGTGCAATGTATTATCTCAAAGATGGATTTGGTTCATACAAAGGATGCAAATGGATAGGAATCGTTCTTGCCGTTTTGTTCAGTGCTTTTTGTCTGCTTGCAAGTTTCGGCATTGGAAACATGAGTCAAGTAAACTCAATTGCAGGAAATATGAAATCAGCATTCAACATTCCGTCTTGGGTTACAGGTATTGCCCTTGTAATTCTTTCATCAGTTGTAATTTTGGGCGGTTTGAAACGTGTTGCATCAGTTACAGAAAAACTAGTTCCTTTTATGGCAATTCTTTATATCATCGGCGCATTGATTGTGATTGTAGCACATGGAAATATGATTCCAGCCGCTTTTGTTTCTATTCTTAAAGGTGCTTTCAGTGCAAAATCAGCAACTGGTGGTGTAGTTGGTTACGGAATCCAAATGGCAATCACCTGGGGATTTAAACGAGGTGCTTTTTCAAACGAAGCCGGACTTGGTTCTTCTGTAATGGTTCATTCTTCATCAAACGTAAAAGAACCAGTTCGCCAGGGAATGTGGGGAATTTTCGAAGTTTTCGCAGATACAATCATCGTGTGTACATTGACAGCGTTAGTAGTACTCACAAGCGGACTTGTTGATTTGGAATCAGGCAAAATGATTAGCGAAAATGTAAAATCAGCCTTAGTCGGAGAAGCTTTTGGCACAATTTTTGGAAAAGCAGGTTCCATGTTCATCGCTATTGCCATTCTTTTGTTCGCATATTCAACAGTTCTAGGCTGGAGTCATTACGGCACAACTGCATGGGGATATTTGTTTGGAGATAAATCTTCTATCATATATAAAATAGTTTTCGTAGTAATGATTTTCTTCGGCTGCACAATGAGTTTAGATTTAGCCTGGGATTTATCAGACACATTTAACGGCTTAATGATGATTCCAAACCTGATTGGCGTCATTGCACTTTGCCCAATAGTTTCTAAAATCACAAAAAACTATATCGACAGAAATCTTCACAATAAAGACATTGAGCCAATGATATCAGCATTCAATGACGAAGAATAAATCGCAAAAAAGGGGGACAGACCTAAATAAAAAGGGGGACAGACCTTGCGTTAAACACAGCTTTTCTGAGTTTAAAGCAAGGTCTGTCCCCTTTTTTTGTGTTTCACTATTTTCTATCTACTTTCCACAAACACTCACAGTAAACTTAGTTCCCATACCTTCCATCGATTCAACAGAAATGCTCCCTCCAAGACTTTCTATCAGTTGTTTTGTGTGAAAAAGCCCTACTCCACGCCCCTCCCCTTTTGTGGAAAACCCTTTCTCAAATATTTTATCCATTATATTCTTTGGAATGCCAGGTCCATTATCCTTCACAGTAATCAAAAGATTTTTTGATTTAGTGAAAACTCCAAATGTCAAAGTTTTACTTTTGTTTACACTTTCAATCTGCATATTCATAGCATCAAGAGCATTATCAATCAAGTTTCCAGTGATAGTAACAAGAGCTTCCGACGGAATAGAGATATCCTCGTTTTTAAAAATACAGTTGTCTTCCAGCACAAACTTAACATTACATTCAGACGCCCTGCAAATCTTCCCAATAAGCAAAGCCGAAAAAGAAGCATTATCAATTGCTTTCATGATTGCACTCACAGTTTCTCTCTGAATAATTGAAATATTTTCGATATATGCTTCTGCTTTTTCATATTCTCCAATTTGAATCAAACCCAAAATCACGTGAAGTTTGTTAGTAAAATCATGATTATTTGCACGCATCGAATCCACAAGAAACTTAGTTCCTTCAAAATCCTCAGTAAAACTCAAAAAACTTTGCTTAATTTTTCTAAAAAGCATACCAGAAATCAGTGTTTCCAAAATAATAGCAATTACTGTAACAACCAGAAAGAGTTCAACTGTGTGAATAGTCACCATCATAATCGAAGTTTTAAGTCTGATAGTCATGATAAACCCAGAATATTCACCATTTTCATCATAAAAAGCCGAATAAGTTCTACGCTGAGGTCCAGAAGGTCCATTATTGTTTTCCGTATAAAAGCCCAGCCTGATTTTATTAAAATCGGGGACAGACCCATCATATTTTGTATTTATAAGCAGATGATTTGTATGATAAATACGATTAAAATCCTTATCCACAATAGAAATCACATCAACATCAGCAAGAGATTTTCCTACAGAATCCATATAATCGCATAATTCGTCCTGCGAAAAATCCTTTATAAAAGAATAAACTCTGTTAATCATTTCAGAAGTTTCAATAAGACTCTGGTCAAAAGATTTTTCATTCGAATTAATATTGATAAAAATACCGCCAGCACTTATCAAAATAGTAGTCGCAAAAATCAACACAAAATGAACACGCTGGATAGACTTTCGAATAGAATTTAAATTTTCTTTTTTATCCGTTTTCATAAAATTAATATACCACAAAACAATTTTTCTAACCGAGTATTTCAACCTTTTGAAAGTTAAAAAAATTTTTTTCACGTAATATTTTTTTTACTTCCAAAAAATTGTCTGAAAAATTCATTGTGATATGATATAAACGTCCACAAGAAAAGGACACCGCAAATAACGGACAAAAATTAATCTAATTCTGGAGGAATCATAAAATGAATTATGCACATCTTTTTGAAGCAGGAATGTTAGTATGTTTCGGTTTTTCATGGCCCCTAAATGTAGTAAAAGCCTACAAAGCAAGAACAACAAAGGGGACAAGCCTTGCATTCATCTTTTTAATAATTACAGGCTACATTGCAGGAATTACAGCAAAAATCATCAATCATCAGTTCAATTATGTGCTTGCAGTTTACTTTTTGAACCTCGCAATCGTAATGGTAAATATTTTTGTTTATTTTAGAAACAAAAAACTAGACAGGAATAACAATATGAAAAAATCAGAAAATATAATCCAAATAAACGCAAAACAACTCAAAAAACATGCACAAAAAGCAAATTTCCAGAAAAATCCAGTAATCAGTTTATCGCAGGAAGAAAATTACAACGAAAAAAATGAATTGCCTGCAAGCGAAACAATTTGCGATGCACTTGATTTTGCCTACTGCATGGGACTTTCAATCGAAAAATCAACCAAAGAAACTCCTACAGTTCCTTTCGACCATGCTTGCAACGCTTAATTTGAGCAATAAACTCCCTTCTTACTTGTGCTAAAACCCAAACATTCAATTTGCCCGAATTTTGAGTTTTGGCACAAGTTTTATTTTCTTAGCAAAGTGCAGTTAGTCAGTCGCCTTCCGCCACTCCGCTATCGCTCCGGTCTTTCAGACCCGCCAAAGGCGGTGGCTCCACGCTCGGTGCGCTGCATAAATCCCAATCTGCAACTCACATTTCAAACTGGCGAAATCAAAAAAGGGACAGACCTCGTTTTCAAACCGCACGTTTTCCTGAGTTTTGGCAAAGTGCAATTCCAGCAAACGAAGGTAAAAAAAATGCCAAAACTCTCGGCTCGTGCAAACCAAATGCTCATTGGTGTGCCACTCTTAAAGCACGAGCCAGGGACAGACCTCACAAATTTTTTGACATCAGTATAGCACAGGGCATAGGCGGGAAAAAGAAACTGACCTGCACCCCTAAAAAGTAACACATTTAAAATCGACTGGTGGCGAAAAGGTGACAGATTTGGAGGCAAAAATGGAAAGCGGAAGCGTACCAGTCGAGACAAGAATCAATGCAATTGTTGATTATGAAGTGAAGAAACTGAGCAAAAAGGCGATAGCACGAAAATACGGAGTCAGCGATTCAACCGTAAGGGACTGGATGCATACAAGAGATTATTTTGTGAA
>JALFAW010000202.1 GCA_022773305.1 Spirochaetia bacterium
GAAAAATTAAATGAAGATTTTGGTGGTTATTTAATTGAAATAAAAAAACAAAAAGATTTTGTTGAGAATAAAGTTCATGTTAATGATCTTAGATATATAATACCTGTTTTAAAAACGGAAAAAAGAGCAATGATAATATTAGCTTTTTTATCTATAATTTCGTATTCTGTTTCTCTTTATATTCCGATGATTTTGCAGAATATAATTAATGAATATTCAGATTTTTATATGGGAACGATAGGATATAAAAGCATTATACAGTTATCTAGTGTATTAATTATATATTATTTTCTATCACATATAAGAAATGAGTGGCTAGTAAATGTTCAAAAAAAAATGTATTATTTGATAACCGAAAAAACAATAATTCATTTATTTAAACTAAAATATTCTTTTTATGATAATCGTAGCCAAGGAGACATTCTTTTTCGTATAAATTTACTTTCACAAATTCAAGCAGGTGTTTCAACTGGCTTTTTAAAAGTAATTTTGGCTTTAACATTTATTATAATGTTGTTTGCGTTATTTGTTTTACAGTATAAAGACATTATTCTAATTATTTTATTTTTAGCTGTAATAATAGCGGTGTTTGTCATATATATAAATAAAATAATGTCTCTTTTAAGACAAGAAGAATTACGAAGTAGAGAAAAAACGGAGGCAATGGTTACGGAAATAGTTTCAAATATGTATCAAATAAAATGTATTAATTTATCAAAGTATTTCATGAAAGAGTATGATGATTTGTTTGAAAAATTCCTAGACAAGTATGGCATTTTTCAGAAAAAATCCAATAAGCTTAATTTGATTTTAAATTTATTATTTACCTATTTTCCAATATATTTTTTGGCATTGTTAATCACATTACCATATTTTAAAAAATATAATTTTGGTGAACTTTTTGCACTGTATAGTTTACTTGGTATGTTCTTTTCGCAATGTCTTTCATTGGTGTCAGAAATTATAAATATCTATATTTTAAAATCAAATATTTTTTATTATAACGATATGATAGATGAACCCGAAGAAAAAGATAAAGGAGATATTGATATAAAGGAGTTTAATAGTCTGATAGTGAATAATATTAATTTTAGATATTCGGATTTCTCAGACTACGTAATAAAGGAAATTCGATTTAATATCAGCAAAGGGGAAAAAGTTGCTATTGTAGGTTTATCAGGAAGTGGAAAAACAACATTAATTAAACTCATTGCTGGACTTTATGATCCTACAGAAGGTGAAATTTTCCTAAATGGTGTCCCTCTTTCTTCTGTTAAAAGCGAAAGTTGTAATAAATTGATTTCTGTTGTACCACAAACCCCGGTTTTTTTCAATAAATCAGTTTTTGAAAATATTGCAATGGATAAAAAATTAACAGAAGAAGAAGTTAAGGATGCCTTAAATATGGTTAATCTTTTGGATGATATTGAAAAAATGCCGATGAAATTAAATACGATAATATCGGGACAGGGTGGAAATATTAGTGGAGGACAGATACAGAGATTAGCAATTGCAAGAGCTATTGTTTCAAAACCAGAATTAATAATATTGGATGAAGCAACAAGTTCATTAGATTCATGGAATGAAAGAAATATATATAATAATTTAAAAACTATGGAAATAGCGCAATTAGTCATCTCCCACAGATTGTCATCAATAATTGATGCAGACCGTATTTATTGTCTTAAGGAAGGGCGAATAGTTGAAGTAGGTAATCATGAGCAACTATATAATAAAAAAGGATATTATTATCAGTTGTTTAAATCATTAGAATAAAAATGAATTGAAAAGCGAAAGTTAGCCAGTTGGTTTCATAACCCTATCAAGAATTTTTACAGAAAGGTGGAAAATAATTATGAAAATATTTGCTTATGTATCATCGTATAGGCAAAAAGATTCGGAGTGCTTATTATTAACTAAAAAAATAATTGATAATATTAATGAAGAAATTGATGAGAAGAATGAGATTGTTATAAAAACTGCGTCAAGCTTTACAATATCTGAATGTATTGGATGTTTACATTGTTTCCATACAGGATATTGTGGTATTAAAGATGATATGGAATGCTTAAAAAAAGAATTGGAGAGTAGTGATTTGATTATTATTGCATCACCAGTATTTGCTCATAATGTCACGGGAAATTTGAAAAATATTATCGATAGATTAACATATTGGGTGCATTTAATGCATCTAAAGGGAAAGCTTGGAATAAATATTGTGGTTTCATCTTCCAATGGAAATTCTTTTGTATCAAATTATTTAAGTAAAATTATGGAATATTTAGGAATATCTGTTTTAGCAAAAATATCTATTACTTATGATATTATGTCAAAAGAAGCAATCAACAGTGTAATTGATGTGGAAAGTAAAAATTTAATTTCAAAAATTAGAAAAAAAACTTATGAAATTACACAGCAGCAAGAGGAGTATTTTAGTACTCAAAAATGGGTCATACAAAATCATCCTAAAAATTCTTTTGAACGTAAGTATTGGGAAGAAAAAGGTTATCTGAACAAAAAGAATTATAGAGAGGTTTTTGATCAATATTTTGTTTTGAAAAACAAAGGCATTTATGCCATAAATCTACGGAACAATGTCTCGCAGTAACTAGCGAAGGAATAAATTCCGATTTTTATTGTACTGCTTAAATGTGATTGATATAATAATCTAAATAATTAAATTTGGATTTAATGGAAATTTTTTAATGGCCTTCATAAACAAGTTAAACTCGGAATGGCTTTGCATCAGAAATCAAAAAATATGTGTTCGAAGGATTTTTCTGATGAAATAAGATTATGAAGAAAGATATGATTCCGAAAAGATGAATCTAAAAGATTTTTATTCAAAAAACATTCAAAAAGGGAAGAAAAAAGAGCTAATAAATGCTGTTGAAAAACAAAAAATATATGAAGAGATCATGGCATTTATATGTTTCGAGAATGAAATAAATTAAATTTCGGATTGCTTTGATGAGAAAAAGACAATCTGAGTGTTACTTTTTCAGTGTAACATTTACCTTAAAACAAAATTTAGAGAAAAAGGCTTATTTTCAAGTTTTCCGGTTATTTAGCGTAACTTATATGAAAAGTTCAGATTATATAGTCTAAACAATTAAATGGGTATTTAAAGGAGAGGTGTAAAATGAATTTCACAGATGAAAAAGATTATATTATGCGAATGATAAAAGAAATGGTAAGAGTATTATTCATTTTAGCGTTTGGAAAGAAATATGAGTCTGCTGAGCTTGAAAAAGAAAATAAATATGAAGTATCAGGGAAAAATCTGAAAAGTTTCCTTGATATGATTGATTTAGGACAAATTAATGAAGCAGAAAATATACTTTTAGATAGCATTGATTATACGAACAAAAATGAAGTAATGGCTGCGGCTCTTTTTTATCAGTATCTTAGTGAAAAAAACAGTAAGTTTTTGGAGAATAACAATTATACAAAGGAAGAAGTGCTTTCTGGGTTCAAACAATTAATTACGCAATCTGGGTATAGTAATATATTTTATTTGGTCAAATATGATGAATAGTGTAGAATTCGAGTAAGGGACTGTTGCTCCATAGATGATTTGGAGCAATAGTCCTTTTTGTTTGTGTGTAGTGTGTGATTCATCAAAACTGGGTTATACGTAAGTACTTAGTTTTTGGGTAACGTAAGCGCTGAATAATCCACTGACTCGCTAAAATAATTGGACTATGCGATAATTGAATAATCCGGTGCCCGTGTCCCTGCTGTCCGGTGACAGGAAACCGCAAATCCGTTTTTTAGGAAACCACCATTCCGGTAGTGGAAACCTTTATTATAAATCCTTTAGAATGTAATCATGCACCAGCTGGTGTAAATTCATTCAAAGGAGGTCATGACCATGACCAAGTATCGAGAGATTCTCAGGCTAAAAAGTCTGGGACTCAGTCAGCAGAGCATTGCCGACAGCTGCAATGTCTCCAAGAAAACGGTTAATCGCGTTTTGAAGCGTGCAAGGGAATTAAATTGCTAACTTCCCATTTTTTTTCTACTCACACCCTGTTATTAGCTAAAACAAAAGGTTTTAAAGTTTTTTGCTAAGTAAACATACCTACTCATTTATCCACCAACAAAATTACGAACAACTCAGTATTTATCAGAGTTTTAAGTGTTTGAGTAGGAAAATAATGAGAAGTTAGCAGTCAGGTTTTAAGAAGACCGACCGGCTGCATCCGGTAATTAGTCTGTGTGTATACTATGGAGAAAGTGAATGGGATGGTCCGCTTTCCCTGAAGGATATGCTGGAGATTCCCGAAAAGATAGAACCACTGGTATCTGATTACCGTATGAACCTGGTACAGGTAAGATCAAGTGGAGAGCTGTGTTTCAGCGATCCGGATGTAAATATGGTGTTTGACGTGAGCCGCTTGATCTATGCCAGGGATTATACGAAGATCAAAGAAGTCTACAGTGACCATGATATCCCGGCAGATCTGGGCGTTGTGATAGGTGCTATTACAGAATCACAGAAGCTGATCAATCATGCTTTGGAATTGGAGCAGAGAGGAGGGCAGATCAATATGTGTAATGCATTGGAAGAGTTAAGGCAGGAAGGTGTCGAAGAAGGTCGACAGGAAGGCAGATTAGAAGGTCGACAGGAGGGCCGTCAGGAAGGCAGATGGGAAGGTATCCTTGAAGGCATTCGTGTGACTGTAAGGACCTGCAGGAATTTTAATATCAGTGAGGCAGATACCGTCAGAAACATCATGAATGAATTTTCCCTGTCACAGGAAGAAGCTGTCAATTATGTAAAAAAATACTGGTAAACGGAAATTCTTTTAATAGAGCCTTTGATCTATCAGGTCAGAGGCTCTGTGTAATGTGGTCTGTATCTGAGCAGCCTGATTGAAAAGAAAATCCTAAAAAACAAGTGCACCTTGAAATAGCTTCTGACAATAAAAAGAAAGACTCCGGTCACAATGACCGGAGCCTTCTTTTTAGGAATCTGTATTAATTACCCAAATGGATTATTTAAC
>JALFAW010000254.1 GCA_022773305.1 Spirochaetia bacterium
GTGGCTTTTTGCTTCGCAAAAATCAGGCTTTTCAGGGTTACGCTATCGCTTCATTCCTTCGCTCCGCTTCGGAACTGGCTTCGCCAGCCCTTACAATCCTTGCCACGGTTTGTAAATCAAATACTCGAAATTGAACCTAATAAAAATTGATTTCATGTAATAAAGGTCTGTCCCCTTTTTAAACATTGTGTTCAAGTTTAAAAAGGGGACAGACCTTGTTTTATTGAGGGGGTAGTACACCCCCTCAAAACGGCGAAGTCAAGGTTTTAAGCGTTAGCGTGCCTTGACTCAACGTATTATTTTAGGTGTTTTCCAATTTAAATTAGGTGTGTCCCTGTTTTTATTCATGAAAAAAGGGACACACCTGTGTTTATTCAAGTTAGGTCTGTCCCTGGTTTATATTCATTCTGCTATTTTCACAAAATGCTAAAAGTGATAGAATAATTGCATAATATAGGACGAAATAGTTGACTTCGTGCGAGCTTACAGCGAAAGGGATGCATTGTGCGCAAAGCGCACTAGAAAATAATTTCCTTAAATGCAACCCGCTGCCCACGTGCGAGCTTACAGCGAAAGGGATAGTAGTGGCGCGAAGCGGCCACCACAGCGAGTGAAGCGAGCGAGGAGGCTGGAGCGATAGCGGAACCACGAATAGCCCGGCCCGAAGGGTTCGCCCTGATACTTAAAAAAATTTGTGAGGAATATATGAGTTTGAAACTTTTTAATACTATGGGACGAAAAATGCAGGAATTTGTTCCTATAAAGCCTGGTGAATGTGGTTTTTATGGGTGCGGTCCTACGGTTTATAATTATGCGCATATTGGAAACTTAAGAGCTTATGTTTTTTTGGATGTTCTTGACAAGACGCTTTCGATGCTTGGGTATAAAGTTAATCATGTTATGAATATTACTGACGTTGGACATTTGACTGGTGATTCTGATGATGGCGAGGATAAAATGAAAAAATCTGCGCAGGAACGTCATGAGTCGGTTCTTGAGGTTGCAAAATTTTATACGGCTGCATTTATGGCGGATATTGATGCGTTGAATATCAGGCACCCAGATGTGATTTGTAAAGCAACAGAACATATTCCTGAAATGATTGAACTTATTAAAAAAATTGAAGCGAATGGTCATACTTATATGGCTGGTGGAAATCTTTACTTTGATATTTCAACTTTTCCAGATTATGGTAAACTTGCGAATTTGAATCTGGATGAACTGAAAGCCGGTGCTGGAAAGCGTAATGTTGTTGTTGTGGATCAAAATAAGCGTAATCCTGGTGATTTTGTGCTTTGGTTTACTAAATCTAAATTTGAAGATCAGGCTATGACTTGGGATTCTCCATGGGGACGTGGTTATCCTGGCTGGCATATTGAATGTTCTGCTATGAGTATGAAATATCTGGGCAAACATTTTGATATCCATACTGGCGGTATTGACCATGTGCCTGTTCATCATACTAATGAAATTGCGCAATCTGAAGGCAGTTTTGATGAAGCTGAACGTGCAAAAGGTCCTTGGGTTAATTACTGGCTGCATAATGAGTTTTTGATTTTGGAAGGGGGTAAAATGTCTAAATCTAGTGGTCATTTTATCACTTTGCAGACTACTTTGCCTGAAGAAAAAGGTTTTAGTCTTAAAGATAAAGGTTTTGCTCCTCTTGATTATCGTTTTTTCCTTTTGGGTGGTCATTATCGTAAACAGCTTGTTTTCAGTCTGGAAGCCTTAGAAAGTGCTAAAAATGGTCGTGCGGCTTTGAACGGTCGTGTTGCCAAACTGATTGCAAAAGCTAATGATGTGGAAAAACTTGGTCTTACTCTTGAAAATTTTGCTGAAATTCTTGGTGCAAATCCTTATGAAGGCGAAAACTATGCAAAATTCCGTGAAGGTTTGGAAAATGACCTTGCAACTCCTGTAGCTATGGCTGCTATGCAAAAAGAATCGAATGGAAAAGGTGGCGTGAAAGCGGGTGATGCACTTGCTGCCATTTTTAAGATGGATAAGGTTTTGAGTTTGAGCGTGATTGAAAATGCTTTTGCTGTTCTGGAAGAGCAAAAAAAGGAATTGGAAAAATCTGTTGATTCTCATGCTGATGACCCTGAAGCTCTGGAAATTGATGCTCTTGTTATGGAACGAACTGAGGCGAAAAAGGCTAAAAACTTTGCAAAAGCTGATGAAATCCGTAACCTTTTAGCGACTAAGGGTGTTGTTATTATAGATACACCAAACGGTCCTACGTGGAAACGACAGTAGACTTTACAAAAAAGATTAATTATTAATAACAAAATTTTATGAAAATGTAACTTTTAGGATTTTTATGTGTTTATAAATGGGGAAGGGAAAGAAGATGGATTGTCAATCGCACTAAATGCTGGCAATCCTGCAGACTTTAGAAAACTTTATGATGCGTCGATGCAGATGCTGTTTAAAATATCGTTTAAAATTGTAAATGATGAAGAAGCAGCGGAAGATTTGGCGCATGATTCTCTTATAAAGGCAAATGAAAAGGCTCTTGTTTTTCCGTCGTTAAATGATGCTAAGTATTGGCTTATTCGTGTGGTCAAAAATGCATCTTTAAATTACGTGAAACGCAAGGAAAGAGAACGTAAAGCTTATGAAAAAGTGTTGTATGAGGACCATAGAAAAGCTGATTCGGGTGAAACGGATTTGCTCAAAGTGGAGTCTATTAAAAATGCAAGGGAAGCTCTAAAAAAACTTCCAAAAAATCTTCAGGATGTTCTGTTGCTTCGTGAATATGCTGATTTGAATTACAAAGAGATTGGGAAGATTTTGGGGATTACCGAAGGAAATGTTAAAGTTCGGATTTTTAGAGCAAGGGAACAGCTTGTAAAACTGATAGGAGAAGATAATGTCTTTTTGCCCCAGTGATGATATTCATTCTATTTATATAGACAATGAATTACCTGATGATTACAAAAAACAATACGAAGCTCATGTAAATAATTGTCCTGATTGTCAGAGAAAATTAAGTCTTTTGAAAGGTGTTTCTGCTTTGCTCAGGCAGGATGCGACAAGTGTTTGTCCTGATAGGCATTATATTGATGAAAGTTTTGACAGGTTGCAGATAAAAATGTCTTATCGTAAGAACTCCTTTGAAAACAATAAAAAGCATAAATATAATTTTGGATATTTGATTGGCGCAGCTGCGGCTATTGTTGTTGCCCTGATTGTGCCTGTTCGTCTTACAAATGTTCAAAAAAATCAGAATAATAGTATTTATTATGTGAATCCTGCGATGGTGTCTGTTCTAAATGGCTCAATTGCTCAAGTGCCTGTTAATTCTGTGATTTCTTCAAAATTAGCTGGTAAGAGTAGTTTTGTCAATAATGTTGCTTTTGATAGTGGAAAAAGTGTCGTTTTTTCAGGTAATATACATGATACTGTTTTTACTTCTGATTCGCAAAAAAAATCGCAGAGTTTTGCTAACGATGTTGTGAATTCAGCGGTTTTAAAACCAGAATTGGAAGATAATTTTATTTCTATAAGGATTACAATTCCTGGGGTTGGTCAGATTCCTGTTACTACAGAAATTACTTTCCCTTTGGATGTAATATCAGGTAAATTTTAGTGAATTTTTCTGGAAGCATTAGTTATTTTCTTCGTAAATACCCTGTTGTCAGGGTATTTTTATCTGTTTTTGTTATTTTTTTGATTTTGTTTTCTGTTTTTCTTGTAAATAAAAAAACAAAGGCAGTTCCGCAGATTATTTCTATCGTTCCACCTGTTGGTTCTCCTGGCGATGTTGTTTCTATTTTTGGAGAAAATTTTGGTACTGAACGAGATATGAATTATGTTGAAATTGCTGGATCAAAACTCACCGCTAGTTCTTATGTTTCTTGGACAAACGCTTGCATAAAAGTGGAGCTCCCTGAAAATGTTCAAAATGGGTTGGTTGTTGTGGGCGTTAAAAATATGCGTTCAAATCCTGCACTTTTTGCAAATGAAGTTGATATTCCTGTTCCTGTTCCGACTGTTGAACAAGTAACAAAACCTGTCATTACTTTTTTATCGGAAGATAAAGTGAATGTAGGTGATGTTCTTGTGATTTCTGGCAATAATTTTGGGGATTCAAAAAATCAGTCTAAAGTTTTATTTACTGTGGATTATAACAAAAACATCAGTTCTGCTGAATTTAAAACCTCAAAAATTCTTTCTGAAAACATGATTGGTGCCAATGAAGATGATTTTGATTATCTTTCCTGGTCGAATACGGAAATAAAAGTGGTTGTTCCAGACGGTGCTTGTACTGGTGCAGTTGTTGTTGATACTGGAAGGGAAAAATCCGAACCTAAAGAACTGACTGTTAATTCTAGTACGGGATATAAAGTTTTTGACAATAAAAAAATCTATCTTATTGAATATTCTGCCGACATTGCTGATGTTGTTACAAATGATGTTTCTACTATAACTTTGCGATGTCCTATTCCTGTAACGATGGTATCGCAACCAAATGTTGAAATTACGGAGGGGGCTCCTCAACCTATTATTCAAAACTATCAAAATAATATAATCCATCAGATTTCTAAGAACAGAAATAATACTCCAAAAACAGTTTTTACTCAGACTTTTGTGCTTCCTGTTTATGAAGTGCGTACAAAGATAAATGCTGATAAAATTGGAAATTATACAAACACTAATAAAAATCTTCTTGCAAAATCTACTCAACCTGATGAACTTGTGCCTAGTGACAACGAGTCAATTATTTCGTTAAGTAATCAGATTGTTGGAAAAGAAAAAAATGTCTTGCGAAAGGCTAATCTTTTGTATAATTATTTATGCGAGAATTTTGAAATCACAGATACTAATACAAAAAATGAGGCAAATCCTTTGGAAATGATTGATAAGAAAAAAGGAGATGCTTATGATTTTGCAGTGATTTATACGGCTTTGTTGAGAGCATCAGGAATTCCTGCTTTGACGGATGCTGGTGTTCTTGTGGGAGCTGATATGATGACTCAACCGCACTGGTGGTGTGAATTTTATATTCCAAAAGTTGGATGGATTCCTTGCGATCCTGCTTTGGGATGCGGTATGGAATATAAAAAATGGGCAGACAGCGGTGTGGAAAATGAAAGAGATTTCTATTTTGGAAATATGGATTCCCATCATATTACTTTTTCAAGGGGATGGAGCCAGTTGAAACCGTTTGCTGCTGAAAATAAGATTGTACAGCAGCCGAGAAGTTTTGCCCTTCAGTCTATTTGGGAAGAAGCAAATGAAAGTACAGCAAAATATAGTAGTTATTGGGGAAACCCGATAGTAAAAGGAGTGTATTGATGACAAAAGTTTTAAGTGTTGGTGGTTCAATTATTGTGCCGGATAAGCCAGATTGTGATTTTTTGGCTGCATTTGTAAAAATGTGTACACAATGGCTTGAGCAAGATAAAAGTCGTAGATTGATTCTTGTTGCTGGTGGTGGTGCGCCTGCACGCGTTTATCAGAATGCTTACAAAGAAGTTATGCAAAAAACTGGTGTCACAACTGGTGATGGCGAACTTGATTCTGCAGATTGGATTGGAATTATGGCAACAAGAATAAATGCGCAGCTTTTAAAAGCATGTTTTGGCGATTTTTGTAAAAATGACGTGGTTTATAATCCAACTGATGAAAATCTTAAGTTTGATGGGCAAGTGCTTGTTGCTTCTGGTTGGAAACCTGGTTTTTCTACTGATACAGATGCAGTTTATCTAGGTGAAAGATTTGATGCAAAGACAATTGTAAACCTTTCAAATATCGAAAAAGTTTATACTGATGATCCTAGAAAAAATCCTGATGCAAAACCTCTTGATACAATTTCTTGGGCAGATTTCAGAAAAATGGTTGGTGATGAATGGACTCCTGGAAAGAATTGTCCTTTTGATCCAATTGCATCAAAAAAAGCAGAATCAAATAATATGAAAGTGATTTGTGCTGGTGGAAAAAATATTGAAAATATTAAAGCTATTTTGAACGATAATGAATATATCGGAACTACAATCGGATAATTATCTTTGATTTTTTGATTTGATTTATCCGTTTTTCTATCAATTGTAGATACATTTTTATGAAATAGAAAAACGGATTGATTTTGATTTAGTATTCTATATTCTTATTTGATTATCTGATACTGTAACAATAGAAAACGCAATTCTTCCAGATTATTCACTTTGAAAACTTTACAGATATCGGTAAAAGTACGTTTTACTGTAGAAACGCTGACATTATATTTTGAACTTAATTCTTTATAAGAAAGATTACTGTAAAGATTTTCCAAAACAAAAGTTATTTGTCTTTCGTTTAAATTATAATTTGAAAGTTTTATTGTATTTCCAACTTTTATATCCTTTAACACTTCATTTTGAGTTACAGTTTTTGGCCAAAAACATGAAAGTTTTGCTTTTAAGTACTTGTATATCCATAAATAAAAAATGAAACTATAGGCAGACGAGGCAATTGAAAGAAATGTTACTTTAAGCCCATGGGTAAAAGTTCCAATCAAACTGAGTACGTGGATTACAATAAGAGCCGGAATTATGTTTCCCATTTTTTTCCCTGCTAAATCTTTACAGATTATCAAAATGAGGGAAGCATAAAAAAAGAATATTCCTAACTGTTCGTAACTTGTAAGCATTGTTAATACACTTTCAACCATCATTATGATTACATAACCTATATCTGAAGGTTTGAAAATAAGAAAAAAGGCATAACAAGAGCAAAGAAAATGTGTTACGAAAATAATGATTTTTGAGGGACAAATCAATTCCAAAATTGAATTGGGGTCGCCATCATTTAAGAATGATGTAATTGTAGCTATTACAAGAAAACAAAAACCAATGGCCGATACAACTCTCTCATTGATTATTTTATTATCCTGCATTTTTTTAGTATATCATAGTATATAAAAAAAATCCATAAAAATAATAAAAAAAATAGGGCAAACGCATTATAAAATGATTAGTTGTAATATCTGGCTCCCGGTCGTGATTCACAGGTCAAAAACGCGCAATAATGCGCTAGACGTTTTTTGGGGTATAGAAACTATTATAATGCCGCTCTCGCGGCAGCCCCA
>JALFAW010000256.1 GCA_022773305.1 Spirochaetia bacterium
TTTTAATTTTAAACAGTGGCAAGGATTGTAAGGGCTGGCGTAGCCAGTTCCGAAGCGTAGCGAAGGAATGAAGGTAGCACGAAGTGCGTACGTAACCCTGAAAAGCGCGAGTTTGCAATGCAAACTCGGGACGAGAAATGCTATGCATTTCTCGCTTTTTTTGCGAAGCAAAAAGCCACACTAAAAATACGTCGAGTCAAGGCACGCTAACGCTTAAAGCCTTGACTTTGCCGTTTTGAGGGGGTTGTACTACCCCTCAATAAAAATGTAAAACTCGACATTTGTCCTATTAATTTATTTGTAGAAATTTTTTAAAAACTGGTTGAAAATTATTTATTTTGTATCATAATTATAATTAGAAGGTTCAATTTAGAGTTATCTATTTTTAAGCGTGGCAAGGATTGTAAGGGCTGGCGTAGCCAGTTCCGAAGCGTAGCGAAGGAATGAAGGTAGCACGAAGTGCGTACGAAACCCTGAAAAGCGCGAGTTTGCAATGCAAACTCGGGACGAGAAAATGCTATGCATTTCTCGCTTTTTTTCCGAAGCAAAAAACCACCCAAAAAATACGTCGAGTCAAGGCACGATAACGCTTAAAGCCTTGACTTCGCCGTTTTGAGGGGGTTGTACTACCCCCTCAATAAAAATTTAAAACTCGATATTTTACCTATAACTTTAATTATTCAGTTTTATTTTTACGTTTAATACATGGTAAGTATAGTATAAAAGCAAAAGGCGGTTACTATATAATGAAAATTGTAAGTCACAACTTGAGCGATAGCAAAATTAATGCCAAAATTATAAAATAAAACTTAAAATTTTAATTTTAAAAAAAATAGGAATAACTATGCCGATTACACATTATCTTGAAAAAAATGCTGAACTTTATGGCAATGACAGTGCCCTTGTGGAATTGAATCCTGAAGTATGGGATACTAGAAGAATTACGTGGAAGGATTTTGATTTAACACAACCAGAACCAAATCTTCCTTATCGTCGTGAAATTTCTTGGAAAATTTTTAATGAAAAAGCAAACAGATGTGCTCATTATCTTTTGGAAAGAGGAATTAGAAAAGGCGATAAAGTTGGAATTTTAATGATGAATTGTCTTGAATGGTTACCAGTTTATTTTGGTATTCTAAAAACAGGGGCACTTGCAGTACCTTTGAATTTTCGTTATTCAAGTGATGAAATTGAATATTGCTTAAATCTTGCTGATATTTCTGTACTTTTCTTTGGACCAGAATTTATTGGCAGACTAGAAGCCATTTCTGATAAAATTATTTCTCATCGTCTTCTTATTTATGTTGGTGAAGGTCTGACCCCAAGTTTTTCTGAAAATTATGTTATGTCAGCTATGAATTATTCATCTGAAAACTTGAACGTTTTTTTATCTGATGATGATTTTGCCGCAATTTATTTTAGTTCTGGAACAACAGGATTTCCAAAAGCAATTTTACATAAACACGGAGCTTTAATGCATTCTGCTCAAGTGGAACAAAATCATCATAAACAAACTAAAGATGATATTTTTCTTTGTATTCCTCCACTTTATCACACTGGCGCTAAAATGCATTGGTTTGGTTCCTTGATTAGTGGAGGGAAAGCTGTCCTGCTTCGTGGTACTAAACCTGAGATTATTTTAAAAGCTGTAAGTGATGAAAAATGCACGATTGTATGGCTTTTGGTTCCTTGGGCTCAAGACATTCTTGTTTCACTTGAAAAAGGCGAACTTAATATCAAAGATTATAATCTTTCGCAATGGCGACTTATGCACATTGGTGCGCAGCCTGTTCCAAAAAAACTTATAGAAGATTGGAAGAAATATTTTCCACATCATGAGTATGATACAAATTATGGTCTTTCTGAAAGTATTGGACCAGGTTGTGTTCACTTAGGAATAGGAAATCTTAATAAGATTGGTGCTATAGGAATTCCAGGTTTTGGTTGGAAAGTACGAATTGTTGACGAAAACCGTCAAGAAGTTTCTCAGGGAGAAGTTGGAGAACTTGCTGTGAATGGACCTGGTGTTATGGTTGAATATTATAAAAATCCAGAGGCTACAAAGGAAGTATTGGATGATAATGGTTGGCTTTATACTGGTGACATGGCTACAATGGATAAAGATGGTTTTATTTATCTCGTAGATAGAAAAAAAGATGTGATAATTACAGGCGGTGAAAATATTTATCCTGTACAGATTGAAGATTTTCTTCATAAAATGCCAGCTGTTAAGGATGTGGCAGTGATTGGTCTTGCAGACCAGCGTCTTGGAGAAATCACAGCTGCAATCATCGAACTTAAGGATGGTGTTGAATGTTCTGAAGAGCAGATTAATGAATTTTGTCTTGAACTTCCAAAATATAAACGCCCCAAAAAGATTATTTTTGCAAAAGTTCCGCGAAATCCTACTGGAAAAATTGAAAAACCAAAACTCAGAGAAATGTACAGAACTGTAGATCCGTTTGCAAGCATGCGATAGTTTTTTGTATTTTTAAAATAAATTAGAACAAAAAAGGGGACAGATCTTGTTTTACTAAACTAGGTCTGTCCCCCTTTTTTATGTACCATTTTTTTTAATTGGGGACAGACCTGTATATCGAATGATGTGAGGTTTGTCCCTTATTAAAAAAAAATTCAGGGACAGACCTCGAAATCGAAACAAATCAAGGTTTGTCCCCTTTTTCATAATTTTTTTACTTTCGCCAGTGAGGTGTGGCAGCGAAGCTGCATGATGCAGGTGTTTAAACTGCACAGCGTACCTCAGCTTGAACGGACGCCTTTGGCGGGTCCAAAGGACTGAGCGTTAGCGAACCGTGAAAGGTGAGTGGGTGTTTGAAATTTTGCTAAAAAAAAGAAGGTCTGTCCCCAATTAAAAACATGTTTATTAAATAAAAAATACTTGTTATTTGAAAGAATAGTGATATAATATTAATATTCACTTTGAATTTTAACAGGTGTTTTTGGTTTCTTTACTTAAAATTAGTGTATTCTTTTAAGTGAAACCAAAATCTGCGTTTACTAAAGGAGTTAATTATGGAAAGAATGCAATGTGATAACTGTGGTCATGTTTATGATAAGGACGAAGGAGATGCAAAGAACAATGTAGCTCCAGGAACTGCATGGGCTGATGTTCCAGCAGATTTTAAGTGTCCTGAATGTGGAGCTGGTAAAGATAAATTTATTGTTGAATAAAAATAACTTTAAAATAAATAAGCTACCCACTTTTCTACAGAAATCAATCTTTCTAATGCAATTTTGGGTGGCTTTTTTTATATTTCAAAATTTTTTTCAATCCTTTCTAAATATTCTAGAAAATTCTGCTTTTCTTGATTTGAAAAACCTTTGTAAAATGTCGATAAAAGTTCATTTGAAATTTCTGTTGTAATTTTTGTGTATTCCATTCCTTTTTGGGAAAGTAGAATATTTTTATTTCGTTTATCCTTTTTATCATTTATTATTGAAACAAACCCTTCTTTTTCAAGTTTTCTTACCAGAACTGTAGCTGTCGATTTATCTCTGTTTATTGCTTTGGCAAGTTCACTCATTGTCATCTTTCCATTTTTATTTAATTGAAACAATATATTTCCGTGAGATGATGCAAAATCATTGAAACCTTGTTCCTTCAGTTTTTCTGTCAAAAATGTTGCAGTTATAGTGTGGATATGAGAAAGAAATGAAATTGAAGAATTTACGTTCATTTTTTTATTATATCACATTTTTTTCTTGTAATTAATAGATAAAACTGTTAAATTTAAAATATGTTTGGTTTTTTGATTAAAAAGAGTTTTTGTGATGGATGGGATAATTTACTTTCGGTTATTTTGACTAATGTAATTTTTCTATTTTTGGGAATTGGAATTGTTTTTTTAAATGCTTTTGCTTATCTTTCCAAATTTCAACTATTTATGATTCTTGCATTAATAATAGCTTTTATCTTGATTTCTATTGTAGCACTTGCTTACGGAGAATCTGCAGCAAAGATTGCTAATTTTGAAGGTATAAGATACGCTGACTTTTTTAAGGCTATTCCTTCAGTATTCAAAGATGCATTGTTTTTAGGGCTTTTGACTAGTGCTGTGTTAATAATTTCAACTTTTTCTATCAGATATTATTGGTCATTAAACACTATGTTGGGAAGTTGTCTTGCAATTTTTATTTTTTGGATTGATATTTTTTATATTCTTTCTATTCAGTGGTTTGTACCACTTCGTTCTCTTTTGAAAAATAATTTCAAAAAATGTTTAAAAAAATGTTTCATTATCTTTTTTGATAATACTGGTTTCTCTGTTTTTATGGGAATTTATGATTTAGTTTTGATTGCTTTTTCTGTTTTGTTTATTGGATTTTTTCCTTCTATTGCAGGAATAATAATTGCCAATACAAATGCTTTACGTCTCAGGCTGTATAAATATGATTATCTTGAAGAACATCCTGAACTGAAAACAAAAAAAGAACGAAGACAAATTCCTTGGGAAGAGTTAATTTACGAAGATCGTGAAACTTTAGGTCCTCGTAAATTAAAAAGTTTTATTTTCCCTTGGAAAGATCAAGAAAATTAGTTTTAATTATATTTATCTGACATGCCAAATTCACATATTACTTTTGTCAATTTGGCATGTTCAATTTGTTCAATTGCCTTCTTATTCTTTCTATACAACTTGATTTCACCAAAACCAGTTCCACCTTCTAATAGATTTAATACATTTCTGTTTCCTTCTGGTTTTTCTATTATTCTGTTATATAGTTCTGATAATTTACAAAATATATCAATATCAACAATATTTTGTTTATAATTTAAGCTAAAAGACCAATGTAGCATTTTCTCAGAATGATTTTCTATTCCAGGAACTTCCATGCAGTCATAGACACAGTTGTATGTTCTTTTTGATTTATTTGCAAAGATAGAAATATCAATATCTTCAAGATTTCCGATTAATGTAACTCGGTTTTCAAAAACTCCTTGAATGCAGAAAGCAGAATTTTCAAGTTTTCTTCCTGAAATCATACTTACTAGATTTGAACAATAAATATGGATTAATTCATTTGGATATGAATTCCCAAAAAAACGATCTATATGACCTAAAGCAATTCTTGTGTCGACTATATAATCTTCACCATCAAAATTTACTCTTCCGACAAAATCTGTTTTTATTCCAAGAGGAAACCATCTAAAAGAATCATTATGATATCCTTTTAATTCACTTTCTTTTATTTTGTATTCAAGATTCCAAGTAGAATAACCTTGTTGGTATTGTATTTCTTTATTTTTTAAGTCATCTTCATTTGTTATACTTAGAAATCCTGATAAGGATTTTTCTGTGAAAAGTTTATTTCCAATTCTTAATTCCATGTTTTTCAAATCAAAATCTACTTCTTTAATAGATATGAATTGGCATAATTGTTTCGATTTTTTTCCTAATTTAAGTAATCTCACTGAACAATATGATGATTTAGAATTATTTTGTTCAGTTAATGTGGAAATATTTCCTAAAATCGCAGACTGTATATCCTCTGATGATATTTTTTTTTGCGTTAAACTAAAAAGAACATTTTTATCTGAAATGCTTGAATTTAGTGATTCAAATTCCAAACAAAAAAAACATTCTTCTTTATTTTCTTCATTTATTCCAGGAAAAAAGAAACGCCAAAAATTAATTCCGTTCTTTTTTTGAAAATTTGAAAAACCTGTCTTATAGTCTTTTAATTTAATGTTTCTTTTTGCCATAAAAACACCTGCATTCAAAATTTACAATTCTCTACTTAGATTTTCGGAATTTTTTCTAAAATATTTAATAAAACAGATGTTTATTTTGCTAACTAATTATTTTCACAATATTTTGTTCTTTGAGCCATTTGTTCAGGATCCTTTTAGGTCTTAGAAAAAAAATTCATAAAACCCTCGAAAAATAATTTTATTACGATCACAACTAGTCTAATTATCTGCCAGTGACTACATAAAAACAAGTGTGTAAAAATCGTATTTTGGGTATAGCTCTATTCTATTACAATTTTTTTTCTTTAAATCACTTCTTATATGTCTGAATAATATAAGCTATTTATGCAAAAAAAATCAGACCTAAAAGCCTGATTATATAAATAAAAAGTTCGGATGGGTGGTGTATCTATTCATGCCAGATTCTCTTTCGGGAGCTCAGAGTGCTTTTACTGCTCGTCAAACTTTATATCATCAAAAAAACAAGAATTTTAGATTTAGTCAAGTTTCTTTCATTAAATCTATAGATTAAAAAATATCTATATTTGAAAAAGTTCTACCAACTAATCTATCGATTTTAGAATTTAATCTTCTATCTTGTATCAATTTATCATTTGGTTGTACCTCAACGGGCTCGCTCAAAGCTGCGCTGCGAATAGACCCGCTGTCGGTTAAGAACCTTATATGTGTTATGCTTTTTATTATAGTCGATATTGATTTTTTATGATATATTTATTTTAGGAGTAAACAGTGCCTGTTGTTAGTGAATTTGAAGGGATAGAAATTTGCCTTTATTTTGATGATCATTTACCACCTCATTTTCATGCAAAATATGCTGGTCAAGAGGCATTAGTAGAAATAGAAAATTCTTGTGTACTAAAAGGAGCTATTCCATCAAATAAATTAAAATTGGTTTTAGCTTGGTCTGAATTGCATAAGCAGGAACTTAAAAATAGTTGGAATCAGGCTAAAAATATGGAATTACCAGCAAAAATAGATCCACTTAGATAAGGAGATACAAATGGAAATTGTACAGGTTTTGCCTAAAGACAATTACAATATTTTCGTTTATTTCGTAGACGGAAAGATAAAAAAATATGATGTATCTCATTTAGTAGGCAAAGGCATTTTTTCTAAACTGAATGATTTAGATTTTTACATGAATAACTGTACTGTACTGAACGGAACTCTTGCATGGACATTGGATGGTAAATACGATAAATACAATTGTATCGATATTGACCCTTATACAATTTACGAAAAAGGAATTGAAGTAGAAGATCCTTTGGCGCATATTGCCTGATTAGCTACTTTATACTCTTAAAACCTATTTTCAATTCAACATCACCAGGACAAAATTCAAAATCGTCCATTTCGTTTTCAGTAATCCATTTGATTTCAGAAATTTCATTTTTATTGAAAACAGGTTCTTCTAATATTTCGCCATAATAAGCAACTGTAAGATACATCAAATCATTAAGATACATTGTTCGTGAATGTAAATGTGTCAGATTTTTTATATTGCAGCTAATCTCTTCTTTCACTTCTCGGATTACACAGTCTGTAAAATCTTCCCCAAATTCAAGATTTCCGCCAATTACTTCCCAATAGCCCGGAAAATATTTTTTATTCATACTTCTTTTTGAAACTAAAATTTTTTTGTTGGATTTATCTATTGGCAAAAAAGCCGTACCAATCATTTGAATTTTATCTACCATAATTACTTTTTTTATTTCCTATACCACGCCAGTGGCGTGTGAGCATATCATAATTTTGCATATAAACAGAATTACATTTTATTTCTCAAGATGTTAACCACGTATCTGAATAATAATTAATAGGTTCAATTTCGAGTTTCTCTCGTGGCAAGGATAGTAGGGGCACCAAAGGTGGCCACTGGACTGAGCGAAGCGAGGGAAGCGGCTGGAGCGATAGCGGAACCCCGGATAGCGCGAGTTTGCAATGCAAACTCGGGACGAGAAAATGCTATGC
>JALFAW010000038.1 GCA_022773305.1 Spirochaetia bacterium
TTCTACGTTTGCAGTTGCATAACGAGCAGAAGGTCCCATTACAGCTTCAAGTTCACGACCAAAACGTACCTGAATATCTGCAGAAACCCACCATTTCATAAATTCCCAGCAATCTGCCATTCTTTCTTCATTTTTCAAAACCTGTTTCCATGTTTTTTCATCAATATTTGGAGCAATTTCGTCTTTTACTTTTTCTGCAAATACTGAATTATAAGAAATATCTGTACTTCTCTTTGAAGGATCAATATCAGACATATCAAGACCTTTTTTAATCATAATAGTACAAGCTGTTGATGCAACATTTGAACGATCAATTGTCCCATCTTCTTTTTCAGTTCCCAAAAGATATGTAAAATCCCAAAGTCCACGAATTTCTGGAGCAGAAACAGTAAGTGTATTGTAAGCAGTATAGTTTTGAATACCTAAAGGCATTTCACCAGTACGGAAACGACTTAAAAAGTCGTAAATCTGAGGAAGTCCATAACTATTGAAGAAACTTGTATACTGTTTGAAAGCGGCAATTCCTTCCTCAGAGTCAATAACAGTTTTTGTACCAGTTTTATTATAAACACTTCCACCACGCTGATAAATCATAGAATAGAATGTTAAAATATCACCTTCTGCTGTTGCAAGTGTTGGATATGGAATACCAACATCAAGGTTATTTCCTTGTAATGTAGGAAGAATTTCAATCAAATCATCCCATGTTTGTGGAACTTCAACACCAAGCTGAGCAAGGATATCTTTTCTATAGAACAAAAGGTTAAAACTTTCAGTTTCTGGAAGAGCATAAAGTCCACCATTATATTTATATCCTTCATAAGCACTAGGTTTAAAGTAATTAAGAACTTCATCACAATCATCAAACCTTCTCAAATCTACTACTGCGTTACGCAAAGCGTAATCTACTGGAAGACGCTGATAAGCGGAAATTACAACATCAGGTCCATTTCCAGCAACTACAGCTGTAAGAAGTGAGTTAATGTTGATATTCTTTACGTTTACTTTAATTCCTGTGCTTGGAGAGAAACTATCATCTATCATATTCTTAAGAATCTGACTCTGGTCACGACCTGTTACAATCCAAACTTCAATTAAGTGTTCAGCATCTTTTTCGTAAACGTTACCAAGACTTGAAGAATCAACAAAGAATGATGAGAAGAAAGCGGCAATTTCATGTGCTGCATTTTTGAAGAAGTTTGCTTTTACAGGTTTAATTCTGTCATTTGCACTTTGAACAAGAATATAGTCAACATCAAGTTTTGATTCAGTCATTGTAAGTAATGAAGAACCTAATGATGTGATATTATCTTTAAAATTGGCAAAAGCTTTTGTAATTTTATCAGGTCTCTTATAGAACTGTTCAAGCTGAATTGCTAGAGTTTCAGCTGGAGCAATTTTATCAGATTTTTCACCTGTTATAGAAATAAAACGGTCAACCTCTTTGTAAAGACGACGACTTTCAAGCATCATAGCTTCAACTTCATCAGGATATACCTTATCAATTTGATAATCACGATATTGATCTGGATAAGAACCTGTCAACACGAGAATTGTACGGTAAATGTTATTCAAGCGGTAAATACTATCCTGCAAATCATTAATAACAGAACCGATTTCTCCCAAAGTAACTTCAAGTCTGATTCTATGTTTTCCTTTTGAAAGATTAAATTTGTAAGGATTTGCATTTTCATCCTGCAAAGTTACAAGATTCCAATCAGAACTGTATGGAAAACCAACTGATTGTAAAGGTTGAATTGGAATTTCTCCATCAATATAAACTGAACGACAAGCAACATAACCACGCTGATATAATTGGCGTCCTTTAATTGAAATTGTATACCATCCATCTTCAGGAACTTCAAATTCCCATTCAATCCACTGTCCTGGAGATTTCCAAGAATCTCCACCAGAATAATTTAATACGGTTCTAGAAACACTATTAGGTTCTGTAGTTGCTGATGAACGATCATAACGTGCAAACAACGATGGATCAGATCTTACAATAGAATCTTCACCTTGTATTTTTACCTGAATTCCAGTACTTGTATAATTTTCTGGTTTTGTTTTTTGTTTTGTAAGATATTGTTCATAAGAATCTATTTTATTTACAGGAACCAATCTTAATGCATTAATTGCCATTGGTTCATTTGTTGATTCAAATGTAATTTTATTTTCGCCTTTTTTGAAAAAGAATACATACGGGTCAACTTCGTATCCTAAATCACTTTTAATCAAAACCTTCTGGAATTCAAAGGATTCAATTTGTGTTGGACGAATGCAGTTTCCCTGATTATCATATTTCACTTCTTCGCCATCTTTCCATAAACGCTGAAAACTTAAAATATCTGCACCACTAAATGGCACTTCATCATTTATGTAAAGAATTCGTTCCATTTCAATATTTCTTGATGGAATAGCAATATATTCCAACTCAATATTATACAATCCCTGTTCTGGAACATCGACAAACCAAGTTACAGATGAACGGTCATCAGTAACAACAACATTTTTTCCATAATAATCATTTTCAACATGAGTGCCACTTGACAGTTCTTCATCAAAATTGAAAACATCTACTTCTACTGTAACTGAACCGTTTTTTGCACTTTTGTGTTCAAGTTGATATTCAGCATAAGTCTTAGAAGCAGATTGTACTCCAACAGATGTTGTCAAGTCATAACCTTCATATTTCTCACTGAAATCATTATTAGGAATAAGACTTGTGATTACTACAAGCGCAGCAACTACCAAAATGGCAATTATTACGTTGCGTAAAGTTTTGTTAATTTTTAATCCTACCATAATAACTTTTATTATATCATAACTTTATATATTTTACATAGGACTTTTTTCCGAATTTTTAATATTTTTTTATATTTTTATAGATATTTGTTATATTTATCCAAAAGTCAAATTATTATAAAAAAAAGTGTTTGTACAAGAGTTTTATTTACATGTACAAACACTTTTTCTTTAATCTATTAATAACAAACGAAATAAAGATAAATAATTAGGTTCAATTTCGAGTATTTGATTTACAAACCGTGGCAAGGATTGTAGGGGCACCAAAGGTGGCCACTGGACTGAGCGAAGTGAGGGAAGCGGCTGGAGCGATAGCGGAACCCCGGATAGCCTGTTTTTTGCGAAGCAAAAAGCCACCCTTGTCCTACTAAATTTTATTTTAGTTTTGAACTTCTGTTTCATTTTCTACAAGAACTGTTTTTGCTGTAACTTC
>JALFAW010000043.1 GCA_022773305.1 Spirochaetia bacterium
AAAAAAGTCTTTTTGCCCTGTGTCTCACTCCCTCGCGCCAACTTTTATGAAAATATTTTTTATAATGCGTTTGCCCTGTTTTATTTAAAAACTAATGAGTTTTTTTACCACGAATCTGTTATTTTTATATATAAAAATAGAAAAAAATTATTTTGCTGCTTCAATAACTTTCCAAAATGCTTTTGTTGTTTTAAAGTTGTTAAAAATCAGCGGATATTTTGTCTTTTGATAAATCCATGAAGTAGAGTTATTAATTCCCCAAAGAGTTACACATTTAATATGATTTCCACCATATTCTGAGCAAGTTTTTCCATATTTTTTAATCATTTTGAAATACTCGCCATAACAATCTGCTGAATTACTTTCGCCACCTTCATTAATATCAAATTCTGTTACATGGATATCAATGCCCTTTTTCAAGTAAGTTTTTATTGCATTTTCATAACCTTGAACTCCAGGCCAAGTTACGCTTATATGAGACTGCATTCCCATTGCATCAATTCTAGGTTTAACTGATTTACCATTAACAGTTTTTTCTTCACCATTTAATACTGCATCAATGAGTTTACAGATTCCTTCTGTTTTATTACCCATATATTCATTGTAATCATTGTAGCAGAGTTTTACATCTGAAGGAGCGTAAGCATTTGCATAGCGGAATGCATCCACAATAAATTCTTCACTTCCATATACCTGATACCATCTTGAACCTGAATTACCTGGTTGTTTGTCTTTTGTATTTGCAGTTGAACCTCTAGCCCATGTTGAACCACTTGCATCATCAGCTACTGCTTCGTTTACTACATCCCAAGCCCAAATGATATGCTTTCCATCGTTATTTTCTTTTTCCCATTTAGAAACATGTTCCAATACAGTTTTGATATACCATTCCTGACGTGCTGACATTTCTTCTTTGGAAACAAGATTTGTAATTATTTCACCACTTGTTTGTGCTACATAATTTTTTGCAAAGAAATTATCAGGAGTTTGTGAATGCCATACAAGAACATGTCCTCTCATTTGAAGTCCATGCTTTTTACACTGAGAAAGACATTTGTCTATAATATCAAAATTTAATGTATCTGGAACTTTTATAGTCAATCCGTTAGAAGCTTTGAAGTCTACCATTGTTATACCACTTCCGCTCCACATATATCCAAAAAATCCATCTGGTTTAAATTCATTTCCCATAGTAATTGTGTTACCATGTTTTTTTAACCCTTCACATACATCATCTTTTACAAGTTCTCTTACACCATTCCACGAATCATATTCACATGCCAATCCAACATATTCAAAATAGTCTTTGTATTTTTCATAAAGAGATGGAACTGAATCATTAAGCCAGTTTGCTTCATATGATGAATTTGTATTTAATAGAGTAACTTTGTATTTTACATTTTTTATTTCGATTTTGACTTTACTATCTTCAATTCCATAATTTGATAGATATAATACTTTGTCTTCGCCCAACAAAATATTTTTATTTGAGCCATTAAGATTATCTGTTGTCTTAAATTCTGTAAAATCTGTGGTTCCTGCGGCAAACTTTTTTTCTGCAATAATAGGATATCCTTCTTGATTAATTTGCCAAAGGAGGGTAATTTCACTTCCCGTATCATTAACAACCTTTATATCGCAAGAAAAATCTATTGTAACAGTTTTATTTGCATAATCTTTTAAACTGTAAGCTGTAAAATACCAACCAGTTTCTGGCGAATCAATTATTTTATCTTCGGCTTCTATTACAGTTGAATTTGTATTTGAATTTGAATCAGGTTCCACTTTGCATGAAACAAAAGCAAAACTAAACAACAATAGAATGATTGTCACTTTCATAAAAAAATTAATAAAAATTGATTTTTTCTTCATTTTGTACCTCAACAGTTTGTAAATTCAATATTATATAAATGAATCTGTAATAAAAACATCATAATTATAAAGGAAAAAAATAAAAAAAATATAGGGAAAATTTCGGAAATATTAGTCTGGATAAAAAAAGCCCGTTGCAGAAAACTCAACAACGGGTCATAAATAAAATAATTTATATCAGAGAGGATTATACCAAACCTTGTGCTATCATTGCTTCAGCTACTTTTACAAAGTCGGCGATGTTTGTGCCTGTGCATAATCGCAAATCCGTTAAAAAAAAGGCAGCTCAGTCTGCCTTTTTTAGGATTTTCCTTAATCTCATGCACTCGCTCCTATTTATAGGAGCGGCCGAAGGCAGGCGCACGATTTATTTAATTGTTATTATACCAAACCTTGTGCTATCATTGCTTCAGCAACTTTTACAAAACCAGCTATATTTGCGCCTGCCTGGTAGTTAACATATTCACCATCAACAAGACCAAATCTCTTAGCTGTGTTAAGACAGTTGTCATGGATGTTACACATGATGCTATCAAGTTTAGCGTCAACTTCTGCAGCAGACCAAGAAAGTCTTTCAGAGTTCTGTGACATTTCAAGACCAGATGTAGCAACACCACCAGCATTTGAAGCTTTTCCTGGAGCGTACATAATTTTTGCAGCCTGGAATTTAGCAACAGCAGCGTTATCAGATGGCATATTTGCACCTTCTGCAACAAGTTTACAACCATTTGCCAAAAGTTTTTCTGCATCAGCTTCGAGAAGTTCGTTCTGTGTAGCGCAAGGGAATGCACAATCACATTTTACTTCCCAAACTTTTCCACCGTCAACATATTTTGCAGATGGGAACTGTTTTGCATATTCAGAAATACGACCGCGTTTTACACATTTAAGTTCTTTAACCCAGTCAAGTTTTTCCTGTGTGATTCCGTCAGCATCATAAATATATCCGTTTGAATCAGAAAGTGTAACAACTTTTGCACCAAGCTGGATAAGTTTTTCTGCAGCATACTGAGCAACGTTTCCAGAACCAGAAACTACACAAGTTTTTCCTTTGAAATCCTGTCCTTTTACTTTGAGCATTTCGCGGGCAAAGTAGATAAGTCCATAACCTGTAGCTTCTGTACGAATCAAAGAACCACCGAAAGTAAGTCCTTTTCCTGTCAAAACTCCAGTATATTCATCACGGATTCTCTTGTACTGACCAAAGAGATAACCGATTTCACGTCCACCAACGTTTTTGTCACCTGCTGGAACGTCAACATCAGCACCAATATGGCGATACAATTCTGTCATAAATGACTGGCAGAAACGCATAACTTCTTTATCAGATTTTCCGTGTGGATCAAAGTCAGAACCACCTTTACCACCACCCATTGGAAGTGTTGTTAAAGAATTTTTAAGAACCTGTTCGAATCCCAAAAATTTCAAAACAGAAAGGTTTACTTCTTTAGAAAAACGGAGTCCTCCTTTATAAGGACCAATAGCACTATTAAACTGAACACGGAAACCACGATTTACATGGTAATTTCCTGCATCATCCATCCAAGGAACACGGAACATAATTACACGTTCTGGTTCTACCATTCTTTCAAGAATAGCATTTGGTTCGAGCTGAGGCATCTGGTCTACAGCTGGTTCAAGAGTTGTAAGAACTTCTTCTACAGCCTGCAAAAATTCAGGTTCATTAGCGTTCTTTGTTTTTACTTCTTCCCATACACGGTTTACGTAAGCATTTTTCATTTGTTTTTGACTCCTCGGAAAACATATATAAATGAATATTTATGCAATCCCGAGGTATAAATATACCACATCATTGTTTCTCTGAAAAGTATTTTTTTTGAAAAAATTACAATTTTTTAGTAAAACTAAATTATTTTTTCTTTACTTTTCACAAAAACAAGGTATATTATAATTTATGAAAAAACAATTCCTTTCTCCATCTCAGATTGCTGATATTTTAATCAAGAACATAAAAGATTCTGATTCCGTTTTTATTTTTCCAACTGACACAGTTTTAAACAGCTGGGCAGATTTTTTAATTCTCAATCATGAAAAAACAAACGTACAGGCCATCCCGATGGAAAGATTTATTGCATGGGATAAATTTAAATCTCATTATCTTCATGCAACAAAAGAAGGTTTTGATACAATTCCTTCTATATTAAAGAAGTTTTTTGTTCACGATTTAATTCTTAAAAATGCACAGACTCCTGTCCAGGAACGTTTTCAAGTGATTATCAATCCAGATGATGAATATGCTTCAAACGCATTTTCTTTTTCTACATGGATTTACAAAAATCTTTCTTCGTTGAATCTGCTTGAAAAACGATACAAACAAAATCCAGATTACCAAAAAGATGATGAAGATTTGGATTATGAAAAACTTTATTATCAATACAAAAATTTTCTTGAACAAAATCGACTTTATGAACCTTCTTGGATTGATGATATAGAATTCGACACCGAAGGAAAACATTTTTTTCTGTTTTATCCAGAAATAATAGAAGATTTTGGTGACTTTATTGAAATTTTTGAAAGATGTGATGATTTTAATGTATTTGAGTTTCCAAAAAATACACCAAATGTAAAAGCTTATTTTTACAAGGATTCCCGAACTGAATTGCGCCAGACAATTCTAAGGATTATTGAACTTGTGCAAAATAAAAAAGCTGACTGGTCTGATATTGCATTAAGCATTCCAGACATTGACACATATCGCCCTTATCTGGAACGAGAGTTTGCAATTTATAATATTCCTTATGTCATCAAATCTGGAATTCCACTGACAAAAAACAGTGCTGCACGCATTTTTAGAGAAATTTCTGACTGTTATACTTCAAATTACAGTTTTGAAAAAGTGCGTTCACTTTTGCTGGATGAGTGTGTTCCGTGGCAGGAACAGCATAAAAAAAACAGGGAATCGCTTGTGCGGGTTGGAAATGAACTTCGTACAATTTGCAGTGTTGATGAAAAAAATATCTGGTTTGTTGCAATAAATCAAAAAAAACGTGATTTAGAAATGAGGATAAACTTTAAAAAATCCCAAGCACCTTTACCTACCGATGATATCGAAAAACTTCAAATTGAATTGAGTGAATATGAAGAAATCGGGAATTTTTTTGGAAAACTCAAACACTTTGTGGACGCTTTTTTTGACAGCGAAAATGATTTTTCTACGATTTTGACCTGCTGGCAGGCTTTTAAAAGTTATTTTCTGCAGGATGACAGTGAATTTTCGACTGAAGCAAACAACATTTTGGGACGGGCTGTCTGCGAGTTGAAAGAAATCATCGAGATAGAAAAAAAGTTTAAAAATTGCTCACTGACTGTCCAGAATCCGTTTTTATTTTTCATTTCTGAACTGGATGCCAAAAAATATACACCTCAGCAGACTGAAAAAACTGGCATAAATGTATTTCCCTACAGACTTTCAGCAATGTGTCCTTTTAAATATCAGTTTGTTATTGACGCATCGCAAAAAAATTTGGAAGTACCTTACAAAAAGCTCACTTTTTTAAATGCCACAAAACGGAACAAACTTCATCTGACTGATGATGATAAACTTTCTTGTGCCAGCGAAGTTTTCATCAAACTTTATGATAAAATTGTTCCTTTTTCTGGAACACAAAATGAAAATCCTCTGGAAGATAAAAATTCTGCGGTAGAAAAAACTTTTGTTTCATTTTCATCTGCCGAAGATACCTTTTCTGGATTTGCAATTCCACATTTTTATTTGGACAGCATGAATAGCGAAGATTGTAAAGATTTTTTGAGTTTGAATGAAAAAGATTATATTTTAAACGAAAAAAATTTTCTTTTGGCTCAAAATTTTTCAGACAAACAGAATCCTTCGAGTCAACAGAATGAATGTAATAAAAAACGCCTTGTTTTGACAAAAAATCAGCAACAGCAATTTAAAACCTGGGTTCACAAAAATGATTCGTCTGTTGAGCCAAATAAAAACAATGATGTGACATACAAAATAAATGACAAACTGATTGAAAAAATTCATTTTCTTGTTGTGGAAAACAGAAATGGAACAGACATTCAAACTTCAAAAACACTTTCAAATGAAAATGTAAAAATTTCTGCCCGCAGTGATTTGGAAAACTTTTTTCCCTGTCCGCGAAAATGGATTTTTAAAACTGTCTTGAAACTTAAAGAAGATTCTTTGGATACAGATTTGATGCAGCCTTATGATATTGGAAATCTAAATCACAAAGTACTGGAACTTTTTGTTTCATCATTCACAGGAAAAAAACTTCCTTTTTACGATGAAACATCTAAATCATTCAAAATTGCTGATGATGAAGAAAACAAAATCAATTCGTCGTCAAAAGATTTTACTGTTGATTTAAAACCTTTCATTGAAAAAGCAATCATTTCTACTCAAAACATCAAGGACTGTCCCCTTGTTATGCAATCACTAAAAGCACAAACAAACAAAATCCAAGAAAACCTGATTGGTTTTTTGCGGAAATTTCTTTTACCGTTTGGAGTAACGCCAAACTGCAAGCGAGGTTTTGAAAAAATGAATGGCGTTGGAAATTGCACAGTTTTTGCCTGTGAAAAAAGTTTCGCAGCCGGAAATGAGGACGTAAACTCTGCTGAAAATGTTTCATCTTCGCACAGTTTTCAGTATTTTGGAAAAATTGATGCTCTTTTACTTTCTCCACAAAATGACTGGATTGTGATTGACTATAAAAATTCCAGAATTCCAGCAGTTCAGGATATTTTTGCTGACGAAAACGATATTTTAAAAGATTTCCAAATGTCTGTTTATTTCAAACTCATAAAAGAACAGCAAATTCACGAAATTGCAGCAGGAACATTTTATTCGATTCAAGGTGGCAACACAAACAGTGCCGTAGATATTTTTGCTACAAAAAAAACGGGTGATGAAAAAGACGCCTCTTATGAGCCATGCAAAATGTTCGAGCATTTCAAACCTACGATGGATTCTTTAAAAAAATATGCACAAACTTTTGAGAATATGGTAAATCCAAAATCTTCTTTGAATCTTCCGTTGTTTGATTCCAAAGATTTTAAGTCTTATGATTTTTTACCCTACACTTCAAACGATAAAACAGACATCTTAAACACAAATGTTTATGAAAATTGTATGGAATGTAATTTTAAAACAATCTGCAGAACTACATACACAATCGGTAGAAAAACTCTCCCAAAGAGAATAGAAAAAGAGAAATTTAAATAGAAGAAGAATTTAGGTTCAATTTCGAGTTTTTTAATTTTAAAAAGTGGCAAGTATTGTAATGGCTGGCGAAGCCAGTTCCGAAGCGGAGCGAAGGAATGAAGCGATAGCGGAACCCTGAAAAGCGCGAGTTTGCAATGCAAACTCGGGACGAGAAATGCATAGCATTTCTCGCATTTTTTGCGAAGCAAAAAGCCACCCAAAGAATAAAAATTTAAAACTCGACATTTGTCCATTTAATTTACTACAGTAATCATAAGGAAAAAAATATTATGAAACAAAATGAATATAGTACTGCTTTTTTCAAACTTCTTGACAAAAAACCTGATTCTGCTCAGATAAACGCAATCACTACGACGAAAAACGCTGTTATTGCGGCAGGAGCAGGCTCTGGAAAAACTCAAGTTTTGGCACAAAGATTTTCGTGGCTAGTTCTCACAGGTCAGGCAAAAGCGGACCAGATTTTGACGCTCACTTTCACAAATAAAGCTGCAAGTGAAATGTATCAAAGAATTTATGCAACACTTAATTTTTTTGCCACAAGCCCTGTCAGTGAAAATTTTACCGAAAAAGAAAAAAAACTTGCACAGCAGGGAATTGTAGATTTTACAAACGCTCATATTCAAACTTTGGATTCATACTGTTCAAATATTGTGAGACAATGTGCAAACCGTTACGGCATTACACCTGATTTTTCACTTGCTTCAAGCGATGGAGTTGCTCAGATAAAACAGGAAGCGCTCAAATTCGTTTTTCGAAATTCAGACAGATTAAGCATTCAGACTTTCGTTAAACCAGGCGATTTCCAGAAATTTGCAGAACAGGTTTTAGCTTCGAGCATAATCAGATTCACAGATTTAACAACTCCCAAAGGCTTTTTTTGCTCAAAACTTCCAGTTCAGTTAAATCTTTTGATGATGGCATTTCAATATTATTTTGATGAGCAGCCACTTTCAGAAGAAAATCTTCCTGGAAAAAACAATTTTCAAAAACTTATTGATGAATTTTATGAACAGATGGAAGCAAATTCAGACCCAAAAAAACATGCTGAATATCAAAAAAAAGCATCTGAGATTTTTGATTTTTACACGCAAAATTTTCAAGGTCTTACAATAACAAACGAAAAAATCAATAATTCTGATTACATCAAAAATTTACAGACACTGTTTGAAGTTTTCTCTCAGAACATCAACGAATTATCAGCTATGAAAGGGAAATGCACAAAAGCAAATACAAAAATCACAATCATAAAAAATGAACTATTACCAGTGATTGATTCCATTTTTGCTTATTTTTCACAACTTCCGGCAATCACTTCCCTTTATGAACTTTTTGATGATTTTTTAGCCGAAGTGAACGCTTCAAAACGTGCCAGTGGAAACCTTACTTTCAACGACGTGTCTGCTTTGGCACTCAAAATTCTTATTGAAAATAAAGACATCCGCACCCAGGAAATTCAGGCATATAAAAAAATTATGATTGATGAATTTCAGGACAACAACTGCAAAAACCGTGACTTACTTTATCTGCTTTCTGTAAATGAAGATTTTCAAATCAATCAAAATGAAGATATTTACAGACAGATAATTCAAAAAAATCAAACCGGGAAAATTATAAAAGATAACCGCGAACCTGAAAAACTTTTTTTTGTTGGTGATGAAAAACAATCCATTTACAAATTCAGAGGAGCTGATGTTTCAGTTTTCAATGAACTGACAAAAAACGACGAAAATCTTCTTGTTCCGATGACTTTCAATTATCGTTCTACTGCACAAACAGTTCAGGCATTCAATCTGATTTTTAGAAATGGTTTTGGCATTTTTGAAGACAATTCCATGCCCCAGGATTACGAGGCATATTACACAAAAGACGCTCAAAAAAATGGAATGGAACTTCCTCAACTTACAAAAGAAAACGTACCAATTCATTTTAAATTTATCGATACAAAAAAAATTGCTGATGAAAATAAAGTTAACAAAACTCCGTTGGAAAAATTTATTCACCCTGATGAACAGCTCGCCTATAACATGGCAAAACAGATTTATCAGCTGGCTAATTCACCAATTTCATCAGATTCTTCAGCTTCGTCAGATTCAGAAAATCTTGAAAAGCAAAATAAAATAAACTGGGGTGATTTTGCAATTCTGGACAGAAGTCGCACACACCGCGGAATAATCACAAAATATTTAAGTTATTTTAACATTCCTTACGAAGTAGACCAGTTTACAAACATTTTCGAAGACGGAATCATAAACGATTTTTACAATTTTTTGAGAATTTGTGTTTATCCTTCTGATGTAAATGCATTTTGTGCTTACCTTGCTTCTCCTTTGTGCGGACTCGATGAAAATTCCATCGAAATAATTCTTTCTTATCTTATTGATTCCACCGAGTATGATTTTGTTTTTGACCCAACTGCCGATTTTGACAGCGAAATTCAAAAAGATTTACCACAAAATGAGTTTTTGAAGTTCATTGAAGCAAAAGACTTTTACATTCAAAACAAATCACTGGTTCTTCAACAAAAAATCACAAAAACTCTTGATATGCTTTGGAATCAAACTGGCTATAAATATGAAACTTATTTAAACAAACAAACAGAACTTTGTGCAGAACAGTTTGACATGATTTTTGAACTTGCACGCCGTTCTGAAGAAAATGACAAAACTGTTTCTTGGTTTATCGATGAACTTGATTTATTAAAATCAACATTCTCTTCTGATGACGCTGACATAAACACAAAAGACATAACATATCCGTTGGAAAGAAGTGGAGCTGTCAAAATCATGACAATTCACAAAAGTAAAGGTTTACAGTTTAAACATGTTTTTTTGTGGGGCTGTACAAGTTATTCATTTTCATCAGAAAAATCACAAATCTTTTTTGATAAATATACAGGACTGTCAGTAAGACCAGAATCAGGTGTAAAAAATTTCTTTGTAATGCAGCAGGAAATTCTTGCCAAAAAAATGGAATTAGCGGAATTCCGCAGATTGATTTATGTTGGAATTACACGTGCAATAGATGACATCTATGTAATGGGAAAATGGAATCCACAAGCAAAAGAACCAAAAGAAGAAATAAACCAGAAAGCAAGAATTTTTGAAAATCTTGTCAACAGTAATTATGCCGATTCTCTTGAAAACGGAATTTCATACAAGGAGTCACTTCCTTTCGATTTTGAAAATATAAATCCTGTTACTTTCCAGGATATAAGTTCTAAAAACGAAAATGAAACTACAGAAGAACAACGGCACAAAATTATAGAAAAAAGCTGCAGTTATTTTGAAAATGCAGAATTAATCGAATATACTTGTAAGCCTGTTTTAAGAATTTCGCCAAGTAAGATTGGTGAAATGGATAAACTCAAAAATATAGCAAAAATACAAAACGTACAAAATCTTTCACAAAGTCAAAATTATAAGCAAATTCAAAATCAAAATGATCAGAACGAAATGGATGAAGATGAATTACTTTTCTATCAGAATGAAAACGAGGAAGAAAAACTTCAAAAATCAGTTTTCAATCAGGCAGATTTTGGTGTTCTTGTCCATGCCTATTTAGAAGCGTTTATAAAAAATGTAAATCCACAGACTTTTGAACCACCAGTTTCTTTATTCAAAAATCTGACAGAAAATGAAATTCAGACAAAAAAAGGTGAATGCATTCAATTTGTAAAAAATTTTGCTGAATCAGAAATCGGAATTAAACTTCAGGATGCAAAAAATAAAAACCGCTTTGTCCGTTCAGAATGGAAAACAAAAATGTTTGATAATGGAGCTATCTTCACAGGACTTTTTGACTTAATATTTCAGAATGAAGATAAAACTTATACAATAGTGGATTACAAGTATTCAGAAAATTTAAATCCACAGAAATATTACAGCCAGTTGAACTGTTACAGAAAAACAGCATCAATTATATTTGAGATTCCTGAAAGTCAAATTGACTGTAAAATCTGGGATATAAAAAAAGGTGTTATTTTTCAAGTACCAGCCGACCATCAATAAAAAGACCTTTTACACAACCAGTAAGTGTTCGTCCTTCAAAAGGAGTAGCCTTTCCTTTGCTGTAAAAAAGTCTAGAATCAACAGTCCACTTTTCCTCTGGGTCAACAAGAGTCAAATCAGCATCGTATCCAGACTGCAAAAGACCTTTTTGCAATCCAAGAATTCTTGCAGGATTAGCGGACATTAGCTGAGAAAGACGCTTTGGATTAAACTGATTTTCCTTCACCAGAACTGTATTACAAACTCCATACGCAGTTTCAAGTCCTGTAAAACCAGGGCTTCCCGCAGCTTTATCTTCAAGAGTATGCGGAGCATGGTCGGTAGAAATAACATCCACAGTACCGTCACGCAAAGCTTCCAAAAGTGCAATTCTGTCTTCCTCACTGCGAAGCGGAGGATTCACGAGAGCTCTGATATAAGGTTCTTCTGTTCCACAAAGTGCAAGATGATGTGGAGTTACTTCGCAAGTGACAGCGAAACCAGAATCATTTTTTTTAGCAGGAACAAAAGGGACTTCTTCTTCAAATGCCTGATAAGAAGCAACAGCCTCATCCGCAAAAAAGCATAAATCTTCATCCAGAACAGTGTTTTTTACTTCACGAATAGCCATAATTGCATTTGCAGTACTTACATGAGCCAGATGAACATGACATTCAGCCTGCTTTGCAATCATTATGTTTCTAGTCGTAGCCAAATCTTCTGCCAGCGCAAGAATTTCATTTGCTTTTGTCAGTTCCAAATCAATTTGATTCACTTTATCAGAAATTTCTTCATCATCAAAATCAATTTCATCATATCCCCATGCAGAAAGTCCCGTTTCTTCCATAAGTTCAAGCGCTCTTTGCCGGAAAGGTTTTGCCATTTTTGCAAGACTCACATCTTCACAATGACAACTCACAACAATTCCTTTTTCACTGGCCTTTGTCATTCCTTCAAGCATAACAGAACTTTCAGGAACATCCCGCCCGTCTTCTGTAATCACAGGAATAAATTTTTTATCGATATAATCAAGATGACTCGTATCTTTACCATCAAAATTTTTTGTGATACTAACAGTTTGGAAAAGATGCGTAAGCCCCAAAGCAGCCGCTTCACGCTCGATTTTCATAGCAGTATCAAAAGAAGAAACCACAGGATTTGTATTTGGCATAGCAACAACAGTTCCATAACCACCAGAAGCTGCCGCGTGAAGTCCTGTATTTAAATCCTCTTTTGCAGTTTGACCTGGATAACGCATATGAACATGCATATCAATAAATGCTGGCGTCAAAGTTAAATTTCTTGCATTAAAAAGCTCCAGAGGAAAATTTTCATCAATGCCGTCCTCTTTCATCACAGCACGAGCCATCTGTTCCACAGTATCAGCAGAAGTAAAATAACCTTGAAAGACTGAGCGGATTTTAGAATCAACAACAAGCAATGCTCCTGGAGTATCCATAGCTTCGTCCAAAAGCCTTGCATTATAAATCAAAAGACATTTATTCATACGTTTCCTCAGAAAACAAATATGCATTTTTTAAGTTTTTATATTTTGGGTGGCTTTTTACTTCGCAAAAATCAGGCTTTTCGGGGTTCCGCTATCGCTCCAGCCGCTTCCCTCGCTTCGCTCAGTCCAGTGGCCGCCTTCGGCGCCCCTACTATCCTTGCCACGGTTTAAATGGGGACAGACCTTATTTTCCCCACAAAAAAAAACTTTCGTCAAACGCACAGAATTTTATTTTTCGCTTCCAGCAACATACAAAGTATCACAATATTCACATTTGTAAATTCCTTTTACTTTATCAGACAGGATAAAAGTAGGCTTTACATAATGTTCAGTCTGCGTAATACAGCGTGGATTTTTGCAATTGAAAACCCCTTGAACTTTCGAAGGCAGAGACATGTTAATTTTTCTGACAATTTTTTCATTTTCAATTACATTTACACAAATATCAGGATCTATAAATCCCAAAACCGAATAATCAATGTTAATTATATTATCGATTTTGATTATATCTTTTTTTCCAGATTTTTCAGAAGGAACATTTTGAATCAGACATGAAGTAAAAGGCGATTTATCAAGTCCAAGCCACTGATAAATTTTCCAGCCACTGCCAGCACGAATATGATCAATTACAAGACCATTTTTAATAGTATTTACGTTCAACATATTAACCTCGAAAACTTGAAAATCTCATTACAACGAACCAGTAAGCTTTGCAATCAAAGCCATGCGCGCATACATTCCGTATTTTACCTGCTTAAAGTATGCAGCGCGAGGGTCATTATCAACCTCTGGAGTGATTTCATTTACGCGCGGGAGAGGATGAAGTACAATCATATTTTTTCTAGCCAAAGCCATTTTTTCTTTATCAAGAATATAACTATCTTTTAGACGGATATAATCCTGTTCATTGAAAAACCTTTCTTTTTGAACACGAGTCATATATAAAATGTCCAGTTCACCAATCACCTGATCAAGACTTTCCACAATCTCGTATTGCACACCAGCTGGTTCCAAAACATTTGTAATCAGATAATCAGGAACAGAAAGTTCTTTCGGACTAATAAAAATGAATTTATTGCCTTTAAAATGACGGAGAGCTTCTGCAAGAGAATGAACTGTTCTGCCAAATTTCAAATCGCCACAAAAACCAACTGTATGATTTTCAAGTGAACCCAAAAGCTGCCTGATAGTAACTAAATCTGTCATAGTTTGAGTTGGATGATAATGACCGCCATCGCCTGCATTAATAATTGGACATGCCGAATATTTACTTGCAAGCAAAGCAGCTCCTTCTTTTGGAGTGCGCATTGCAATAATATCAGCATAACTTGAAACAACACGAATGGTATCAGCCAAAGTTTCACCTTTTACCGACGAAGTATTATCAGCATCTGAAAAACCTTCCACGCAACCGCCCAAACGAAGCATTGCAGCCTCGAACGAAAGCCTTGTTCTAGTGCTTGGCTCAAAAAAAAGTGTCGCAAGAATTTTCCCGCGACACACATCTTGAAACGATTTAGGATCAACAATAATCTGTTCAGCCAGTTTACAAATCTCTTCAATTTCAGAAACCGTTAAATCATCAGGCTGAATCAAATGACGACCAGTTAGCATAATGTAACACTCCGTATAAAAATTTTCACAATTATAACAAGAAACCCAAGTATTTTCAACAGATTTTTTAGTATAATAAAGGTAAACGCATTATAAAAAATTAGTAGGTTCAATTTCGAATTTTTTTAATTTTAAAAAGTGGCAAGGATTGTAAGGGCTGGCGTAGCCAGTTCCGAAGCGTAGCGAAGGAATGAAGGTAGCACGAAGTGCGTACGGAACCCTGAAAAGCGCGAGTTTGCAATGCAAACTCGGGACGAGAAATGCTATGCATTTCTCGCTTTTTTTGCTTCGCAAAAAGCCACCCAAAGAATACGTCGAGTCAAGGCACGCTAACGCTTAAAGCCTTGACTTCGCCGTTTTGAGGGGGGTGTACTACCCCCTCAATAAAAATTTAAAACTCGACATTTGTCCTATAAGTTTATCAAGGGTTGTCCCATTTGATATTTTTATATAAAAGTGATATATTTTTTTTACGCAACAATGAACTCCACATTGTTAACATTGCTACACGATAGCAACGCGTCTGAATTATAATGAGGAAAACCTCAAATAAAAATTTTTTGCCTTCCATATTTTTAATGAGAAGGTTAGGAGTATTTTTATGAAAAAACATTTGTTTTTAGGTGTTTTGGCAGCTGCTATGCTTCTTTCTGGATGTGCCAAAAAATCAAAAGGTCCTGTTACTGTAGAAATCTGGCATACTTACAACGGAACTCAGCAGGAATATCTTGTAAATGCTGCTGAAAAGTTCAATCAGTCACAGTCAGATTATGAGGTAAAGGTTCTTGCTCAGGATTATTCTGGATTTGCTGATACTGTTTACAATGCAGTAGCAAATGGAATTGGACCTAGTATCATTTTTAATTATGGTTCTACTGCTGTTTCTTATGCAAAAGAAGGTCTTGCTGTTGATATTTCAAAATATATCAAAGAAGATATAAAAAAAGGTGACAGTACAATGCAGGACATAATTGATTCACTTCCTTCTTCAATGCAAACTGATGTAAAAGGATTTGAAGATGGTGGCATTTATTATCTTCCTGGATGTACAACTGGTCCTGTTTTCTTTTATAACAAAACTCTTTTTGATGAATTAGGATTGGTTCCTCCAAAAGACTGGAAAGAACTTGAAAAAGTTTGTAAAACTATTTATGAGAAAAAAGGAATTGCAGGATATCATGCTGACGGTTTAGTTGATAACATTCAAACTATGATTATGCAAAGCGGTATGGGATATATTGATGTTGAAAACAAAAAAGTCCTGTTTGGTGGCGAAAAAATGGAAAAAATTTATCAGTGGTATGCTGATTGCTGTAAAAAAGGATATTTTGAATTTAATACAGTTGGTAAATATTCTTCTGAAGATTTAGCTGCTGGAATTATTGCTTCCTTCTCAGGTTCTTGTGTAAATGATCAGTATGTAAAAATGATTAATGGTGAAGAACTTGGCATTGCACCATGGATTTCATCTTCAAATGGTGTTGATTTTTATACTGCTTGGAACAGAGGTCCTATTTTCTTAAAACGTGCTGATGATGTTGATAAAGGTGCTTATGAATTTGTTAAATTCTTCCTTTCTCCATCGATGAATAGTGGTTGGGCAAAAGCAAACTCAGCGTTATCTCCTTATGGAACTACTCAAAAAGAAGCTGATTATCAGTCATATCTAAAAAATCTTCCAGCTACTTCTGCACTTCCTAGTGTTCAGGTAAATATTCCAGTTTCAGGTTCTTTCCCTAATGTAAACGGTGGAGCTCAAATCAGAAATATTCTTGTTGAATACTTAAATAATGTTGTTGATAATAAGATGACTGCAAAACAGGCTGTTGAAAAACTTGTTGAAGATTGTAACAAGGCTCTCAACGAATAGTTTAGTTGAATCATAAAAGGACTGACTGGAATATTTTTTTTCGGTCAGTCCATTATTTTTTTATTTTATTGATATGAAGATTACTTTACAAAATATTTCTAAAACTTTTGGAACTACTCTTGCTGTTGATGATTTTTCATGTGAACTGCCTGATGGTCATCTGATTTGTCTTTTAGGACCTTCTGGCTGTGGAAAATCGACGCTTTTAAATATGATTTGTGGAATTTTGACTCCATCAAAAGGAAACATTTTTTTTGATGAAGATGATGTCACAAATCTTCCACCTGATAAAAGAAACATTGGTATGGTTTTTCAAAATTATGCTTTGTATCCGCATCTGAATGTTTTGGAAAACATTGCTTTTCCTTTGGAAATAAAAAAAGTTCCTAAAAAAGAGCGTTTTCAAAAAGCTACAGAAATTGCAAAACTTGTAAAAGTCGATAATCTTTTAAAACGCTTTCCTTCAGAACTTTCTGGCGGTCAGCAGCAGAGAGTTGCGATTGCACGTGCATTGATAAAAAATCCTAAGATTTTATTGATGGATGAACCACTTTCAAATCTTGATGCCCGATTACGACTTGAAATGCGAGAAGAAATCAGGAGGATTCAAAAGCAAACTGGAATTACTACTGTTTTTGTAACTCACGACCAGGAAGAAGCAATGTCAATCTCTGACAGCATTGTTTTGATGAAAGATGGTGTTCTAATCCAAAAAGGTCTTTCCCTTGATTTGTATAATAATCCAAACTGTAGTTTTGTTTCAGAATTTTTGGGTAATCCTCCTGTCAATAGAATAAAAAATACAAGTGATTTTCTTGATTATGCATTGAAATCACAAATCCTTCCTAAAGATTATGAAAAATTCTTGAGTAAAAATGTTTTTTTTGAAATCAGACCAGAATGTTTTAAAATTTCACAAAATAAAAATGCAATAAAATGTAAAATTTTGCGTATCAGTAGAATGGGCAAAGAAGAACTTGCATATCTTGATTTTTTTGGTCAGGAAGTTTGTGCAATTTTGCAAAATGAAGAAGAGCTTTCTATTGGTGATGAAATTTTTGTTGAATTCAAAAAGAAAGGACTTTTTGTGTTTGATGCAATAACTGAAAATAGGGTAGAAGTAGAATAATGTTTTCTAAAAAAGATTTTCAAAAAAAAATGATAAAAGATAAACTTGAACCTTTTTTGTATTTGTTTCCTTTTATGCTTTTTTTAATTGTTTTTACAATTTATCCTGTCATTAATGTATTCACTTTATCATTTAAAGAAAATTTTAGTTATCTTCGCGGAACTTTTGATGGAATTGGGTTGGCAAATTATCATGAAGTTTTGACTGATGAAAAATTTCGTCAAGCGTTATTGAACACTTTTTTATATGTTTTATGTGTTGTTCCAGTAAGTACTGCAATAGCAACTTTTACTGCATACTTGCTCAATCATAAGATAAAAGGAATTGCAATTTTTCAAACAGCTTATTTTATGCCGATGGTTACATCAATTACGGCTGTGGGTTTAATTTGGCGACTAATGTACAATCAAAAATATGGTATTTTTAACTACATTCTTTCGCTTTTTGGAATAGAAAAAATCGGTTGGCTTACTGAATCTAAATGGTCGCTGCTTGCACTTGTGATTTTTGGAATCTGGAATATTCTGCCGTTTACAATTATTCTTCTTTTATCTGGACTTCAAAATATTGATGAAATTTATTATACTGCAGCAAAAGTTGATGGCGCAAAAAGTGGAAAAATATTTTTCAGAATTACAGTTCCTTTGTTATCACCAACAATTTTTCTTGTTTCAATTATGAATACAATTTCAAGTTTTAAAGTATTCAGCGAACTTTATCCGCTTTTTAATGGAAAGCCTGGTCCTTATTTTAATTTTTATACTGTTGTTTATTATATAAGATATGCTATGATGGAAAAAAGAAAGTATGGATATGCTGCAGCTGCGGCTGTTATTCTTTTTTTCTGTATTATGATTTTTACTTTTATTGAATTATTTTTCAAGAATAAAAATAAAAAACGAATGGGATAGAGTAGAGGTCAAAAGAATGAAAAAAAACGTTATTAGCAAAACCTTCATATACTTTTTTTTGATTATCGGTTCTTTTATAATGGTATTTCCATTCATTTGGATGATTTTGGGTGCTTTTAAAACAAGTGCCGAAATGATTATGTTTCCACCAAAATTTTTTCCATCTTCGTTAAGTCTTGAAAATTTTAAAAAAGCGTTTTCAATGGCTCCGTTTGGAAAATATTTTTTTAATTCGCTTGTTGTTATGTTTTTTTCTGTATTATGTACAACATTTACAACTATATTAGGTGCATTTGCGTTTTCTAGACTGAATTTTAAAGGAAAAACTATTCTTTTTTCTTTTTTATTAAGCCTTATGATGATTCCTTTTGAGATGCTTATCATTACAAATTATACAACTATCGTAAAAATGAAACTTTTTAACACTTTACCGGCTCTTGTTTTACCTTTTGTAAGCAGTATTTTTTATACTTATATTTTAAAAAACTTTTTTGATACTGTTTCTGACAGCCTTTATTATTCAGCAAGAATTGACGGTGCTTCAAACTGGAAATATTTGTGGCGAATTCTTGTTCCACTTGCAAAACCGTCACTTTTCACTATAATTTTATTAAATGCACTTTCTTCATGGAATTCATTTATGTGGCCTTTGTACATAACATCAGACAGCCGTTCTAGAACTCTTCCATATGGGCTTCAAGTTTTCACAACAGAGGCAGGCTCTTTTAATGAATTGCTGATGGCGGCTTCATCTGTTATTGTACTGCCTATGATTATTGTTTTTATAATTGCAAGAAAATATATTGTAAATGGAGTTTCAAGAGGCGGATTGAAAGGCTAGCCTAGATATTTACTAAAAATGAGAGGAATTATATGGATTACAAATTGAATGGTGAATTAAGAGTTGCAATTAGCGGTAAATCAGGTTGCGGAAACACAACTGTAAGCGGATTATTATCTCAAAAACTTGGAATTACGCTTATTAATTATACATTCAGACAGCTTGCTCAGGAAAAAAATATGACGCTTGCTCAGGTAATTGAAGCTGCTAAGAATGATGATTCATATGATAAATATGTGGATAAACATCAAGTAGAACTTGCACAAAAAGAATCATGCGTTTTGGGAAGTCGACTGGCAATCTGGATGCTCAAAGAAGCTGATTTAAAAGTTTATCTTTATGCAAGCGATGAAACAAGAGCAATGCGTGTTTATAATCGGGAAGGTGGAGATTTACAAAAAATAAAAGATTTTACAGCAATGCGCGATTGTGAAGATACATCACGTTACAAAGCATTTTACAATATCGATAATAATGATTATTCATTTGCCGATTTGATAATTGATGTAAATACAAAAACACCAGATGAAATTGTGGATATCATTTTAAACAAACTTGTTGAAAAAAAATTAATTTCGGGTTGAACCTTCTTATAGGGCTAAAGAACGGTGCCAAAAAGTGAAAAAGAGGATAAATTAATATATTGGTAGACAGAATACACATTATTTATACAAATTAATATTACTTTCTTTTGAGTGTTTTTAAGTATTCTTTTTGTTCAGAAGTAATCCTAAAACTTTCTCGTGCTTTTTGGATTGTTTTGTTGTGAGTCCAGGTATCTAATTTTTGTTCCTGCAAAAATTTAATTGCAGTGTCCCATTGATAAACTAGAGCATCTGCAAAAAGCCATGCAGTCATCATATTTACATAATATTCATCAGTTCTGATTTTGGCTGCCCATTGCAAGTATTCTTCAGAAAAGTTTTGATTCAAATAGTATTTTTTCAAAAAAAGCATGGCAACACGTTTTGTGTAAGGTTTTTTATCTTGAATC
>JALFAW010000083.1 GCA_022773305.1 Spirochaetia bacterium
CTGAGGAATAATGTCGAAACCATATTGTGAAAAATCTGTTTTTGTATAAAGCCCACCAGAAACATTTGTAGATAATGAAAAATCATACACAAATGAAACTGGAATTTCTGATTCGTCGGAATTTTTTAATCTTGAATGTAAAACATTATTCTTTTTTGATTCGTCTTTTTTATTAAGATTTTTGATTTTTTCAAGATATTCATTGAAAATTTCAACTTCATAATCAGAAAGCTTGTAATCACTGTCAAAAATTTCATAAATAGCATTTTTAATCTGTTGATTTGTATACGGTTTTTGATAAGGTAATGAGGAAATGTATCCTTTGAGAGATGCGTAATCAATAATTCGATATAATTCACTGTTAAGTTCTACTGATTTATGAGTTTGTGAAAAAACTGATGTAAGTAGAAATAAAGTAAAAATAAATAAAAGTATAATTTTTTTCATAAAATCCTCATATGAATATCAATAAAAAAAGTTAAATCATAAAAAAAATATGCATAATTAGAATATAAATTCAAAACTGAAAACAAAGTTTGGAAAGTAATAATCAAATAAAAGGTAGATAAATTATATCAAAAAAAACTAAAATAAGGAATACTCTGCAGCAAAAGAAAACTCAAATCCGTTCTGAAAGTTTCCTGTTTGATTTTTGTGATTGAAAATAAAATTATAGATAAATTGCCCGGTGAATTTTAATTTATCAACAGGAGAAAAATTTGCTTTGACTGCAAGTTGATGAGTGTATTCTGCATTTCCGGTCATCCACATGTATCGTCCTTTATTTTTGGCAGCAGACATTCCCTGAGAATCTTCATTTTCTTGTGCAATTTCGTATTCAACAGATGGATAATATGTATAGATTCCTTTTTCTGAATCATAGCTGTTTGAAAAAAGAGAAACTGCATTGTTTTCACCATGAATTTTAAAAAGATAGCCGAAAGAAATGTCCCAGTTTGAAACAGGATTGTATTTTGTATAAAGTTGCACTGCAAAACAATCAGGCCCAAAGGGATAACCAATCCATGTGTTTACACAACCATTCATATTTGGAGAAGTTCGTGAACGGAAAAGCGACCAGTCTGGACTTTGTTTAACATAAAGATACGGAGAAGTGTAAAGACATTCAAGATTTGCAGTTAAATATCCTTCATTTGGTAAAGAAAAATTATATTCAAATCCAAGTTGACCACCTAAACTGTCTGGAACTGAAAGTGAAGCATCAGAGCGACTTCCACCTAAATCAAGAATTTCATTTTGAGCATATAAACCATAAATCCTAAAGTTCTTAAAAGGGATAAACTCAGCTGTGAAAGCAAGATATGCGCAAAAATAACCTTCACCATAAAACTTTTCTTGATTCTCAGTCATTTTAGGATAATCATCTTCCCAGGATGCAAATTGATGCATAATCATAAATGGATTTAAATAACGTAGCTGGAAAGCATCATTCAAAAGAGAACCTTCAATCATGCTGAATCTGAAGTTTTTTGCTGGTCTTGTATCGAGTTGATGAAGATAAAGAAAAGTTTCATTATCAATCTGAGAAACATTCAATGAATATTTTAATCGTTCAGAAAAAATACTAAGTTCAGAATAAAAATCAGTTTCAAAAGTATTGTTATATACGATACTTCCAAGTTTAGTTTTTCCCAATTGCATTCCTTGTTTTCCCATATGAAAAGAAATTCCCCAGTTGTCAAAAAAAGCTCCAGTGCTTCCATAAGAAAAAGTTGGAAAACTAAAATCGAAATGATTTGAGGCGTAAGGAATGTTCGTAAAATTATTTATTTCTTGCATAGCAGAATAATTTTTTGAAATAAAAAAATCAGATTGAATTGTTACATAATCAGAAAAACCAAATAATATTGGAATTGTCAAAAAATGATTATTTAAAAAGTAATCAAGAGAAAGAGGAATGTTTTCGTTTGATTTTAAATATATTTCTGGAGAAGTTAACAGATTTGCAAAAAAGCGTAAATCATGAGCAGGCAAAAAATCATCAGAATGATATAAAAAGTTCTCGATTTTTTGATAAAGTTTTTTTCCAGAATCAGAAAGTAAGTTCTCATCAATTCGTTCAAAATGAAATTTCATCTGTCCAACACTCATAGGTTGATTTTGTGTAAAAAAAGGTTGTTTTATTTCCGATTGCAGAGTTTCTAAAGCATCATAAACCCAATGCCCTGATTGAATAATTTGAGTATTATTATTTGATGAAGCAAAAGAGTATGAGAAAATGTAAATAAAAACTGATAAACATAAAAAAAATTTCTTCATATAGAAAATTTATCAATAAATATAAAAAAGTCAACAATAAAAGAGGTTGTCAAGATTTGTTTGCAAAAAATAACCAGTCCTGCATATTAATCATTAAAAAAAGCTTCTGATGGAACGAATCCTAATGGTTTAAATTACTTTCTTCAATAACTTAGATTGCGACCTTTAATGCACATTAGCTTTTTTTTAATGCTGCTTGACAGGTTTCAAGTCTATAAAGAGTACAAATAATATTGTAATATCGTATATAATTAATCTCTTTATTTTAACATACCCCAATTGAATGCATATAATCTCTTAAAACACAAGTAAAATGTGTCATTTCCTCTGGCTTAATATCACCCATGTTTGCGATACGGAATGTATCAATGTTGCCAAGTTTTCCAGGGTAGATTGTAAAGCCAAATGATTTTGCATAATCGTGAAGAGCTGTAAAACTATATTCTGGTGTATCCGGAATCAAAATTGCAGTAATAAAGTGACTCTGATATTTTCTGTCTACCAGCATTTTAAGTCCAATCTCATCCAAAGCTTTTACTAAAATTTCCCAGCAGGCTGTAAATCGTTCAAAGCGTTTTTCTACAGTTTCCACTTTTGTTTCAATAATTGACTGGCGTAAAGCATAGAATGTCTGTACTGGTGGAGTAAAACGTGTCTGCTTTGTTTCAAGGAAGTATTTATACTGGTCGTAAAGGTTCAGATAGTAGTTGCGCATTGGCCAGTCTTTCTGTTTAAGAAGCTCATCACGTTTACAAACAACAAAACCAACACCTGCCATTCCACCGATATGCTTGTTTGAAGTACTTGTTGCAAAGTCAATTCCAAGTTTTCCAAGGTCGATTGGCATACCGCCGTAAGCAGATACGATATCACATATTGTTGTCATGCCGTATTTTTTAGCCATAGGACAAATTGTTGCTAAATCGTTCAAAAGTCCAGTTGTTGTTTCGTGGTAAACAATTGCAAAAGTTGTGTATTTTCTGCTCTTCATTTGCTTTTCAAGAGCTTTTATGTCAATTGGTTCATAGGTAGATGATTTGAAAACATCCATATCAATACCGTAAACACTTGCTATTTTTGCAAGGCGGGCTCCGTAAGAGCCGTTATCTACTACAAGAAGTTTTCCGTCAGGTGGAACACATGAAGATACCATAGCTTCATCAGCACCGGTTCCTGAACAACCGAACATTACGGAAATGTAATCTTTTGGATCTGCACAGACTTCTGTTAAGCCTTCTGCAACGTCTTCCATAAGTTTACCGAATTCAAGTTCGCGTGGGCAGATATCTGCAACAACCTGAGCATATTTCACGCTGTCTGTAGTTGTTGAAGGACCCGGATTCAAAAGAACTTCGCGTCTAACATTCCACAGAGATTCGTTTTCCTTGATGCGTGGCCAGATTTCTTTTACTGCACGTTCGAACATGCTTTCATCATCAATTTCTGTCCATGCATAGTATTCAATTTTGTGAACATAAACAGGTTCGTTCATTGAAGTTGAAACATGTTTAAGAACATTTTCGTAATCAATCTTAATAAGAGTTTTGTCGCAGTTATAGTAACTCATCATCTTTTCAAAACAAGACTTACTGATTTTTGTAATGCCGACAAGTTCTCCAGCAGGATTTGGAATAATTGATTTATCCTTGCTTACTTCATTCAAAATGCCATATTCATTTGCGGCAAGATAAACTTCGTCGTGGCTGTTTGATTTTCCGCTTGCAAGAATTACGTTATCATGCTCATCATTCTGCAAAACTTTAAGACCAACTGCATCATAAATCAAATCACTTTCCAAAAGGATAAAGTCACCCTTGATAAGTGGTTCACAGACTGCAAGAGTTCCCATGCTGCTGGTGTTTTCATAGTTATCATTACGGACTGTCTTAATGATGTGGTATTTTTTTGCAAGTTCATCATAATATTCAGAGCAGTGTCCTGTTCCAATGATGATTTCTTCGATTCCGACTGCAATCAGCTTCTGAACCGAGCGTTCTACCATTGCAATACCTTCAATTTCTATAAAGCCTTTCGGCATTTCTTTTGTTCTGTTTCCAAAGCGGCTTCCTAGACCACCTGCAACAATTACTGCCTGTTTTATCATATTTATTTCTCCAGAAATTTCATCAATGCAATTTTATTTTCAACCGGTGTTGATTTAGGACGTCCCAAATCTTTACGTGCACCTTTTGTAACAAGAACTTCAACAAATGTGAGCTTTTCTTTTGTTTCTGCGTCACCTAAAACTGCATCCAGTTCTTCAGGTGTTGTAACTTTTACTACGTTTTCATAGCCACAGCCTTCAGCGATTTCGCAGAAGTCAATCTGGCGGCCTACTGTAGGCTGACCTCCAACTGAATCGTGAGCACCGTTATTCAAGACAAAGTGAACATAGTTAGAAGGCTTACGGCTTCCGATTGTTGCCATACCACCCATCTGCATGATGCTTGCACCGTCTCCGTCAAGGCAGTAAACCTGACGGTCTTTTTTCTGCATTGCAATTGCAAGGGCAATCTGGCTTGCGTGTCCCATGCCGCCGACTGTAAGGAAGTCCCTGTCATGAGCCATGTTGTGCCTGTCACGCTGTTCGTAGAGTTCTCGACTGATCATACCTGTTGTAGAAACAAAGGCTGTTGTGTCATCCGCAGAAAGCATGATTTTTTCAATTGCTTCTTCGCGGCTCATTTTTCCTTCTACTGGGATATTATTCTGAAGCTTGTATTCATCAAAAGTTCCCTTGCGGATTACAAAAGCATACTGAGCATTGTTTTCTTTTATGTATTTGTAGGCTTTTTCAAACTGAGCAGGCAAATCTGCTTCGTTATCAGAAAGAATTGCGTAAGGAACCTTCATTGCATTCAAAAGGTCACAAGTAACTTTTCCCTGCTTTACATGCTGAGGTTCATCGTGTACACCAGGTTCTCCCCGCCAGCCGATTACAATAAGCATAGGAATTGAGTAAACATCAGGGTCTGCAATAGACATAAGAGGGTTTACCATGTTTCCTTCACCTGAGTTCTGCATATAAATCATTGGTATTTTACCAGTTGCAAGGTGATAGCCTGTTGCAAGTCCTGTAGCGCTTCCTTCGTTTGCAGAGATAATGTGGTTAGAATCCGGTGCATTATCTGTAATGTAAGCACAGAGATTTTTCAAAAGAGAATCTGGCACTCCAGCAAAAAAGTCTGTGCCATTTTTTATCAATAAGTCGTAAAAATATGATGGTCTTATCATTTTTGTTTCCTTAATTATTTTGTACCAGGAATCAGCTCAAGTATCTGTTTAATCGGCATACAAATGTTATTTACTTCCAGAGAGCGTTCTGCTTTCAAGATTGTTTCTGCACATTTTACCATTGCAGGGTAGCTTGCGCGAAGCATATGGTTTGCATAAATTATTACATTTGCTCCCCATTCTGCAAGTTCATCTTCTGTAAACTGATTATAGGTTGTCGGAACAAGTACGATTGGAATATTCTTGTATTCTGCGCGGAATTTCTGGCAGAATTCTTTGATATCCATTCCGCTCTTGTCTTTTGAGTGAATCATTACACCGTCTGCACCGGCACGAACGGCTGCAAATGCTTTTGCAATAGCTTCATCAACAGAGTAACCTGCAATAATTTCTTCAATGCGGGCAATAATCATAAAGTCTTTAGTAACCTGAGCTTTTTTACCAGCAGAAATTTTTTCACAGAATTCTTCTTCTGTTGCAAGTACCTGTTTTGCCTCTGTTCCAAAGAGAGAGTTCTTCTTGAGACCTTTTTTATCTTCAATGATTACGGCAGATACACCGTTGCGTTCAAGTGTACGTACTGTAAATACAAAGTGTTCAGGAATATCACCTGTATCGCCGTCGTAAATAATTGGCTTTGTTGTACATTCAAGAATATCTGTAAGCGAATGCATACGAGTTGTAAGGTCAACAGCCTCTATATCAGGCTTACCTTTTGAAGTTGAGTCTGTTAGGGAAGAAGACCACATTCCGTCAAAGCGATGGATTCCGTCTTCTTTTTCAATTTCTGTATTTTCCACGATAAGCCCGCTCAAACCGCTATGAGCTTCCATAATGCGCACTATTTTCTTTGCTTCTATAAGGCGTCGAAGGGTAGCACGGCGAACATCAGGAGTAGTTCCTATTGAAGAAGCGTTGTCAGCCAATGCAGAAGAGTTAATTCCCTGTGTGTAAGGAATTTCCACAACCTGACCGCCCCATTCCTTAATAACTTCAAAAACTTCGTCACGAATATGATTAAGATAATTTGATTTCCAGTCGTCGCCGTGAATTATATAATCCGGTTTGTATTTTTTTAGGTTAGGAACATAACTCCAGTCTTCCTGTGGAACAACTTTTGCTACTCCCTTAATGTTTTCAACAACCATTTTTCTCTGGTCATATGTTAAATACGGTAATCTTTTATGTGACACGATTGCAGCATCTGTAAGCAAACCGATAGTTAATTCACCAAGTTTTGCTCCTTCATTAATAATGTTAATGATTCCAGGATGAATAATATCACCTGTAATTCCTAAATATACGGTCTTCATTTTTATCACACCTCCTTTATTTTAGTTCAGCACATTTGTGGCGAATCATAGAATCGCTGAATCTATTTTAGAAAAATTATTTATTAATCTTTCCTGTTAAAAAATCAACTGTTCTGACAGCACTTTCGCCTTCAAAATTCCAACATTCAGCTTTAACTTCTTTTCGTCCAAGCTCAAGTTCTTTACTTGAAAGTGCTTTATCAATAATTTCTTTCATATTTGAAAAATCTTTTTCTTCAAGTTTAATACCAATCTTTGGAAGAACCCTTAAACTCCAGATTTTTTCATCAAGCCAGTCTGCATCATAAGGAAGTGTGTCAAATTCTGTATCTGCATAAATCAAAGGTTTGTTGAAAATTAACGAAAAATCATAGATAACACCAGAAAAGTCTGAAATCATTAAATCAGCTTTGTTCAGAATATTGAAATTGTCGTTATCAAAATTCCATTCAAGCTCAGGATATTTAGATTTTAAGTTATCGAGCATTTGTTTTTCAGAAGTAATTGATTGCGGATGAGGACGAATTACAATCTGATATCCAGTTTTGATAAGAGCATCAATGAATTTTTCGCCAAATTTAGAAAGAATTCCGTTTTTTCCCCAGCTTGGAGCAAGAAGAATTACAGGATTTTCATTTTTCGGTAATGGTTTTAGGGAATTCTTTTTATTTTTCATAGAATCAAGATAAGTTGAGCCAACGCAGACAATTTCTTTTGCAGGCAGATTTCTTAAATTCTCAAGTTTTCTAATGACTTTTTCCTGATGATTACCGCTTGTCAAAAAAGCATCATAATAATCTGTGCCAAACATTCTGTAAGTTGCAGGAACATCATCAACACTGTGCGGAATGTGGACATAATATTTTACATTTCTGCTACGCTTCCACTGGTAAACGTCAAGTCCTGGAGTTGTAGCAAGAACAACACCTGCATTCAAAAAATTTAATTTTGCAAATGCTTTGTTTCCTTCTCCAATAAACTCTCTTTTTACGAAATCATATTTTTCTGAAAGAGCAGGGTCATCGGGACTTGAAGTATAAAAGGTGAGGGGAATTTGTCGTTTTTCAAATTCATCACAAATTGGTTTAAAAACATTCCAGTACCTTTTGTGGTCACTGTAGATTACATAATCTTTGTAGCCAGTATCAATTGCAGCTTCTCCTCCTTTTTTAGAAGAGAAAATAATTTTAAGTTTTAAAATTGCTGCTTTTCCCAAAAAAAACAAAGTAGCTGCAGCACCAATCAATATGGAAAAAAGCATTGAACCGGTGCCGGGGTCTATGTAAAGTAAAAATGGAGACATATTAATTTACCTCCTCTTTAGTCCAGTTTTCATCTTTAAATATGTTATCTTTTACTCTGAACCATTTATTTTTATCTACTGTAAAAATGTTATTTGATTTTGAATGGTGAACCATAAAAATATCATCAGTTGTAATCAAAACTCCGTTTTCTTTGTCATTCAAAGTTAATGGTTTATTTGTATAAGGATTTATTGGATTGTCGACAATTCCTTTAAATGCAATTGCAGGTGTATCTGCATTTGTCATAAAGGAATTATCAAATTTTAATTTTCCTTGAGAATTAAAATCTTTTACCAAAAACAGAGGATTAAATGCATCTTTTGATACTTCACCAATTTGTGCTGTTGTATATTTTTCTTCTGCAGTTGGACCATATCCTGCTCCATGATCGGCAACTATAATAATCTTTGTATTATCATATATTTGATTTTCTTTTAAAAGATTAATCCATTTTCCAATTGCATCTAAACATACATAATTTATTTCATATCCATTGTTATCATTTGGAAAACTCATTTGTTTATCTGTCAAATTTAAAGAATTAATGTCATAATTAGAATGAGTTGACTCATTAGTTATTATTAAAAGAGAATCTGAAGGACTGTCAAAATCAGTGATTTGATTCATAAAATATAAAGCAGAAAACCATTCAATAAAACTATCTATATCCAGTACATTTTCTGAAGACCACCAGTTTCCTTTGTAATATACAATGTTACGAAAAAGAGCAGGTACTTCTCTAAAAAGACTAATAAAAAATAGATTTCTTTCTATATTTTTTTGAAAATCAGTAGTATCATAAGTTTTAAGACTTTTTTTGAATTCACCCGAATATCTTCCACATAATATTTCACCAGAAATCTTTTCATAACCGTCAGTAAAACTCATATCAGCAGTGAAACTTAAATTTCCCCAGGAAGTATCAAACATAGAAGCGGTAAAATCAGCCTGTTCTGTTAATACTCTTGGAATCATTAAAGTAGCCTGATTATGTTTTTCTTTTAATGTTTGATTTGTACGTTTGTTTGTTTCGTATGGTGTATATTCATAACCACCATATAATGCTGGAGAGGCCATTAGTGTGTGATTATTGTAAGAAACTGTATTTGGATAATAAGTAAACCCAGAAAAAATATCATAAAAATCTGGATTATCATTTAAAATGTGTTCAAAATATGAACTTTCTGCTCTATCAAGCATAAAAATGACAACATTTTTTCCATTTTTTGATAAATGGAATTTTTTAGAAAAATCATCATCAGATTTTTTGTAAGCTTGAATTTCAGTTAGATGTTTATATTCTTTTGAAATTTTTGAAATATTAATGATTGAAAGTACAAAACCTGAAAAGCAAAAAATAAAACTTATTGAATAAATCAGTTTTTGTTTTTGAAATCTAAAAAGTATGAAGATTATTATTGTAAGGACAGTACAAACTAGCAGATTTGTCATAATAAATACTTTAGACTGCGAAAGTATGCCTCCAATAAATTTCATAGTTATATCCAGAGAACCATAGTTTCCTGCAAAACAAAAAACATTTACTAATCCACAAATCAAAGATACTGAAAATAAAACTGCAAGAGCAGTTTGAAGTTTTTCTTTAAATAAGAAGTAAATACAAGTTGACCAAAAAATAAATATTCCAAATGATTGCCAGAATGGAGCATTAATAAATCCATTTGGGTTTGTAATATTTCCAATATTTGAAAATTCTTGTGCCGAAGATGAAATAAGATTTGAAGGAAGCAGTAAGCCTGTTAAAATAGTTAACCCTAAAGCTGATGAAACAAATAGAAGAAAACGTTGTTTTTTGTTTTCTGTTAAATACTTTAGAGGATTTGTAAAAAAACAGTTTACAGCTTTGATAAATAATGGCATAGCTGTTAAGAGAAACAATGGAATTGCAACTAATAAACGTTTTTTTAAACTGGCAGCACCTTTATAAACAAAAAGAATATAAATTCCAACAAAAACAGCACCTGCACACATCAATATATAAAGAACTTTTATTGGATTCTTAAGTTTATAAAAAATATTTTTTATAAGTGAGAAAACATTATTCATAGTCCAGTAAAGAACGAGACCTGCAGGACTTTGATAAAGAATTACAAGGAAAATAAGCGCCATGACATTTATTTGAATTTTTTCTTTTAATGGAAAACCTTTTGTATAAATTGCACCAGCGATAATATTTATAATTGTCATTGCAATCGGCAGAATATTGATATTGAAAGAACCTATTGAAAAAAGTGCATCAGGTTGTCCCATATCACGAATAAATAAAAAAGAATAACCTTGTAATTCTGGTAATTTAGAAAGACAAGAATAAGCTGCCATAAAAAAAGGAATCTGAATCAATAATCCAAAACTGGAACGAAGTGCCATAATCGGATGGTAATGATTTTGCCTGTAATAGGTTGTAAGCATCATGTATTGTTCATCACCAGAAAAAGCTTTTTTTATTCTGTCAACTCTTGGTTTTAATTTTGAAACAGTATTTCTTTCAACCTGTTGCCAGTGTTCCGCAACAATATATAGGGGAAGGCATAAAAGTGTAACAACAAAACTGACACCTAAAACTGCAATACCAGCATTACTAAAAAGTTTGTTAATTAAAAAGAAGGAGATTTCTATAATCTGAACCAATGGATAAAGAATTATTCTGTATAATATTTGACTTATTGACATAATAGAGTATTATACCCCCCCCCGTGCTAGTATGTCAATAGTGTAAATTTTATGTAAAATTTATGTTAATTCTGTGTTAATTAAATCAAATCTTTAAGAAAAAAAGAAATTGTATCAGCAGCAAAAAAACTAAAAATCTAAACAGGCAATTAATTGTTCTGCAGCATTGTCATATGTATATTTTTCGAGAATTCTTTCAGGGGACTCTACAGGTTGCTCGAGCAGTTGATTTAAATTAACATCTGGATTGTCTGGGTCAATATAATGTGCCGTATTCCCATAAATTTCAGGCAAACAAGCCGCTTTTGAAACAATTATTTTTGCTCCAACTGACAGAGCTTCCAATGGCGGAATGCCAAAACCTTCATAATAACTAGGGAAAATAAATGCTTTGCATTTTGACATTAAAGCCTTCACTTGACCATCGGTTAAGTAGCCAAGAAAAATAATATTTTTCAGTTTTTTTAATTGGTCTAATTCATTTGGAATTAAATCATTCAGAGGTTTTCCAGAAATTGCAAACAAATCATCTGGATTTTTTTTTGCATAATCCAAAATCCATTTTAAGTTTTTTCTTTTTGATAAGCTTCCTAGTGTAAAATAAAATCCACTTTGTAGTTTTGGGGTATTTTCAAGTATTGAAAAATCCATTTTTATATTTCTAAAATGATCCCATCCGTTTGGAATAACTGTAATTTTATCAACTGAAATTCCATAATGTTGAGAAATCTGCATTTTACTGAACTCTGAAACAGTAAAAAGTTTTTTTGCATGCTTAGCACAAAATCTATACATAAAGCAGGAATAAATTCTAACAAGTTTATCTCTGAAAGTATGAAAATCGTCTTTATAGATTTTACAATAAATATCATGAATAAAAACTATTCCAGGCTTGAATATAGAACAAGTATTCGCAAAATCTATTCCAATTGCATGATTTTTAATCAAACAAAAACCATAGATAAAGTTTGTCCAAAATGGATATGATTTTAAACTTCTTTTTCCTTTTATAATTGAAATGTTTTTTAATTCTGGAAGTTGTTTTGCATTTTGTGGGATAAAAATTGCAATATGTTTAGCTTGAGGAAAATTATCTAAACGAGTTAGAATTTCATAAGAAAATCTTTCAATTCCTGTTAAGTTTCTGCATAAAAAAGAACCATTTATAATATATTTTATATTATTCATAATAAACCTTTCACTTTCAATTATAAAAAAATATATTCAGTTTGTCCATAATCATAATCAATAATCATTTGAAAAATAAAAAATTGATTTAACAAAGCAAAGCATTGAAAAAAAGTTTTATTTCTATTAATTTTGTATTATGGATGTTTCAATTATTATTGTGAATTATAATACATCAAAATTTCTAAAAAATTGTCTTTTGTCAATCTATGAACACACAAAAAATATTGAATTTGAAGTAATTGTCAGTGATAATGGAAGTTCTGATGATTCTTTGGATATGATAAAAACTTATTTTCCTCAAGTTATATTAATTGAGAATAATAAAAATTTAGGTTTTGGAACAGCAAATAATCGTGGATTGGAAATTGCAAAGGGAAAATATATTTTTTATCTGAATAGTGATACTGTTCTTTTAAATAATGCAATTAAAATTTTTTTTGATTATTTTGAAAATAATAACAAGGATAATCTTATAGGTGCTCTCGGAGCGAATTTATTAAATCCAAATATGACAATAGGGGAATCTTATGCAAGTTCTTGCGGAGGAAATTGCAATTCTTATAATGATATTTTAAAAGATATTTTGTTGTATATGCTAAGAGTATGGTTTATTTTTTTCAAAACCTTATTTGGATATAAATTAAAACATATAAAAAAAAATCATGAATTTACTAAAAAGATTGGTAATGTAGGAAATATACTAGGAGCAGATTTATTTTTAAAAAATAATGAATTTGCACGTTTCGATGAAAATTTTTTTATGTATTTTGAAGAAACTGATTTACAGTATCAAATGAAAAAAAATAATTTATCTAGACTTTTAATAGAAGGTCCTCAGATAATTCATTATGGTGGAGCTTCTAGTAACAATATAGATTATGAAGTTTTGGATACTGCAAAATTTTCTATGATAAATTTATTTATTTCAAGAATATATTTTTGTAAAAAAAATTTTAATGGTAAATTGAAGTTATTATTATTAAAATTATACACAACATTGATTTGGCTAAATCCGTTGATAGTTAAAAAAACTGGAAAAAATATATTGAAAATATGGAAGATTTGACATCACTGTTCCCCCACAAAAAAAATAAAAATTATTTTAAAAAAAACGTATAAAATCGCAACATTCGATACATATTATATTATAGAAGATTGTTCAGGATTTGGTTTCCTAGCCATTCATCTCCTATGGCTCCTGAACTTTCTTCTTATTTTCTCACAAGGTTTACGAATGAAAACAAGTTTTTTTGACACTATTGACCCCAAAATGCTCGAACGAATTAGAGCTTTCAGGCTCATGGACGATGATTTTATGACTATTGTGTTTTCCAGCGATACCAAAGCTGCTGAATTTCTTCTGAGGATAATTCTGGAACGAGATGATTTGACTGTAAAAAGCTGCATGAGTCAGCAGGAAAAGAGGAATCTTTACGGACGTTCTGTAATACTTGATATTATCGCTGAGGATACAGACCACAGACTTTACAATGTCGAGATTCAACGTTCGGACAAAGGAAATTCACCAAAACGAGTTCGATATAATACGGCTATGATTGACAGCCACACTCTGCAGTGTGGAGATGACTTTACAGATTTACCTGAATTGTATATTATTTTTATTACAGAGCATGATTATTTAAAACTCAATAAACCTTATTATAAAGTCAAAAAAAATTTTGATGTGTCAGATAAGGATGGTAAAATAATTACGTACGATGATGGGGTAAATGTTATGTACGTAAACGGGACATATCGCGGCAATGACGCTATCGGAAAACTGATGCACGACTTTTGTACACCAAATGCTGATGATATGTATTATTCAGAGATAGCAAAAAGAGTAAGATTCCACAAACAGGAAGACTCAGGAGTGGGAACAGTGTGTAGAGTATGGGAACAATACGGCGATGAAAGAGCCGCCGAAGCAAAAAAGATTGGTATCCTTGAAGGAAAAAAAGTTGGTTTGAAGGAAGGCAAAAATGCTGGTAGAAAAGAGATGGCTACTAATCTTTTAAAAGACGGAACTTTGTCTGTGCAAAAGATTGCTGAGATTTCTGGGTTTTCTTTGGAGCAATTGCAGGAAATGGCTGATGAGATGGTGCGGTGAGACAAAATAAACATCTATTTTTTTGCACACCCAATGCTGATGATATGTATTATTCAGAGATAGCAAAAAGAGTAAGATTCCACAAACAAGAAGACTCAGGAGTAGTGGTACGTGCAAAAGGTTGAATTATTTTGTTCGCTTAGTTAGCACGTACCACGAGTTTTTTAACGCTAACGCTAAAACTCGAAAAATTAGTATTAAGAGGTAAAATGTGTGTAGAGTATGGGAACAATACGGCGATGAAAGAGCCGCCGAAGCAAAAAAAATTGGTATCCTTGAAGGAAAAAAAGTTGGTTTGAAGGAAGGTAAAAAAGTTGGTATCCTCGAAGGAAAAAAGGTTGGTTTGAAGGAAGGCAAAAATGCTGGTAAAAAAGAGATGGCTGCTAATCTTTTAAAAGACGGAACTTTGTCTATGCAAAAGATTGCTGAGATTTCTGGGTTTTCTTTGGAGCAGTTGCAGGAAATAGTTGATGAGATGGGGCGATGAAGGAGTTTATGCGCCGCTCCAAATGTGTGTGTTTTTTTAGAACTGCTTCATTTTGTTTTGAGGGGTTCTAAGTCTTTGCTGAAATGGTAAAACAAGACCGCCTCTACAAGTTTTATGAGTTTGTAGTGACGGCTTTTTTTTATTTCATTTGGGCGGTTTCGATAGTACTACTTACACCTGAACCCACTTGATAAGCTACCATTGGATTTTTTGTACCATTTGCGAACTTATAACCCCAACTCGCCCATTTTTTATTTGTGGAATCATACCATGTAGTATTTTTGTCACCAGTTTCTTTTGTTACAAGTGTCTTATTCTTGTAAGTTCCATAATTATTTTGCCAGTTTGTAAAACTATTATTGCCTGAAGAACCTGCTATCATACTATTAACAATTTCTCCAGTTGAACCATTTTTCCACAATCCCACATTGATGTGATCTTTTGGAACAACACTTGATGTTGGTAAATATGAAACTTCCCATTTTTGTGTAAAGTAATCTTTTGTTGCACCATCCGAAACAGAAGAAACATCATTAAGATATGCAATTTTTGGTTTTACTGCAGAATCTGCATAGTAACTGATGTATGGAATTGGTTTTGCATCACTTCCAGAACCACTCATTGCTACTTCCATAGAAATTTCTGAACCAATAATTCCATAAGAATCTACAGTGCAAGTCTGCCATGTTCCAGATTTATAACCAGACCTGTAGGCATATTTCAAATCTCCTTTCATCTGGTCATAGGCAGCCACATGAATTCCACCTTTTTTATCTACAGCAACTTTACAATATTTTCCAATTCGACTGCCAAAAGGACCGTTCTCAACAGCCCATTCGCCTACTGATTCTGTGACATTATTTTTTCCCACAGTACCAGACTGTAAAGGTGTTTCATTATAAGCATATTTTAGAGTTGTGCCTTCGTACCAAACAAGCACTACAACATCTTTTGAAGAATTGTTTGCTACAGAAGATGGAACTACACCTAGAGATAGGGATTCAGCAGCAACATTTTCCTTTACAATATCTACTTCGTTGATGTCATAATTACCTGGAGTAATACCTTGAGAGTTATGATATTTATCCTTAAATAAACCAAATTCGCTTGTAGAATCTGAAGCCGAAGTTGTTCCTGACTTGAACCTTATTTCACTATTTATATTATCAATATAAGCAAGATAAAGATTTGTTGAAGAGTCTTGTACAGTTGTTCCCATAGCTGGAGACAAAATTCTTTCTTTCAAGAAATAATATGTACCACCATTATTCTGTGCGATCTGCTCCAAACCAAGACCTGATTGATTATCCATATTTCCATGTTTTTTTCTATTAACATCTGGATTTCCAAATCTACTAGAATGAAGAGCAAATACATCTGCAGAACTATCATTAATATCACCACCGGCACAAACACCATAAGTATATCCCAAATCATCAACTGTGTATCCGATAGATGTAAACATATCATAACTCTGGCTCCAGAAGTCATGACTTGTTGTGTCTTGCAGATAATTTCCTCCACCCATACTAAAGTACAATGGTCCATTTGCAAATGCAAACTGAATCATACCTGTAGCAGGGCTGATTTTCATAATTGGCTGGCGAACTTGCCCAGAAATAGGTGTTGCAGCGTTACTATCAAATTCCCAAACATCAAAAATTACATCATCTTCGAGCAGGTTGTTATTTAATCCATTTGGAGTGCGGTTATAGTGATTTTCATACTTCGTATCACTATCCGAATAAGTTCCTTTTGCTTCAGATTTATTGATGTTATTCAAAGTAGGAATCTCACCAACTTTTATTTCAATATTTCCAGACTTTAATGTACTTGTCGAAACAGAGAAATACTGAGCACCAGATAATCCATAAGCATTTTCAGAACTATTTTCTTTTGCTGTTCCTAAACTGACAGAAGCAGAAGCCGAATCAGAAAGAGTTCCACCAGCAAGGTTGAAACCATAAATATCAACAGTTTCTGTTGAATTTACAGCATAATGACCTAAGGCTGTTCTATTATAAACAGATGGATTATTTGTGTCCAAATCTGACAAACTAGTCTTTACCCCAGTGATATACGGAACAATATCCATCTGGTAGTCCCATTTTTCTTTGAGGTAGACTGTTGTGTCGTCTGATGCTGCCTCTACAAGATTGTTGCAAGCCTCATCTGTATAGAACATTGTTGTTGCGCCGGCAAAAGTTTTTACATCTTTCCAAAGCATTTCTTGCTTTCCAGGTGTTCCACTGCTTGCTGATTCTAATCCACCTGTTGTAGTTCCTTTTTTTCCTCTTTCGTCTTTTGCAATCACTGTTACTTTCTGGTCTAATCGAGCAACTTGAGTTTGGCCTGAAACTGCCTGTGTATCAACTGTGAGCGTCCAGTAAACAAGATGACCTTCGCTGTTGTTGAATACATCTGTTGCCTCAAAATCCCAAGTGTCGCCAATTCCTGTTTCCGAAGATTTTACCCAGCTTGTTGTATTTCCGCTAGTAGTATAAGTTGCTGCAAGTTTTTTAGAAGTAATATCTTTGTGTCCGGCAAACTGTACATAAAGCTCTTTTAATTTGATGTTATCAAATGCGTAACCTTCTATTTTAATCTTTCCAGAAACTTTTGGGTCATTGCCCAAATCATCTGTAATAGTCTTTGTTAAATCATCTTCAAGTTCGATGTGTCCCAAAGCTGACAAAGCAGAATCTGAAGTTGAATCCCAGCATACAGAATTGTCTGTTTTGCTGTTCCAATAGAACGGTCTTACAGAAACTTGTGGTTTAACTTCATCATTATATTGCACATTCAAAGCCACTTTGAATTTTGCTGAGAGTCTTCCTGATGTATAATTTGAATCTGACCATCCTGCACAACCATCTGTGCTGTCATAAATCACATATTCAAACCAGGTCGGGTCATCATTTCCGGTATTATTTTTCAAGTTTTCAAGAATATCTGTCGTAATCACAATTGGGTTTTTACCTGGAGTCTTGCCATCGTAAATAGTACCGCTGATGTAAGCTGTGTTTTCATCATCTACTACATAATAACCACCGTTTCCAGCTTCGTCATCTATGCCATCATCATTACCGATTGCAAAACTATTTTCCGATTTTTCAATAACTGACCAAGAACCAGCTTTATTCGGTTTAGTTCTATAAGTGTAATACAAATTACCGTTTCCACCTACAATTTCCGGGATAAGTTTTGTTTCAGCTTTTATGGTCATAAACGCACTTCCGCCGTTTTCATCTTTGTCATTTCCAGAAAGAAGCAAATCCGAAGTTAAATCCTGAGATTTTGTTTGTGACTTACCGCCAATCACAACAGTTTTCTTGCTGTAATATTTTGTTGCATGTTCATTATCATCCTCTTTGCCATTTCCGTTGTAGTCTGTCCACACTTTCACGCTTGCAAGACGAGGTGCATTATTTGCAATCTGAAGATTTTCAATACTTTGAGCACTATAATTTCCAGCGGCATCAAATGCAACATAATGCAAAGTAACTTCACCATCTGGAATATTTCGCGAGTTGATGTTTGCTTCCCATTTCCAGGTTGTACCTGTTTTCAAAACAGATTCAACCATGTGGTCGCCGTCGTCATTTGAAATTGACGTAAAATAACCATAAGAATCCGCAGAAGTTGATTTTGTGCCGTTTCCAGACTCAATATTATTGTTTACAACATTTGCAATGGCAAATAATGCTTCCTGTGAAGTGACACCTGCTGGTATTTCTGGAGAACCGTCCAACTCAATTGTTGTACCATTTGCGTTCTTAATCATATAGATAGAACCGCCGATTTTACAAAGTCCACCTGTGTGAATATTTGCATCTGCAGCGCTCAGTGTAATGATTGCAAGATTATCCGAATCACGAGTAATGCTCAACGTTTTCCAAATAAGACCATCATCACCCAAAGTTAAGCCAGATGTATTGATTGCACTGTTTACATCATCTTTTGAACGCATAATGTCATAAACTTTATCTCCGCGTGTAAAATAGAATGCCAGATATTTAAATCCTGACTGAGCTGCACCACTGACAGCGTCCTCTTTTACTTCAGCAGAGAATGTAAAGAATCCGTTTGCATTTTGTATTTTATTATTAGCAATCACAGGTACGTTTGAAACTGGTTCTTTATTATCATAATTGATAGAACAGTCTTTTTTAGTCGTATGAGAAGGTGTAGCTTTATCTTCTGCAACTATTGAGATTGTTTTATTTCCAGCATCGCTACCTGTAGTAGATATTTTGTATTTGAATTCTTCTTTTTTATCTAATTCACCAGAAACTGTTATTGTTTCTTCACCTACTTTCAAAGAAGCAATTCCCTGAGTATCTTTCACAGTTCCACAAAGCCACCAGTCTCCTTTTATCCACATATCATCTTCATAAGGTCGTGATGCGGTAATCTCTCCCGTTCCAGTTTCATTATCAGAATACTGACGCAGATAAAGGTCGCTCAAAACTGGGTTATCGGCATCAAAAATACTGTATTGAGTTTGATATTTACTTAAATTGTTATCATTATCCTGAGCGTAAACTCTATAAACAATTTCTTTTTTACTACCTGGCAACGGACTGAATTCATTATTTCCGTTTATCTTCAAACTCCAAGATGTTCCAGAAACCGTTGCCCGAATGTAATATTTTTCAGAATTACTACTGATATCAGAAGTCACTTGAGTAGGATTATTGTTAATATTTGTGTAAACATTGTAACCATTTTTTATCCACAAGTTTACATCATCTACAGATGGTGTTGCTGCAGACTCTTTCGTACCCGACATAATCTGAACCCATACATCTTTGATTCCAATTTTTGTTCCGATAGTATCACTTGCTGTTCCCAAAAGTGTTACCGCGCCACCAAGAGTTTCTCCGTCTTTTGCAGGATAAGAAATTGTAACTTGAGGTGCGTCCCCCTGAGGGTCAATTAAAATCGGGAATTTTTCTTCTGTAACGTTTCCAGCCAAGTCTATTGATTTTACCCACAAGTAAAGTCTTACGATAGTTTTGAATGATTTATTTCCAATTGCCTCATCAGTTGTAATTCCAGAATTTATCAGATATTTTTTGAATTCCACATCGTGAGTTGCAAGTTCAGTTGAAGGCTGATTGTCAAAATAAACAAACCACTGAACTCCATTCCCTTTAATCTGAGAATATTTTGGAGTTACAGTAATACCGTTTCCAGTTACCTCAGCTAATCCATCAGGGTCAATTCCGCTCCAACTAGTAACTTCGTAAGGATCGCTGGTTTCAGTTTCTGCTGTCTGTCCAGTAATATTTCCGCCAGAACTGTCAGCACCCGGTTCTGCAGGAGTGATTGTGTCGCTTGGAGAAAGTGCGTAATACATTGTTGCTGCAGAGTCAATTGTTCCGTAGGCTGTCACAATTCCACTTACCCAGTTGGAATCTTTTGGCGAAGTAATCGTAACTTCCGGCTTTTTGTAATCATAGTTGATAGTTGCAGTTTGAGCAGAAGAGTTTCCAGCTTTATCTTCTCCTGTGAATTCCAAGCTGATTCGACCATCTTTTCCGTTCAGTCCGCTTTGTGCGTCAGTTAAATCCACTGTAAAACTCACTATATAATACTCAACGTCAGACGCTCCAACTGTAGTTTCCACATCCCCAGTTTTGTAGGCTTTAACTTCTGGTGATGAAAGGGTGACAGAAGCTCCATCAAACTCTGCTGTGCCACTAACTGATTCTATTCCGTTGCTGTCTTTTGCGGTAAGTTTAAACTGCATTGTGCGTTGTGCACCACCGAGCGTCATATTTGAATATGCGGTAGAGAAATCTCCTGTTGTACCAATTCTAGCTCCATTCAAAACAACTTTCGGAAAGAGTGTATCAACTTTTACATACAAAACTGAATCTGGTTTTGCAGAATCTGTTTCAATTGTTCCATATTTATTTTCGCCGTCCACAAGATAAACGCTATCAAGTGATGATGAAGTTGCAGAAGTAAATTCTTTTCCTCTTTCATCTGTCACTTTGAAATAGATTTTGTGTGCACCGTTTGCAGCGGCTTCTTTGTCTGCTGTTTCATCTCCAAAGAAAGTCTTTACATCAAAACTCCATGAAGTTTTTGCAGTGTTGAGTGTAACATCTTTCCAATCAGTTCCATTCTTTCTGATTTGCATAGAAGTGATTCCATCATCATCTTCTACTGTACCATAAAGCTTGGTTGTATTTTTGAGCCAAATGTAATTTGAATCGCTGCTGCTCATTGCATTTCCAAGAGTTACATTGTTAAAGCTGATTACAGGTCTGTCTTTATCATGGTCAACAGTAATAGTTCTTGTTTCGCTTGCTGTGTTACCAGCTTTGTCTGTGGCAGTTACTGTGATTGTGAGGTCTGCCGGTGTTGCATTATCTGTGATACTTTGAACAAATGTGTCAAGAACAAGACTCCAGGAAAGTTCATTTGAGTTTTCTGTTGTGAAAGTTTCCTTTTTCACTTCTGTTTCACCTTTTTTCACAGTTACGACAGTCTGAGCCACAGCGTTGTTATCTGTTGTTGCACCACTTATTGTGATTTTTTTGTTCACAGTTGTGTCATTTGCTGGAGAAGAGATTTTTAAAACTGGAGGAGTGTTATCCAACTGAAAGTTGAAAACAGTTCCGTCATAAGTATTGCCCACATTATCTGTAATTCTTACAGTTACAGAACCAGTTGCAAGTTTGTTGGCAGGAATTGTGATGGTGTATTGTCCGTCCTTACCTTCACCTTCAACTTTCTGCCCCGTAATATTTACATTGTTGCTTGCAATTCTTAAAACTTCCACAGATTTTATACCAGACATATATTCTGTGTCACTTGAGTCATCCCTAGCCCTCAAAACAAATGTTACATCACTTTGTCCATTTACCAGTTTTGATTTTGATTCGTTTATGTAACCTTCAAGTGCAGCTCCACTTTCTGAGTCAATGCTCATAAGTTCTGGTTCGAGCGGAGATTTTGTATCTATATAGAAGTTAAGTATCGTATCATTACTTACATTTCCAGCTTCATCAACTGCTTTAATTGAAACTGTATGCATTCCTTCAGAAAGACCATCTAATGTGATGTTTGCATTGCCGTTACTTACGTTTTGAGCACTATCTAACTTATAAACAATTTCTTTTACTCCGCTTGTCTCATCTGTTGCTTTTACATTGATGTTTATCAAGTTTGATTTGTAGTATTCTCTTGTTTCCTGTGTATATGCTGATTTTGATGAGATTTTAGGTGTTGTTACCCAGGTCGGCGCTGTTACGTCAGTTACTACTTCAATAGATTGTGAAGCTTTATTTACAGCTTTGTCTGTGGCTTCTATTGTGAATGTGTGATTTCCGTCTGGAATGTAGTGAACCGAGTCACTATCTGTGCCTGTGCCTGGAGTCAATTCTATTTCGTAAACACCATTATTTAAAGTCATTGTAAGTGTTTCATCACTTTCATTCTTTTTGTATTTGATTTTTACAGGATTATCTTCAGCATCAGCAAGGGCTATTACATCACTTGCACTTACAGAAATAGTAAATTTGTTTTTCTGTGGTGTTGTAGGATAAGTAAGATTACTTATTGTTGGCGCTACCTTGTCCACCATGATGTCATCTGTTACGCTTTCATTTGTGTTTCCGCATGAGTCTGTTGCCTTTATCTTTATTGATGCTGTTCCACCTTCCTGCAATGAAACAGTTACTGTTCCTGTATATGTTCCGGCTGCCGTCTGATTCAATGACGTACTTACACTTCCGCTTTCTGCAGTCACTGCTGACACCTTTGATAGTGCATCACTTACCTTTACTGTCAGATAGAATGTGTCTTTTGCATATACACGATATGTCTTTCCTTCTTTTGTATAGTCTGCTATCTTTGCTTCTCCAATTCCAGGAGTCTGGATTGAAGGTCCTGTCTTATCGTTTACTGTTTTTATAACTGTTTCTTCAGTTTTGTTTCCAAGTTTGTCCTGTGCACTTATCTTTACCTTATATTCTCCTTCGCTATCCAATGTAACTTCATTAAACTCAAACTGTCCTGCTACACCGCTAAGCGTCTGTGTAGTTCCTATCTGAGTTTCACTTGTACCGTCTGTCTTATAAACACTGCATGTTACGCTTTCTACACCAATTCCAAGGTCAGATACCTGTCCTCTTACTTTAATAGAAGCTGCATTTACCCCTTCCGTCGGTGATGTTACTGTTAAATACGGTGCTAATGTGTCTTTTGCTACATAAACTGTATATACGGTTTTGTTTCCAGCCTTGTCTTCAAGCACGATAGTATGTGTTTCAGCTGTTTCACCACTTGGCGCAATCTGTGCA
>JALFAW010000092.1 GCA_022773305.1 Spirochaetia bacterium
TAACAGATGAAATAAACTTTCCGAATGCTGTGAATTTTACACCAGGTAACCATGACATAATAATGTTTATAAAACACAAAACCGTATATACTGTTAAAACTGCTGATAACAAAGAAAGAATTACACTCATCAAATACCTCACTATAAAAATAATAATAAATCTACATTTTTGCAAGAAAAAACTGAATAAAACAATCTTGAATCAGTTGTTAATCACAAAAATGGAAATCAAACTCATAATCTTTATTCTGTCCAAACTTCTTCAACAAAAGCGATTTTTTTGAGTTGTGAAATAGTTTCTTCGCCTGCATCAATCGTGATTTGATTATTCACTTTCACAACGTATGGAGCTTTATTAGTTCCCAAGTGAAAAAAGACTCCGCATTTCCCCATCCTTTCAAAAAGATAATCCTTTAATTCAAAAATATCCTGTTCGCTTGTAAATGCAGAAGAAAGTTTTATATGCACTGATGTTGCACTGTGATTTTCTAAATCATCTGGATTTTCAATGCTATCAACAATCAAAGAAGGAGTATCTCTTGAACCATCAACTTTTCCTTTGAACGCATATACTTCACCATCTTGAATTTGCATTTTCAATGTTTCCCAAATTTTTGGAAAAAAAGTTAAATCTATCTGGCCATCATAATCATTCAGTTTAGCAAAAGCCATTCTATCACCTTTTTTTGTGGTGATTTCACGAATGCCGTTTATCATTCCCAAAGCAATATAAGATTTTCCAGAATCTTTTAATTGCCATGGTTTTGCACCGCTAGAAATCATTGCATCCTTTTCAGCTTTTTCTTCTTGTGCAATTCTTTCTATATTGCCTGCACGAACTGTAACCGCTTTATTGATTGCCTTTTTATATATATCTAAAGGATGACCACTCACATAGCAACCAATACATTCTTTTTCCATATTCAAGATTTCCATATATGGAATGTCATCAATAATTGTATATTTAAAATCGACAAAGCCTTTTTCTTCTTCGGAAAAATCTTCGAATAAATCACCTTGTCCGTTTCTTTTATCATCAAGAATGCCTGAAACATAATCCATTGCACTTTCCATGTTTGCAAGAAGTGTCGCTCTGTTTAGTTTTGTTCCGTCTTTTTCTGTCAGATTATCAAAAGCTCCTGTTTTAATCAAAACTTCAATCGCTTTTTTATTAATAATTGTTTTTTCTCTGCCATCCTCATCTTTGTCAACAAGTGCACCAGTTCTTGTGATAAAATCCATAAATGTAGTGTACAGACCATTTTTTTCACGTTCTTTCACGATAGCCTGTGCTGCATTTTCACCCATTCCTTTGATTCCTTTCAAACCGAAAACAATTCTGCCTTCAACAACGTCAAAAATAACATCTGACCTGTTTACATCAGGAGGATCAACTGGAATTCCGATAGAACGTGCTTCTTCAATATAAAAAGGAAGTCCATCTGTGGAAGTAATTTCGTTTGTTAAGTTTGCAGCCATAAATTCAGCTGGATAATGAGCTTTAAGCCAGCCTGTTCGATATGCCAAAACTGAATAAGCTGCTGCATGAGATTTATTAAATCCATAACCTGCGAATGGAACCATAATCTCAAAAATTTCATCGGCATGTTGTTCTGTAAATCCCTGTTTGATAGCACCTTCAATAAATTCTTTTTTCTTTCCCATCAAAACTTCAGGTTTTTTCTTTCCCATAGCACGACGAAGCATATCCGCTCCACCAAGTGAAAAACCTGCAATTTTTTGAGAAACCTGCATTACCTGTTCCTGATAAACCATAACGCCATAAGTTTCTTTTAGAATTCCTTCAAGACAAGGGTCAGGATATTCGATGGATTCAGGATGCCATTTTCCTTCCATATATTTTGGAATATAATCCATAGGACCTGGCCGATAAAGCGCATTTAAGGCAACAAGATCTTCAAGTTTTTCAGGCTGGAATTCTCGAAGAATTTTCTGCATTCCAGGACTTTCAAACTGGAAAATTGCTACGGAATCACCGCGTTTAAAAAGGTCAAATGTTTCTTTGTCAGTTTCTGAAACATCTGCTGTATTAAACATTGGTTCATCTTCTTTTCTATGTTTATTGATGATATCTTCGGCATAACGAATCAGCGAAAGAGTTTTTAATCCAAGATAGTCAAATTTTACAAGTCCGCATGGTTCAATAATATCCATCGTGTATTGAACACCAACTTCGCCAGTTTTAGGATCTTTAAAAACTGGAGCCCATGCAGGGAGTGGAGTCAAACCAATCACCATTCCAGAAGCATGAAGACCTGTATTTCTTTTTACACCTTCCAAACGGAATGCCAAATCAAAAAGTTCTGTGTAACGCGGATCATCTTTATATGGAATAAGCTGCCCACCATCTGGAAATTTTTCTGTTGGTGGAGAAAAAGCATCTTTTAGTTTTGCTTTTGGACTGTCTGGAATGCATTTTTTGAGCATTGCCACTTCCGAAAGAGGAATTCCCAAGATTCGTCCAACATCTGCAATACAGTTTTTTGGTTTGAGTGTACCAAAAGTTACGATATGACCGACGTTTGCATCACCATACAAATCTCGTGTGTGCTGAATAATCTCTTGTCGATAATCGAAATCCATATCAACGTCAAAATCGGGCATGGAAACACGTTCCGGATTCAAAAATCTTTCAAAAATCAGACCAAACCTAAATGGGTCAATGTCTGTGATTGTCATGGCATAGGCAACAAGTGAACCAGCACCAGAACCGCGTCCAGGTCCAATCGGAATGTAATGTTTCGGACATTTGTGAACAGGGTCGTAAGTAGATTTTGCCCAGTTGATGAATTCCCAAACTATCAAAAAGTAACCGGAAAACCCCATGGAAAAAATCGTGTTCATTTCATAGTCAGCTCTTGCTCTAATTTCTGGTGTAATTTCCTTGTATCGTTTTTTTAATCCTTCTTCTACGATATAGCGCACATAATCATTTTGATCAGACTGATAATCATCTCCATGCGTGCGAAATTCTTCTGGCAGTTCAAAACGTGGCAGACATTCTTTAAGTTCTGGAGTTGAATATTGCTTGATGGTGAGATTGCACATATTTGCAATTTTGATTGTATTATCAAAAGCTTCTGGACATTGTGGAAAAAGAGCTCTCATTTCCTGCTCAGTTTTTAAATACCAGCTGTCCAAATCCTGTTCACCACCCATTTTTGCATGCTTATCGTGTAATAGATTTTTAAAACCAATACAACGAAGTGCGTCCTGAGCAATTGCATCCTCTTTTTCAACATAATGAACATCGTTTGTTGCAACAAGTGGAATATCAAGTTCATGTGCCAAATCAATAAGTTTTTGAGCAACAATTTTTTGTTCGGGGATACCATGATCTTGAATTTCAATGTAATAATGGTCTGGACCAAAAAGATTTTTGTATTTAAGTGCAAGTTCACGTGCTTCTTTATCCATACCGGCAAGCAGCATCTGCGGAAGTTCTCCTTGAATGCAGGCGGAACAACAGATTAATCCTTCGTGATACTGCTCCAGAAGTTCAAAATCGATTCTCGGTTTACCGTAATAAAGTGCATTTTCATCACAAAAAGCTCTACTACTGAGCCAGCACATATTTTCATATCCTTTCTGATTTTCACAAAGTAAAATCAGATGAAAATAATGAGCATGACGTTCGCCTTCTTCTCCTTTATGACTATACGGAACATCATTCTTTTCGTAATGACTTCCATAAGCAACGTAAAATTCTTCTCCAACAATAGGGTTTATGCCGTTTTTATGACAAAGTTTTTCAAAATTTAATGCACCAAACATATTTCCATGGTCTGTCAGAGCTAAAGCAGGCATATTTAAACTTTTAGCTTTTGCAACAAGTTTATCCAAAGTTGCACAACTGTCCAAAAGTGAATAGTCAGAATGAACATGAAGATGAACAAAATTTGCAACAGGAGTACCTTCTGGAGCTGATGGAAATTCATGATAATCGGCCATTTTATACCTCGCTTAGAAAAAAATTAATAGGACAAATGTCGAGTTTTGAATTTTTCTTTTTAGGGTGGCTTTTTGCTTTGCAAAAAACAGGCTTTTCAGGGTTGCGCTATCGCTTCATTCCTTCGCTACGCTTCGGAACTGGCTTCGCCAGCCCTTACAATCCTTGCCACGGTTTGTAAATCAAATACTCGAAATTGAATCTAATAAGTTGGAAGTCATCCAAAATAAAAAAATAATCAACTTTGTAAAAAAAAGCACGATGCCCAAAAACATCGTGCTGAAAATAGACAAAAAATCATGTTAAAGTTTGAAAGTAGAGATTTCTTTCATTAATTTTTCAAGACTTTCTTTTGTATTGTTTGTTGATGCTGTTGTAATTGTAATTGCATCAGAAATGCTTGAAGAATAATTTTGAATTTCTACCATGCTATTGTTAATTTTATCTGTAATTTCAGTAAGTTTTTTCATTTCTTTTACAACTTTCCATCCGCCAGTTAACATATCTGTAGAACCAGATTTTACTGCTGAAGTGGAATCGCTGATGGCACGCATAGCTTCCAAAACTTGTTGATTTCCGGCATTCTGTTCTTCCATTGCATTTGAAATGACAGTCTCCTGACTACGAACTTTCTGAGAAAGCTCATAGATATTTGCAAATGCAGACTGAACTTGCTTGATATCTGAAGTGATTTTAGAGATAGCTTCAGAAAGTTCTTTTAGATTTAAATCAATTGCTTTACTTTGAGCTCCAGACTGTTCTGCAAGTTTTCGAATTTCTTCTGCTACAACCGCAAAACCTTTTCCTGCTTCACCAGCATGTGCTGATTCAATTGCAGCATTCATTGCCAAAAGGTTTGTCTGACTTGAAATGTTTTGAATTACGCTTGAAGCCTGCAAAATTCCAGCAGATTGCTTTAATACACTGTCCGCAGTTGAAACAGCTGCTTGAACCTGTTTTTGTCCCTGATCAGCTGCTTCTGTGAGTAAAGAAACTACTTCGTTATTTTTTTCAAGAATTTGAGTAACACTTGCGATGTTTGCAACCATCTCTTCTACAGCAGCAGAAGATTCTGTAACGCCTGATGCTTGAGTTTCAATGGCTGCATTCAAAGATCGGATATTTCCCATGATCTGTTCAGCTGAAGAACTAGATTCCTGAACACCTTCCGATTGGTTTTTCATCTCCTGACGAACATTTTCTAAAGCTTGAGCAATATTGGAAACATTGCTTTTTGTGGTAGCCATATTTGCTACAAGGTCTTCTGTTTGCTTTACTGTAGAATGTGTAGATTTATTAATCAAATTCAATACATCAGCAGTTTCATGTTTTAGAGTATTTAATTCTTGAATGATAACACCTAGTTCACTTCTATTTGTAGGCAATCCATTACTGATTGAATAATCTTTTTTTGTCAATGAATCTGAAAATTCTTCAATATTTAGTAAACACTCTTTTACGTCAGTAACCAAAGAGAATTCAATCACTGCAAAGAGAATGATTGCATAAATAGAAAGCGGATAGAATTTTTTTGTAAGACTGGCAACTCCATCTTCAAGATTTTTTGGAACAAGAATAATACATATTAATAAAAGAAGAACACCAGACAAAGCAAAAAGAAGAGTCAAAATATTACGTTTTGTAACACTCATAGTGATTTCATCTTTTGAAAAAGGAATGTAACTGAGTTGTTTTTCCATAAATCTGATGTTCAAAACGTAGAATAAAAGAGAAAAACAGAAAACAATTGCAAGAGAATAACAGAAAACTGCAAGGAAAGGAGATTCTCCTTCAAATGCTGAAAATTCAACAGAACCTTTTAATACTGCAATACAATTAACAGTACCTTGTAAAATTCCTAGAATCAAAGCAGTTATGATATTAATAGTGGCAAAAATTCTAAGTTTTCTGTTTGTTTCAGAAACAGAAACTACCTTATTATTATAATTTATAACCAATCTTTTTAAGAATAGACATGCTGCTACAGAAATAATAATAGCTAAAAAGAAGACAACTAAATTCAACGGTTGCTTCAGAACCTCGGTATATTCTTCACGTGTAAAAAGTCCTGTTCCGATACCAAGAATTTCATAAAGTGAAATTGGAGAAAGGAATATCATTACTAGTGTGAAATAAATAAACCATGACAAAGTTTTTTTTGTTTTTACATCCTGTTGCATAAAAACTCCCTTGAAAGATTAAATTTTATTTAAATAAAATCTCTTACGGTATTTGTGAAAAACACAAAACAGAATAAGTCTGCCAAGCAAACTTTTCTTATATTGTCATTCAACAATATAATGATTAATTATATCACATAATTTTAGATTTGTAATAAAAAAAAATAATGTTTTTCTAGAAAAGTTATGTTATCACACAAAACTAGCATAAAAAAGAAAGAAAAAAAGAGGTCTGTCCCTGTTTTGTGCTTACAAATCTCATTTCAATGCGAATTTTGTTGGCATAAGCCGTGAGTTTTGGCAGATTAATTGGACAAATGTCGAGTTTTGAATTTTTATTTTTAGGGTGGCTTTTTGCTTCGCAAAAAACAGGCTTTTCAGGGTTACGCTATCGCTTCATTCCTTCGCTCCGCTTCGGAACTGGCTTCGCCAGCCCTTACAATCCTTGCCAC
>JALFAW010000116.1 GCA_022773305.1 Spirochaetia bacterium
CAACACAAATTTAAAAGCTTCAGGATTTACAAGAACTCCCGTAATATCATAAAAAAGAATTCCCTTTTTCGGAAAATCAGGAACACGACGAACAGATTTATCCAACATTTCTAAAGTCATAAAAAACCTCTGATAAAAAAACAACGCTACTATTTTAATACTAACATTAATCTAGTGCAAGCATTTTTATATATAGTTTTTTAATTCTTTTTTCAATATAAAAAATAAAATATTTAACTTCTAGTTTTACATGCTAGAAATTTTAATCCTGAAAGAATCATCAATACAAAATAAACAATAACAGCAGCGATTAACGCATTAAAAAAACCAAAAATTCCAAGCAAAGTAAAATTCATTAGTTTAAAAATAAACATACTCAACTTATAAAAAACATAACTTATCAAAAGAAATTCAGGAAAAGCAAAAACCCACGTCAGTTTAAAATATTGCCCATTCCCCATACGATTATTCCATGCGAAAGTTGAAATCAATAGAAATATAATTAACATCCAAATCGGATAAAAAATTCTATCTATACAAGATTGCGTGAACATTTGTTCTGAAAAACCATATTGTTCTGAAATTCTTGCAAGTCTCAAAAGTTGAGGCAATGGAATACTAGTTACATCATTTTTAAAATTTTCAAGCATCAAAAAATGTTCATAAGGCATAGACAACAAAAGATATTCTGGTTTATTTTCAACACTTCCATCTGCATAAGTAAATATTGGCAGAACTTCAGAATCTTCACGTTCCCTTTCAATCGATTTGAGCATCAAATAAGGAATGGTTTCCACATTATTTTCTATTCCCATAAGCTGTTTTACAGAAGGAGAAATATTTTTCACAGAAACAGGAAGAACTTTTGCATAAGGAACATTCATTTGTCTGTAAAAATCTCCTTTCTCATCAATTGTAACAATCGTCAAATCTCTTAAATATTGAACAGAATTCCCTGTTTCTTCAACGCATGTCATTCCTTTAAAATAAAAAATATCTTTTGTACCATCTTTATAATTACACGAAAAATATATGTCATTTGCATTTTCAAAACTTTCCAGTTCAAAAGTTTCATCAATAAAAAAAGCTTTTTCGTTTACACGGTTTTCAGCAATCTCAAGATAAAATTTCACATCTGGATCAGACTGCATCAATCTAGATGACATATATAACTCTTTAAAAATATAGTACGCTTTTAAATCATCTTTTTGCACAAGTGCAAGATAACCTTCATATTTTTTATCAAACTGTTGCTGATCTTCATTTTTTTCAAGATTATGATATTCACTTAGATTATTCCATGCAGAATTACTGATTTTTTTCAAAGCCTCAAGATTTGGATCTTTAGGTGTTGCCAACGCAATGCCAGTTTCTGCAAAATAATGTGCATTAAACCATTCTTTTTTTTCATAAGCTTCTTGTGCTTTTAAATAAAATGAATATACTTCATTGATTTGTTCAGGATTAATCACAACTTTGTCAACTTTTTCCGCTTCCTCTACAGATTCATAAATTTTTAGTCTGAGATTTGAATTTTCCTTCCTTTGAATTTCAACTTCCGAGCGGTCAATCAAATCTATAGCTTTTTTAGAATTCGGTTGCAAAACCAACGCTGCATTTCCATAACGTTTAGCCCTATCATAAAAACCATTATCATAAAGATTATTTCCAACTTTCAAATACTCATTTATAATCTTCTGTCGTTCCACAATTGTCTTTTTTCTTCTATTAATTAGAGTTCCAAACACTTCATTTGACATTGTGATTATAAAAGTTAAAACTAAAGAAAAAATCATTATCTTCTTAAAACGTTCAACCATTGCTTGAGAAAAACGCACAATACTTCCTTCGCAATGATGTCCAAAATGCACAGAAAACGTCAAAATAAACGCTGCAATAATAAAAACAGGCAGATATTTTACAAACAATTCAAATCCTGTTAGAATTTTATAAAGAATCACAGAGTTTTTCGAAACTTCAAACGGCACATTCAGCACAAAACCAATTACCAGGCACACAATCAAACTGAATATCAAAATAAAAGATAAAACTGTAATATTTTTTTTCATATTTTTCAAAACTCCACAATTGTTTTTTATGCTTTTTGTTTCTTAACTTTATGAAGAATATATTTTATGCAACCTGCCGCTATAAAAATTATTCCAAAGAAAGTGTTTGCAGTAAAAAGCAAAGGTTCTTCAATATGACGACTCAAAATCTCCAAAAATCCAAAATCATTTATCTTCACTCTAAAAGGTTCAAAAATCGGCATGTAATATGTTATGTTTACAAAAATAATACAAATTGTAGTTACAAAAATCGCATAAGTATTCAAAATACGCCAGTCAAAAAAATAAGATATTCCATAAAGAGAACATAACAAAAAAGCTAATGTCAAAAATTGCAAATAAGTCCAAATTCCACCTTCCAAACTTTTTTTAGCGACATCCACAAGAACACCAATTCCTAATAAAGAAAAGATTTTTTCAAATTTAAAAGCATTCTTTATTCCTATTTCATTAAAAGGTTTAGCTTTTGCTTTAGGACCGTTTGGCTCAGAATCAGAAATTTTTTCATAAGTCACAATGCCATTTTCTGTTTTATCCATAATCACAGAATTTGTTTCATATTCTATTTTCCCTTCATCATTCAGTACTGGTGAAAAATTTTTTGTTATAAAATATATTTTGTCTTCAGTTTCACGAAAATAGTTTTTTGAAAGCAACTTTTCCTGTTTTTCACTTTGATAAAATCTCTGGGCTTTTTTTTCTATATAATAGACAGAAGGAAAAATAACTATCCAAGTAATCAAACAAATCAAGATGTAAGCTGTTGTTTGTAAAATTCCATGTAAATGGCGAACTCTATAAATTGAAATAAATGGACAAATAAAAAAACATGCACCAAAAGAAATATATAAAAAAGCTGGTAGAAAAACTTTTAACTGAAAAAAAATAATTCTATCTCCAGCAATAAAATTCAATGCATTATGAAAAATCATATATAAAAAAGTTCCAAAAATAATACTCAAAATCAAAAAAACAAAATATGTGACTATCAAATGTAATGCTTTTTTCATATTTCACCTGCATTGTATAATTAAAAAAAGATTTTTTCTTCTTTGATTATCGTATCTTTTTTCTATTATTTTAGATTTATCTAATATTTTTTATTGAAGTTTATATTCCTTTATGGTATACTACGGTTTAGGATAAGTTTATGTTTGAAAATAATTCAATAATTCCTGGTTTTGATAATGACAGGGATGAAAGTATAACAATCTCATTAAGAAAAGCAGATAATATTCAAAATGGAATTTTTTGTTATTTGAGTGGTTATATTGATACTTACAATTCGACTTTTTTTCAGAAACAAATTTCCAAAGTTATCGATGCAGGATTTGTTAACCTTATTTTCAATTGCTCATCTTTGAATTATGTTTCTTCTACTGGGATTGGTTCATTTACCGTATTTTTAAAAACTGTAAAACCAAAAGGTGGTGATATAGTCCTTGTAGAAATACAACCAAAAGTTTACGAAGTTTTCCAGCTTTTAGGATTTTCACAATTTTTTACAATCAAACAAACTTCTGAAGAGGTAATAGCTTATTTTGCTTCAGGTCCTTCAAAATCATCTGACATTTTCCCTGCTGTAATCACTTGTCCTATTTGTCAGAAAAAACTTCGTGCACCAAAACCAGGAAGATTTAGATGTTCTGGTTGTCGCTCTATTCTTGCAATCGATAAGAATGCAGAAGTTTCTTTAGGTTAACGCATTTCATAATTTTTAAATTGTGGATAACTTGTGAATAACTTTTTTATTTCTCTTAATCATTTTGTTAATATTTTTTTTAAAATTTATCATTTTTCTGAATTTCAATATTTTTCCCTTTTTAATCATTTCTTAAATACTGATATAATCTACAATTACAAATACATGAATAAACATTTTATTTTTTTCAAATTTTTTTTATAAAACCTATTGACACTTTTTTTTCCACAAAACACAACTCACCCTTGTGGATAACTTGTGGATATTTTGTTGTTTCCTTGTGTTTTTAAGTGAATAACTCTCAACCGTTCAAGATGAAGCTCTTACGCCACTCCAAAAACAAGGTCTGTCCCTGTTTTTTTAATTGGGGACAGACCTTCTTTTTTTGTAAATAGTTTGTATCTCTAAACTGGGGACAATCCTCATTTTCACCGGGCACTAAACCTCGTGTAAATTAGGGACAGCCTCATTTTCAGATTAAAAATCAAGGTCTGTCCCTGTTCTTTTTTAATTGGGGACAAACCTCTTTTTGTGTAAATAGTTTGTAACTCTAAACTGGGGACAATCCTCATTTTCACCGAGCACTAAACCTTGCGTAAATTAGGGACAGACCTCATTTTCAGTTTAAAAATCAAGGTCTGTCCCTGTTTTTTTTTAATTGGGGACAGACCTTCTTTTTGTATAAATAGTTTGTATCTCTAAACTGGGGACAATCCTAATTTTCACTGGACACTAAACTTTGCGTGAATTAGGGACAGTCCTCATTTTCAGTTTAAAAATCAAGCTCTGTCCCTCTTTTTTAATTGGGGACAGACCTCTTTTTGTGTAATATAGTTTGTAACTCTAAACTGGGGACAGACCTCATTTTCACCGGGTACTAAACCTTGCGTAAATTAGGGACAGACCTCATTTTCAGTTAAAAAAATCAAGGTATGTCCCTGTTTTTTTAATTGGGGACAGACCTATTTTTGTGTAAATATTTGTATCTCTAAACTGGGGACAATCCTCATTTTCACCGGGCACTAAACCTTGCGTAAATTAGGGACAGACCTCTTTTTCAGTTTAATAATCAAGGTATGTCCCTGTTTTTTTTTTAGTGGGGACAGACCTATTTTCCATCTAGAATTACGCTAGGCAATGGAAGCCCTTTAGTCCACCACAGGAGCAAAGCGACGAGGAGGATGAGCGTTAGCGAAGGCTGGAACTGCCGCTCGAGCACCCTTATTATTTTTATGAACATATTATTATAAACAGTTTTTTTCAGTTGGCTTAATTTTTTTGCAATATTTGTCTTTTCTGTTGATTTTATGTATAATTATAATATGAATAAAACTACTTTTGATTTTTCAAAACTTTTAAGCAATATTGAAACTGCACTTTCTTCTGCATTACCTGAATCCACAAATGAAAATTGGATTCAAGAATCATTTGGTGATTTAGATAATAATATAACTTCCAGTCATATTCAAAACTTGATTGAGCCAAACCAAAAACTTATGGAACTTGGTGGTAAAAGATGGCGACCTTTGCTTTTGATTTTATGCTACCAAATGGCAAAAAAAGTTGATGAAACAAATGCATTATCGGAAGAACAAGTTTATTCTCTTACTCCTCTTGTTGAATTTGTTCATACAGCAAGTTTAATTCATGATGACATTGAGGATAATTCTGATTTACGCCGTGGAAAACCTGCTGCTTACATCACTTATGGCATGGACACTGCCTTAAATGCTGGCTCATGGCTATATTTTGAAGCTCCTGTTTGCATAAACAGTCTTGAGATTTCATTAGAAAAAAAACTTCAGTTATATCAAGTTTATACAAATGAATTGAGAAAACTACACTTGGGGCAAGCAATGGATATTTTTTGGCACAGAAATCCTGAAATTTTTCCAAGTGACAATGAATATCTTGCTATGGTCAAAAGCAAAACAGGTACGCTTGCTTCTCTTGCTGCAATTATTGGCTGTACTGCCGGTGGATTTTCTATAGATGAGGCACAGAAGTTTGGTGAAATCGCTGCAAATATTGGAATTGGATTTCAAATAATTGATGATGTTATAAATCTGACTACAGGAAATGTAGGAAAAAAACGTGGTGATGATATTGTTGAGCGAAAAAAAAGTCTTCCTGTTTTGATTCATGCTCAAAAATTCCCAGAAGATAAAAAACTCATTGCAAAATATATGGATGACGCTTCAAAAAACGGCATTAACTGCGATTCTGTAGAAGCTTGTATTCAACTTTTACAAAAGAGTGAGTGCATAAATGATGCTGCAAAACTTGGAACTAAGCTTATCAAGGATAATTGTCTCCTTTTTAATTCAGATTCTATTACTCAATTATTTTTATCAATGATTCCAGAGGCTTTCAAATGAAAGAACAAAGCGACCGACTTAACAATCAGGCAATTATTCTAGCCTCTGATGGAGCATACTCTGAAGCTATTGCATGTTTTAAACGTGCAATTACTTTAGAACGCGATAATTATCTTTTGTGGTACAATTTAGGCATTACATATAGAGATGCAGGTAACCTTGAAGAAGCAAAAAATTCACTTTGTACAGCTTTTGCAATAAGTCCTGAAAATCCTGATGTTGAAGAAACTTATGCAACAATCTGTCTGATGCAAAAAGATTTTGATTTAGTTCATAAAATTTGTGAGGAAGGTCTTGATTATAATCCTCTTCATTCTCATTTATGGAATCTTCTTGGTGTGTCAGAATTTCAATCAGAAAACTACGAAAAAGCCTCTGAATATTTTGAATACGCAGTTTCAATCAATCCTTATTATCTTGATGCTCTTTACAATCTAAAAGATACATATTCTGTAATCAAAAACAAAACTGGAGAAGCAGAATGTTTAAAAAAAATCAAAGATATTGAAGATTGATTTCTTTATCCAATATTTAAAATGCAATTTTATGCTATTAAATGTTCACGTGCCAATTTACTTATTTCATTTGCCATATTTGACAATGGAACTTGTTTCTGTACACCGCCCATTTCGTTAGCAACTTTTGGCATTCCATAAACAATACTAGTTGCCTGATCTTGCCCCAAAGTCCATGCACCCTTTTTTCGCATTTCTGTAATTTCTGCAGCTCCATCTCTTCCCATACCTGTCATTATTACACCGAGTGCTTTATTCTGGAAAATTTTTGCAACTGATTCAAACAGAACATCACACGATGGTCTATGTCCATTTCGCTGTGGTTCCTGAGATAGTTTTATAAAATTTCCAAGAGCACGATGTTCTACAAACATATGATAATTTCCAGGAGCTATATAAATATGTCCGCCCAAAATTGGTTCACCATCTTTAGCCTCTGAAACAGGAAGAGGACATATCGAATTTAAACTGTTTGCAAATTCTGCTGTAAAACCTGCCGGCATATGCTGCACAACAAGGATTGGTTGCTTTAAATTTGCATCAATATTTTTGAAAACCTCACGAAGAGCATTTGGTCCACCTGTGGAAATTCCAATCGCTATAATTTCAATTCTGCCACCTGCTCTTTCTGGAGTGATTACAACAGATTCTTTTGGCTTTGGTTTAAACCAGGTTGTTGGAACTGCATCAGTTTGTTTAATCGAAACAGATTTTGCAAGTTCCTCTCCTTTTTTCTTTAGAACAAACTTTTCTGCTTCTTTTAATTTTATTTGATGAGCAAAAAATTCAGGATCGTAAATCTGCTTGCCATGCATTACAGCATAAGCTCCACCATACGATGCAACATATTCTATGATATCTTTTGTTACATCTCCGATTTTTAAAGTAACTGATCCACCTGGTTTTGTAATAAAATCTGAAGCGCCAAGTTCAATTGCCTGCATTGTAACAGAAGCTCCCTCTGTTGCAACACTTGAAAGAATAACTACAGGAACATCAAGGAGTAAATCTCTTCTTTTTTTCAAAAACTCAATGCCGTTCATCTTTGGCATTTCTATATCAAGCAAAACTACATCTGGTTTAGTGTTTTTAAGTTTTTCGATTAAATCAAGACCGTTTTCTGCTTTGCCACAAACTGTCATTCCTTGAGTTTCATCAACAATACGTCCAATAAGATTCCGCATCAAAGCAGAATCATCACAAACCATTACTGAAATGTCATCCATAATATTTTGCCTTCACACTTTTATCCGTTTTCAGACGGACAGTTATATAAAGAGTTTCTCAAGAAACTCGAAGTATAACCAAACAGCATGATTTTTGCATTTGAGTTATACAGTTTTTCATAAAATTTTAGAGTCAAAAAATTATTTCTGGTCTTTTTTATAAAAACAAGCCCATTCTGTTTTTAAGAATTCAAAATCTGTCTTCATACCAAACAAAGATTCTGAATGACCTATAAACAAGAATGATTGCTGAGCCATAGAATTCCAGAAATTCTTGATAACTGTAAGTTGAGCTGGTTCATCAAAATAAATCAAAACATTTCGACAAAAAACTACGTCAAGATTTCTAGCACCAGAATCGTTTTTCAGATTGTGATAATCAAAACGAACAGTCGATTTTATTTCATCTTTTATTTGATATCCACCATCAACTTTTGTAAAATATTTTTGAAGATAATTAGGAGGAATTCCATCAATCTTTGAATCTGCATAAAAGCCCTGTTTAGCTGTCATAAGTGATTTTAAAGAAATATCCGATGCTGTAATCTGAAAATTAAATCCCACTGGGCAGATTTCCTTCATAATCATAGCAATTGTATATGGTTCTTCACCCGTCGAACAACCAGCACTCCAAATTCTGATTGTGCGGTCAATTCCTTTTGTCTTTTTCATTTCCACAACATTAGGAATAACATATTTTTCAAATGCATCGAAATGTGGCTGATTCCTAAAGAATCGTGTAAGATTTGTTGTAACAGAATCCAACATTTCTTTCATTTCTTCTTTATTTTTTGTAATTAGAGCATAATAATCTTTTGGAGTGGCTATATTTTTTTCGCGAAGAATACCTTTAATTCTACTGTCAAGAATTGCTCTATTTGTGTCAGAGAAAGTTATTCCACTTTCATCATAAATAATTTTTCTAAAAAGCTCATAATCAGCATCGTTTAAAACTTCATTCATAGCGTATATTATAAATGATTTTTAAATAAAAGTAAAAGAATTTTTTATAATTTTCATATTGATTTTATTTTTTAAAATAAACCATGGACTAAACTATAAAAAATGTCATAAAAAAAAAACACGCACTAATTGTTTTAGCACGTGCTTTTTTATAGAATTTTAATTATTTGGTTCAATTTCGAGTATTTTATTTACAAACCGTGGCAAGGATTGTAAGGGCTGGCGAAGCCAGTTCCGAAGCGGAGCGAAGGAATGAAGCGATAGCGTAACCCTGAAAAGCCTGATTTTTGCGAAGCAAAAAGCCACCCTAAAAATAAAAATTCAAAACTCGACATTTGTCCAGATAAAAGATCTTGTAAATTTGCAACTTCCCCAAGAATTTAAGATTCTTTAGACAATTCCTAGATTTGGGTTCGTTATTCCCATAACAGTTCTTTATGAAATCGGAGATATTTCACGCTTTAAGACTGTGGGACATTTTCTAAAAACAGAAAATAATTCACAAATCCGTGAATGGATACTTTACTGGTCCTTTTTTATAGATTTTGATTTTACTAAATAAACAGACTGTCCTGTTTTTGACCTACAAAACCACTGCAGTTTTTATTGAAAAAACTAGCCATATCCTTGCATTAGGCTTTTTCAGATACCGATGAAATTCTTCGGCACATTTTTCTGTGACCGACTATATGTGTATGATTCAGTCTTGTTTACTGAATTTTGCTTTGAATACGATTCAGTTATGTTTATTTTGAAAAATTGTAAATCGTATTTTTTCTCTAAAAAAAGTTTTCTTCAAAAGAAAGATTATAATGTCATGTTTTGAGAAAAATCTATTGACTTATTTGGCCTTATATGTGTGACTTTTCTACCTCATTTATTGTACCACATAATTAATTTTTTTCCATATTTTTGATGCTTGTAAATAGGGCAAACGCATTATAAAATGATTAGTTGTAATATCTGGCTCCCGGTCGTGATTCACAGGTCAAAAACGCGCAATAATGCGCTAGACGTTTTTT
>JALFAW010000117.1 GCA_022773305.1 Spirochaetia bacterium
GTGGCAAGGATTGTAAGGGCTGGCGTAGCCAGTTCCGAAGCGTAGCGAAGGAATGAAGCGATAGCGGAACCCTGAAAAGCCTGTTTTTTGCGAAGCAAAAAGCCACCCAAAGAATAAAAATTTAAAACTCGACATTTGTCCTTATAGTTTGATTTTGCCGTTTGAAATGTTTAAGAGAATTTCAGACATTTTGCTGAACTGAGATGCTCGGATTTCACCTGACAGTGTTATTTCTTCAGCAAAGTCTTCTTTCAGGTTGTAAATATCAAATTGTTCAAGATGATTTTTTATTAATTTGTAAAGATTATAATCAGTTGTAAAAGAAAATGTAGCTTTTTCTACAAGTTCGCAGAATGCTTTTTTAGAATCTGCCTGGAGTATGACATTTTTTGCACCACTTGAATAAGCCTTCACTAATCCGCCTGTTCCGAGTAAAGTGCCGCCAAACCATCTGGTGACTGTGAGAATGCAGTTTGTACATTTTCTTCCCTTTAATACATCAAGAACAGGTCTTCCGGCAGTTCCACTTGGCTCACCGTCATCGCTCATGCCCATAATTTCTGCATTATTTCCAACAATGAATGCATGTACAACATGTGTGGAATCTGCATATTTTGCTTTCTGTAATTTTATGATTTCCCGAGCTTGAGTTTGCGACGTGCAGGGAATTAATTCCGAAAGAAAACGAGAACCTTTTATGATTTCTTCAAAACTTACTTCGCAGGATAAAACGTCCATTCTTTTTAATAATCACTGTTATTCTTTTGTTTCAGTCTTTTTTTTCAACTGATTTTTTTGGCTGGGTAGTTTGAATTTCTATTGACTGAACTTCTTTTGCCGCAACTCGCACACCTTTTGCTTTTAGAGATTTTTCCTCATAAGAATCTGCTTTGAAAATTTCTGAAAGCACTTTTACGCGTGGTTTTTTGACATAATTTAGTTTAAAACTAAACGATTTTCTTGTATCAATATGAAGAACTTCCATGCCTTCTGGAGCAAAAAAATAATCACGATTCATAATGAAGGCAGAAATTTTGCAACGTTTTATATAAACATATTGAGTTTCTGGTTCTCTGTAGATTATTGTGAAAAGTACTTTTGCAAGAGATTCTTTGTCAGCAAATCCACAATATTTTAATTGAGGTCCCACAAAAAGTTTTTCAGGAGTTTCCGAAACCGAAAATATTCCACTTTTTCTGACATAAAGGATTTTGTCGAATGGTGTTACTTTGAAAAGTTCAACGCCACCAGGAACTTGAATTCCCAAATAACCAGATTTTTCATCATATTTGAGAGGTTTATCGCGTTTTGTAACTGCCTTTACGTCCACAGTATTTATATTTGTAATTTTTGTGCGACGCTTGATTTGAGAAGCACCTAATTTTTGTTCAATTGCATCCAGCCAGCTAATTGCGTAGTCAACAAGGTGTTTGAGAAGTTTGTTGATTTCCCTGATACGTTTGTTGATTGCTGTAACTTCCGCTTTGTTTTTATTCATATCATAAAGAGAAATGCGGCGGATAGGAATTCGTAAAAGATGGTCAACATCATCATCAGTAATAGGACGGATGATTTCATCTTTAAATGGTTTAAATCCGTCTTTTACGGCTTTGTTTACACCTTCTTCTGTTTTCTGTTCTTCAATCTTTTTGTAGATTCTTTCTTCCACAAAAATTCGTTCAAGAGTGCGCAGATGAAGTTTTTCCATCAATTCTTCTTTTTCCAATTCAAGTTCACGTTTGAGAATTGCCACTAATTGTTTAGAATGATGTTCAATTACCTGAGTGCAAGTCATCTGCACAGGCATATTATCTTTGATGACAAGAAGATTGCAGTAAACGGTCTGCTCACATTCTGTGAATGCATAAAGAGAGTCTACAACATCTTTAGTGTAGACACCGCGTTGCAGACGTATTTCGATATTTACTTTATCTGAAGTGTAATCTTGAATTGAAGTTGCTTTTATTTTCCCATTTTTAACAGCTTTTTCGATGGAATCACAAAGACTTTCTGTTGTGGAACCATAAGGAAGTTCAGTTATGATAATTTTTTTATCATCGCTGGTATCCATCTTTGCTCGTGTAATGATTTTTCCAAGTCCATCCTGATAATCACTTACGTCCATCAAGCCGCCAGTTGGAAAATCAGGGTAAAGCTGGAATTTTTCCCCACGAAGGCATTTTCTTTCGGCATCGATTACCTCGTGAATATTGTGGCTTAGAATATTTGTACTCATTCCGACAGCGATTCCTTCTGCGCCCAAAATGAGAACGAGCGGAAGTTTTGCCTGGAAAGCAACAGGTTCTACATCTCTTCCGTCATAAGTGTCTATGTAAGGAGTGATTTTTGGATTTGTGTTTAAAATCTCTTTTGTGATGGCTCTAAGGCGGCATTCTATGTATCGGGGAGCTGAAGCACCATCTCCTGTGTACATGTTTCCAAAGTTTCCTTGCTTATCGATAAAAAGTTCTTTGTTTGCAAGATTTACAAGTGCGGTGTAAATAGAAGCATCACCATGAGGATGATAGGCCATAACTTTACCGACAACGTTTGCCACTTTTGTAAAACGTCCATCGTCTGTTTTAATTAGAGTGTGAATTATTCTTCGTTGAACTGGCTTAAGACCGTCTGTGATTTCTGGAATTGCACGGTCACGAATAACGTAACTTGCATATTGAATGAAATTTTGATCAAAAAGATTTTTTACATAAGCCATTTTTTTCCCCATTTTGTCTGTTTGCGACAAACACCCAATATTATTATACCTTGAAAAAGTGATTTAATCAAATGAATTAGAGGACATTTTCAGGTGGCTTAAAAACTAGTTTTTACGAGTTTTTAACGAAGCGTTAAAAAAAACTCGCGGCTTGTGTAAACTAAAATGTACATTGGAGTGACAGTGAACAGCACATAGAAGGGACAGACCTAATTTTTACGAGTTTTTAGCGAAGCGTTAAAAAAAAACTCGCGGCTTGTGCAAACTAAAATATACATTGGTGTGACAGCGAACAGCACTAGCCAGGGACAGACCTAGTTTTTAGGAGTTTTTAGCGAAGCGTTAAAAAAACTCGTGGCTTGTGCAAACTAAAATGGACATTGGTGTGACAGTGAACAGCACACAGCAGGGACAGACCTAGTTTTTACGAGTTTTTAGCGAAGCGTTAAAAAAACTCGTGGCTTGTGCAAACTAAAATGTACATTGGTATGAAAGTGAACAGCACAAGCCAGGGACAGACCTTATTATCAGAGATTTGAAATGGGGTTTGGGGCTTAGCAGCTTGCTGCGTCGCCTAACATCATCAACTTAAGAATTAAAAACTGTTTTTTTGATTTGCAGAGTACTTATTTGCTTTCCTGAATATCCTTTTTTGAGAAATTGATAATCGTTTGGGAAGCAGATATTTCTGCATGTCTTTTTGTAGGGTTTTCATTAGATTGTATCTTTTTCTTCCATTCTCTTCCAAAAGAATCTTTATAAAATCCTGTGCAAAAAGTCCAATCGCCATGTTTTCATTTAAATGCTGGTGATATTTTGATTTTTTTTCGTCGGATTTCAAAAGTTCGTCTTCAACAAATTCAATCATATCTTCCATCATGTTATAAACATGAATCTGTGCCAAAAAATCCTGTTCTACAT
>JALFAW010000159.1 GCA_022773305.1 Spirochaetia bacterium
GAAGAAGTAATTTTTTATCTTTTGAATAATGATTATACAAAAACTAATCGTTTTAAAAAGGTAAAGCTTCCATCCTTTTCTTATGGGGAAAATATATATGAAGATATAATCGCTGTGTATAATGACTTCATTTTTTCAAAAGCTTATACATCTGGAAGAAGAATATTGTCTTCTTTTTCTTCAGCTGGTTATCCAATGTTTAAGGACAAAATTGTACAGATTAATTTCAAAAATAATACGCTTACTATTGGAGAGTAAGTTGTAAAGACAATTCATCTGTTGAAGATAACACAATTTTCTGGCAGAAAGATAATACTGATTTAAAATCCGGATGGAATCTTGTTGGCCTTGATTTATCAAAATACAAAGGGGGCAGGATAGAATTTGAAAAGAATGATTTAAATCTTGAACTGACACTTACAGATAAAAACTGGCAGAACTGGGCCGCCTTCCGCAGTGAAGATCCATATTCAATTGAAGCATATTTTTCCGGAGAAGGAGCCGCCTGGAAATGGAACGGTTTTACACCCTGCAACACACAAGAAGGCCTTCTTTTATTCCTGAGATTTTACAGCGATAAACCTATTCGAAAGATAAAAAAACAATAATAAAAAAATTGAACTCATCAAAAAATGACCCATTAACATGGTGAAAAAAATCATCAAATTTTGATTAGTTTTCTCTCACTACAAGAATAAAATACTGCTGTAAAATAAAACAACAGAAAAAATATGTAAAAGGAGTTTTTACAATATGAAGAAAATTTATTTTATGCTGCTGACATTGCTTTTACTTTTATTGGTCAGTTGTGTTAATTCAGCAAATTCAAATGGATCTAAAGATTCTTCAAAACCGGATTATACCGGCCGTTATGAAGCTTCAAATGGAAACTATTTTGAATTAGATTGCAGCGAAGAGGCTGTGCAGGAAATTATGAAATACTCTGATCTCATTGGTGGCGGACATAAAGGGCCTTTTGATGGAACCGGAGCATTTCAATATATTGCTGCAGATGGCTCTCTTTCTGTTAATCCATGGGTACCATTCACAATAAATGGTGAAGAAGTAAAGTTTGATGATAGAGAATATACGACTGTAACAATTTCGGGTGATATCCTAACAGATCCAACAGGACGAACTTATACAAAAAAGTAAACGAATTTTAATAATAAGGAGAAACTAATGAAAAAACTAATTTCTACAATTTTATTATTATCTCTTGTGCTAGCAACAGCTTTTGCGGCACCAAAAAAGGGAAAAAGCAATAACATTAAGCTGGATCCTAAAAAGAAGTTTGCCATTGAAGGGGTGGAGCTGGGCTCTTTAGAAGAGTTCCAGGTTTGCGCCAGTGTAAATAACAAAGGCGAAATAATCTGGAATCAGGATTCTGACAGGGAGTTGTTAGCATACGGTTGGGAACTTCGCGGCATAGATATGAGTGAATATGCCGGTCTTAAATTTGAACTAGCCTCATCAATGGAACAGAGAGTTAGAGTAAAGGTTGAAAATCCTGCTTGTACTGGAACATCAGCCGTTGTGTTTGAGGCAGATAAAACTGCTGTGCTCTTTTTTAATGGCTCTAATGCTTCATGGCATGAAGGAGCTGCCTGGAATGATATGAATAAACCAGACCCTGCAGAAGGATATAAAATTTATATTGGTATTGAAGCAAAAGATAAGGCAATTAATACAGTATTTAAAAGTATTGAGCTTCTTTCAAAGGAAGATTACCCAGATACAGATGAATTGAAAATTCTTGGTGTACCTTTTGGAAGTCAGATTTGGAAAGCTCGTATTACCGGAAACGAAATAACTTGGCTAAAAGGCGATACTGGTGGTGATGCCGGATGGAATTTTGGGGGAATAGACCTTTCAGAATATGACAGAGTCCGAATTGAGATTGAAAGCAATACAGCAGCTCATCTTGGTCTTAGAATTTGTGATAGTGAACATAATAACTGGCATGGTTATGATAATCAGATTGAGCCAAATGTTTATGAAGTAGATTTAAGTGGTGAAGGAGCATCTTGGCTTGGGGATAATGCTAGTCCATTCGATAAATCAAAAGGTTTACAAATCTTTTTTCAAACTTGGGATAGAAAAAAAGAAGAAAAGACCGTTGTAAAAAGCATTCAGTTTTTGAAGGGTAAACGGGTTATAAATGAAAATCTTATGATTGAAGGAGTTGCTTTTGGCACTTGTGGCTGGGATTTTTATGTTTATGATGGCGGTGTTATTGAATGGAAAGGAGATGATAAATATGCATGTGCCGGCTGGAATGTAAAAGGCGTAGACTTTTCAAAATATAAAAAAATCCGTATTGAATTGTCTCCAGAATCAGCAAATCTTCCTCTTGTGCTCAGATTTGCACAAAATAATGGTAAATGCGATAAACAATTTTATCCGGTTGCTCCAAATATTCTTGAGGCTAAGCTTGATGGTAGCGGTTATGATATGACTTCTGAAAATGAAAAATGGGATGATTCCCTTGGCATTGAAGAAATAAATGTTCGTTTATGGGGTGCAAAAGCTGTAAAAGCTGGCGATAGAACAATTGTAAAATCAGTTACTTTATTAAAAGAGGATAATGAAATTCCTCAGCCAGAAAGTCTTGTTTTGAACGGTGCAAAACTTGGTTCAAGGAAAGAGCGTGCATGGCTGGACGAAAACTTTGCAATCAACTGGAATAATGCAAAAACTGAATACAATATCTATATGTGTGGCTGGAAGCTTGAAAAACTGGACGGTGATATTCTTGAAATTAAAGTAACTTCTACAGATGTTCCATTGCGTTTAAGAATCCGCGAATATGCAAACAAGAATGAATCCAGCTGGCTGGATGATGGTACTCATGTTTTCCGCATTAATCTTAAAGATAAAAAGCAGGAAAGCAGAGGCAGCTGGAAGGCATCGGAATGGAACAAAGATACAAAAGCCTTTGATTTTTCACAGGGCTGCGAAATTGTCCTGGAACCTGCAAACGGAGTCTTCAAGGATGGAAAGAAGACTGTTGTTGAATACATTAAAGTAGAATAATTTTACTGGGGATGACTCTTAAGTCCGGTCTGAAGTGCACCCCAATTATTGGACACTTTAACTAGGCTGATTTTAAGGACTGATTCCTAAATTGTAAAGGGGGGTCAGTCCTTTTAATTTAACCTTAATTCCCTTTTCTGGACATGCTCTGTCAGATTCCTTTTTCTTTCAAACGCCGCTGATAATCATACATCTGGTACTGCCAGCCCTGATCAGAATGAAGAATCAGATTTGTCAAATCTGCAACGGAGTAATTCTGCCTTAATTCTTTGATGACTCTGATTTTATGTTCTTTGAGTTTTTTTCCCGTTGTTTGTCTTCCTGAATTAAGGCCATATATTTTTTTAGGTATTCGTCCTCTTGGTTTGATCTTGCAACTACTCCTGCCAGTCGTTTTTTAAGAGTAATTTTATTTTTTAAAACTGGAACTGAAAGAGAAACAAGTCCGTTACTGATCATAAGTCCCATTATTTTCATGGTATCAATGTTTTAAACCGCATTTTTGACGAATGGCAAAAATTTCGGCTTTGAAAACTGTGTTAGGCGATTATTTTTATATTACACGGAACATTTGAATAAGTTCTTTTGATGTATTTGAATAAATTACATTATCAAGAAGTCGAAATCCACAATTTTCATAGAATTTTATGAGTTTTTCTTTTAGCTCACATTCCAAAAATGTGATTTTTCCACTTGTTAATAAAACTGCTTTTTCTATTCTTTCAAGAGCTACTTTCATTAATTCAGCACCTTTTATCGATACAGAATTCTCTGAAAAATTCCTTCCGAATTGTGCAAGCAATACGGCTGGTAATCTGTATGTATTCGTATCAGAATCTAGGCTTACGAATCTCTTTATTACTTTGGCTTGGGAAGATGTTAAACTTTCAGGTTTAATCGTAAGCATTTTTGTAGCAAGTGTAAAATAACCCAACAAGTCAGCTTTACTATCAAGCTTATAGAGTAAATAAGTTGCGGAAGTGCAAAGCTTCGTAGATTGAACGGATTTCTCTTTCAGAAAAGTTTCAACATCTTTATTTTTAGAAATAAAAGAATCTGAAAGCAACTTAAAAAGTAACTCACCGTCAGATTCTTTTAGAATGTTACTTAGTAAGTTTATTTGCATACTGTTTTCTTAGGATTTTCATCAGTTTTTTAGTATCGTCATCTGTTGCCATATCAATACCAGAAGGTTCGATTTTAGGCGGATTTCGTAGAGATTCTTCAAACATTTGCATAAAAGAATTTGTTTCTTTTTTTGTTTTCAATGAGAATGTCTTATATAAACTTGAAGTTGCCATATCAATACCTCCTTGCAATTTAGTTACTAAGAAACTTATAGCATGAAATTAGAAAATTTTCAATGGATTTTTTATATACGTAATGTCATAAAAAAAGTTTTCTTCAAAAGAAAGCTTATAGTGTCATATTTTGAGAAAAATCTATTGACTTATTTGGCCTTATATGTGTGGCAAAAAATTTGCAGTTAAGTAAAAAAAAGCGAAAATCTCTAAAAATTGCTTTACAATACAAAAGAATACTTGTATAATATAACTATTGGCATTTTGTGACAGGGCGGACTTGCCTTCAAACTCAACCAATCGAAAGATTGGAATTTGAAAGTAGGAGGCTCATAGATGACGATTTACGAAATCATTTCGTTGGCTATTAATTTAGCTATTCTCATCATTGAATTACTTAAGAGCTCTCCCAGAAAGAAGAATCAAGAGTAAAAAAAGCCCGCTGACGTCCAACCGATAGCGGGCTTTTTGTCTGAGTAATTAGACAAAACCTGTAAGGCAAGACGCTAAGTTGCAAAATGCCTTTCCTTGAATATATCACACTTGTATAGTGATGTCAAATAAATTTGCGGGAGAGTTCTATGGAAAAAATTAATCTTTCACCTGATTGGGTTTTTAGTCCACAACCAATGTATATTATTGGAACAAAAAATGAAGACGGTTCACCGAATTTCTGTATTATTACCTGGCTAGGTTTTTCTTACGATAATGGACCTTGTATGATGATGACTGTTGGTGGTACAAAACTTACTCAAAAAAATATTCTTCGTGAAAAAAGGTTTTCCGCAAATATGATTACAGAAGACAATCTTTGGCTGGCTGATTATTTTGGAAATACCAACGGTGAAAATGGTCAAAAAAATGAAATTCCATACAGTTATGAATGGGGCAGAAAAGTTGATGTTCCAATAATTAATGAATGTCACTGGAGTTATGAATGCGAAGTTTCGCGAGTGATTGAATTAAATGGGGCTCATTTGTATTTGGCAGCAATCAAAAATATACAGATTGATAAACAATTTGAAAATATGAATATGAAAAAAATTGATTTGGAACAGATTCATCCAGTAATTTATGCTCCTTACAATTATTTTTCCATTGGTAACAAACTTGGCGAAATGGGAGATTGGCAAAAACATTTTAACAAAGATGTCTACGAATTTTGTCCAATGTTTGAAAATCAAAAATATGTGCTTCGGCTTGTTGATGAAAAAGATTTGAAAGATTTACACAAAGTTTATTCAGATAAAAATGCAGTTCCCTTTTTTAATGGAGATAATTGCCACGGAGATGATTTTTACTACAAAACTGAGGAACGAATGAAACAAGCCATTGATTTTTGGTCCTTTTCTTATAAAAATCGATATTTTGTGCGGTGGACAATTTTTGATAAATCAGTTGGACACGGAGTGGGGACAATCGAACTTTTTCATCGTGATTCAGAAAAAGATTTTTTTAACAATTGCGGACTTCTTCGGTTAGATTTACGAAGTGATTACGAAAAATCAACAGAAATTGAAAATATTCTTTCTTTGATAATTCCAAAAGCTTTTGATTTGTTTGATTGTAACAAAATTGCCACAAAATGCTGGGAAAATGCAAGGGAAAGAAAAATTGCTTTGGAAAAATTTGGTTTTTCTTCAACTTCACACAAATTAATTGGTGAAAGTGAAGAATACGATATTTATTTTGTGTTAGAAATTAAGGAAAAAAATGATGGAAATTAGATACGTAAAATTAGAAGATAAAGATTTTTGGTATAGTTTAGATAAACACTTACCAGAAGCAGAATTTGAAAAAAAAGTTCGGGATAAAAGAGGTTATGTTTTATTGGAAGAGGGTAAACCTGTTGCTCTGTTGCGTTATAATCTTTTTTGGGATAACACACCATTCTGCACAATGTTATTTGTTGATTGGAATTTTCAAAAAAAAGGATACGGCAAAAAGTTGATGGAATATTGGGAAACAGAAATGAAAAATCAAGGATTTGGTCTGGTTATGACTTCTACCCAAGTTGACGAATCTGCACAACATTTTTACAGAAAACTTGGATATAAAGATTGTGGCGGTTTTGTAATTGATATTCCAAATTATGAGCAGCCAATGGAATTATTTTTGATAAAAGAAATTTAATGATTTTTTCGATGCCATTTTGAACAGTTTTAGTTGTGTTTTTGACTTTTATATGGAAGATGGAAAAATGAATAACAAAATAGATTTTGCAACAATTACAGCGTGTGGGGAATGTTGCGTTGGATGTAAGAAAAAGGCTGAAGGAATTTGTGAGGGGTGCATTGAGTCAAATGGACATTGTGCGGAATGGACAGAATCGAATGGATGCCCAATTCATAAATGCACAAGAGAGCATAATGTTCAGTTTTGTGGATTGTGTAACGAATTTCCCTGCCAGTGGCTTGTAAACAAAGTTGTGTGGCGACCAAATGTTGTACAAGAATTAACAGAATTGGCAAAAATGTATAATAAGAAATAGGGGCGATATGTTATAAAAATGTAAATATATTCCAGTATTAGAAACTCAAAGATTAATTTTGCGTGAATTAACCGAGAATGATGTTGAAGATTTAAGAAAATGGCTTGGTTGTGATGAACTTTACACATACAATCGAGATCTGTCCCTGTTTTTTCAATTCACAACTTTTCCACACTGACAATTCCCCAAAAATATGTTATATTAAAATTATGAACAAATCGCGATACCTGCCAATCGGCATTCAGACATTTGAAGAACTCCGCACAAAAAACTACATTTATGTAGATAAAACTGCTTTTGTGGACAGTCTTGTGCGCAGTGGAAAACCTTATTTTTTAAGTCGTCCCCGCCGTTTTGGAAAGTCCCTTTTTCTTTCCACCCTGCGCAGCTATTTTGAAGGTCGCAAGGATTTGTTTGAAGGGCTTGCCATTTCCAAAACCGAAACAGAATGGAAGAAGTACCCGGTTTTTTATTTTGATTTTAATGTAGGTGATTTTACCACGGAAGAAAATTTCAGAGCTTCACTTGGCTTAAAACTTGATTCCTACGAAAAAATCTACGGCGTAAGAAATCCAAATGCAAAAAGTCCAGCAGACCGTTTTAGTGATTTATTAAAATCCGCTCACGAAAAAACAGGCTTACAGGCAGTTGTCCTTGTGGACGAATACGACAAGCCACTTTTAAACGCCATTGACGACCAGAACCTTGTAGATGCCTTCAGAAAAATCTTAAAAACTTTTTACGGAGTTTTAAAAGGCGAAGATGCCCACATACAGTTTGTCTTCATTACCGGTGTAACCCGCTTTGACAAAGTGAGCATTTTTTCTGACCTTAACAACCTGAATGACATTTCCCTTTCAGAAAAGTATTCTTATATCTGCGGAATTTCACAGGAAGAATTGGAATCAAATTTTGTCCCAGAGATTGAACTCATGGCAGAAAAAAACGGATATTCAAAAGAAGAATGCCTTGCAGAACTCAAAAAAAATTACGACGGTTACCATTTTTCCAAGGATGTTCAGACAGACATTTATAATCCATTCAGTCTTTTGAAAGCATTTTCTGACTTGAGTTTTGGAAGCTACTGGTTTTCCACCGGCACACCGACCTTTCTGACCAAAATGATGCTGGACATGAGTTTTGATTACAAAACCCTTGAAGAAGGAATTGATGTGGACTCCCGCTCTTTGGAAGAATATCGCCTTAATTCAACAGAGCCAGTTCCGCTTTTGTACCAGACAGGCTACCTTACAATCAAAAATTATGAAAAAGATTTTGACAGTTACACGATTGGAGTTCCAAACGAAGAAGTAAAATTCGGAATGTACAAAAGACTTTTGCCGCTTTATTTGGGATATCCCACAGACGACAAAAAAATCGAAATCGTAAGTTTTTTAAAGGAACTTCGCGCAGGCAAAGTAAACGAGTTTATGGAGCGCATTAACAATATCTTCGCTGCCGCCCCAAAACAGACAAACCAAAAACAATATGAATTGAACTGTCAGGCCTTTGTGTGGCTTATTTTTAAACTTATGGGTGAGTTTGTTCTGTGTGAAGTGCAAAACGGCAAAGGCAGAAGCGATGCAGTTGTGTGGCAAAAAGATGCAATCTACATTTTTGAGTTCAAAATGGACGGCTTAGCTAAAGAAGCGTTGGAACAGATAAACAGCCAGAACTATCCAATCGCCTACAAAAATGACGGACGAAAAATTGTAAAAGTTGGCGTGAACTATTCCAGCACGGAAAAGCAGTTGACAGAGTGGATGATTGAATAAGGCACAGAAAGTAAATGTTTATGAATAAAACAAGAATCATTTCTACGTGAATAATTAAAAAACTTTTCTAGAATAGTTTTCCACAAAAACAGCACTGGACGAAATTTGAGGGCAAAGTTTATCATGATTATTTTCTGACTGTAAAAAGATAATGAGGCATATCTACATTGCGATAGTTCTTTATCCAAGTGTCTGTTATTTTCATTCCGTTGCGTAGAGCAACATTTTGCGAGGCTATGTTTGTATCGCGGATAATTGAACAAACTTCTTCGACATTTAATATTTCAAAGGCATATTTTTTGCAAGCAACGGCAGCTTCTGTGGCATAACCTTTGTGCCAGTACTCCCGTTCAAAAAGATAACCTATTTCCAGAAGTTCGTTTTCTTTCCATTTTTGCATTGTAAGACCGCATTGGCCTATCATTCTGTCCGTTTCTTTTAAGATAACAGCCCAAAGTCCAAAACCGTATTTCCTGTAACGATTAAACTGGTTTTCCAGCCAATTCTGTACTTCTTTGTCAGAAAAAGCACCTTCGTAAGCGTACATTGTTTTTTCGTCCTGCATGATTCTGCAAAGCGCCGAAAAATCGGAGGAAGAAAGTTCCCGAAGGTATAACCTTTGTGTCTGCAGGATTATTTTTGTATTGTCGCACATTTTTAACCCCCAAATAAGTTTGCAACGCGTTTTGATTTTTGGGAAATTGTATAATATAAATAGAAAAGAATCTTGATTTTTGTAGTATTTTTTGAATAAAAGCGTTCAATTTTGACCAGAATTTGTGATATAATCCTGATATGTTCAATACAAGATTGGAATGAAAATAAAACACCTGGAGGAAATTATGCCAATGATTGAAGCAAAGGTGACAGTTCAGTTGCCTGCAGAAAAAAGAGATGTTTTGAAAACTGAGTTTGGTAAAGCCATCAGCGTAATAGGAAAACCTGAATCTTATCTTATGATAAATCTGCTTGATAATCAGGATTTGTATTTTGCCGGAAAAAAACTTGAAAAAGGTGCATACATCGAAGTAAAAGTTCTTGGCAGTGTAGATTCAGATGCAAGCGCACAAATGTCAGAGCGAA
>JALFAW010000140.1 GCA_022773305.1 Spirochaetia bacterium
TGGGGCTGCCGCGAGAGCGGCATTATAATAGTTTCTATACCCCAAAAAACGTCTAGCGCATTATTGCGCGTTTTTGACCTGTGAATCACGACCGGGAGCCAGATATTACAACTAATCATTTTATAATGCGTTTGCCCTGAATATCTGTACATTACTATTACCAAAATCAAGTATTTTATGATTTTCTTTCAAATATCTTGCAAACGGCAAAACACAAAATATCTACAATAACAATAGTCGGCCCTACTGGTGTGCTCCATATTATTGCTGCTAAAATTCCTGTAATCGCACTGAAAACGGAAATAACACATGCAAAAACAGTCACTTTTTTGAAACTTTTGCAAACTAGCATTGATGAAACTGCTGGAAAAATTATCAACGCGGAAATCAAAAGAGTTCCCACAAGATTCATTGCCAGCACGATTATCACGGCAATCACGCTCGCCAGAATAATGTTTACAAGTTTTGTGTTTGTTCCGCATGCAAAAGAAAAATTTTCGTCAAAAGTTATTGCAAATATTCTGTTGTAAAAAATCACAAAAAAGATAATAACCAGCGCAGAAATGACAACCGAAAGAATCATATCTGTTTTGGTGAGTGTCAAAATCAAAGTTGAACCAAAAAGCGTACTGCAAACATCACCCGAAAGATTTGTGGATGGCGAAAAAATATTCATCAAAAAATATCCAGCTGCAAGCGAGCCCACTGAAATCATAGCTACACTTGCATCACCTTTTATTTTTGAATTTTCTTTTGCGCACAAAATCAAAATTGCACAAATCATCGTAACAGGAAGAACAAATAAAGTTGCGTTTGTCATTTTTAAAACAGAAGCAACTGCCATAGCTCCAAAAGCTGTGTGCGAAAGTCCGTCCCCAATGTAAGAAAATCGTTTTAACACAAGAGTAACTCCCAAAAGTGAAGACGAAAGTGAAATCATAATGCCTGCAACAAATGCATACACAACAAAAGAAAAAGAAAAATATGTTTTTATCGTATCAAAAATACCCGCAAAATCCATAATCCACCTATTCCACCTTACAATTGTTTTTTTTGAAGTACCAGTGTTTTTGTTGCATATTTTTGAGCAGCCTGCAAATCATGACTGATTGTGATTATTGTTATCCCCTGTTTGTGTAAATCTTCAGAAATTTCATACATTTTTTTTGTTGCTGACGAATCAAAACCTTTGGCTGGTTCATCAAGTACAAGTACAGATTTTGCAGCACACAAAGCTCTAGCAAACAAAACCCTCTGTTGTTGTCCTCCCGAAAGTTCTTTGAAGCTTCTGTTTTTATAATCAAAAATTTCGAGTTTTCTAAGATTTTCTTCTGCTTTTGCAAAATGATTTTTTTTATAAAAAGGGATAATTCCTAAATCTGCCTGACAACCCGAAAGAACAATTTCCCAAACGGTTGCAGGAAAAGTTTTTTGAATTTCAGAAGTTTGAGGTAAATAACCAATCTCATTTTTGCGCCATTCTTTGTCGTAACGAATTTTTCCATCATAAGGTTTTAAAAATCCAAGGATTGTTTTGAGTAATGTAGATTTTCCACTGCCATTTTCACCTAGAATGAAAACATAATCCCCTTTTTCAACCTGAAAATTCAAATTTTCTTGAATTAAAGTAGAGGAATAACCTAAACAAAGATTTTGACATTCAAAAAGTGACATATTCTACCCGTTCTGTTATTTTTTTTAATTTAAAGCCTTTTGAAGCACTTCAAAATTTTTTTCCATGATACTTAAATAGTTTTTGCCGCTTTGAATCTCATTTTTTGTAACAGATTGAAGAGAATCCAGTTGTAAAATCAGTTGATTTTTGTTTTTTGTTGATGAAATCACAGTTTTTGCAATTTTTCCATCAGAATTTTCCAAAATCAAAACACAAGGAAGCGAAAGTTCATCTGTTTTTTTTGCTAGAAAAGTGATAGTTTCAAAACTTGCTTCAGATTCTGCACTGCAACCAGCAAATGCAGCAAAATATTGCAATCCGTAATCATCTGTTAAATATCTGAATGGAAAACGGTCTGCAAATAAAATTGCTTTGCGCTGAGCATTTTTTACCATGTCAGAAAATTTTTTGTCGAGCGCAAGAATTTTTTCTTTATAGGACGCTGCATTCTGTTTGTAAACATTACTATTTTCATTGTCCAGGAGGCAAAGATTTTTGCATATTTCTTCTATATAATAGGCAGCATTTTTCAAAGAAAGCCAAACATGCTCATCAAATTCAATTTCATCATCATTTTCGTGTTCGTGATTTTTTTCATGATTATTGTGTCTGGTGTTATGTTCATCATGTTCATCAATCTGCATGCCCTCCACAATTTCTTCCTGTTTTGCTCTTTCGCCAAGCAATTCTAAAAGATTTACGCAAATCAATTTTTTGTTTGTAACATTTTTCAGAATTTTTTCTACCCAAGAATCACTCTCACCACCAGCATAAACAAAAAGTGAACAAGATGAAATTTTTGCAATATCTTTTACAGACGGCTGATAACTGTGCATATCCGTGCCGTTATCCTGCAAAATCGTAACTTCAAATTTTTTTGTAGCATTTTTTTCATCTCCGAGAATGTTCATCACCCAGTCATATTGCGGAAAGGAAGTACATACAATCTGAAAAACTTCTTTATCATTTTGGGCAACTGTATCTAATTTTTTTTTATTTATAGAAGTTTTTTTTGACTTTTTACTCTCAGCCGAAAGAATTGTCCAGAAACAGGACAAAACAAAAAATATAACAATTACTTTTTTTACTTTATTATTCATTTTTTCCTCTGCATTTTGAACAAAGACCGTTCAAAGATGAAAGTCCCAAATCAATTTCCAGTCCCAATGCCGCCGAAATACTTTTCAAATATTCAGAAGTTTTTTCATCACTCAAATGCAAAACAGAACCACATCGACAGCACTGAAAATGGATATGTTCTGCACAATGTTTTTCTTCATCATTGGATTGATACACAAAACCTTCAGAAACCATAGATTTGTGTTTAATCAACTGCCCTTTTTCAGTCATTTTATCGAGATTTCTGTAAACTGTTGTTTTATTTACATTCACATTGTTTTCACGTAAATAATCCGCAAGTTCTCCTGCAGTAAAACCTGTTTCCTGTTTTTTGTGAATAAACTGAGAAATTAAATCTGTTGTCTTTGTGTGATACGACTTTTGCAACATGGTTGCAAATTTATCTAAAAAGAATATTTTAGTCAAGAGAAAATAAAAAATTAATTAATCTTTCACAAATTTTTCCATTTTACACACGTGTTTTTTTGTTTCTTCGTCGTAGTTTATGCCCACAAACAAAAGGTCGCCGGTGTAGTGTTCCAGAGATGCAAAATATTTTTTCTCTTTTATCTGGTTTACGGCAGTTCGTTCATCCCCATTGCGCTTTAATTCGATTATTATTGCAGGAACTCCTTCCACATAAGGAATAAAAGTTACATCAGCAAAACCTTTTCCGGCGGTCATCTCCTTTACAATTGTATATTTGTTTAAAGCGTAAATATACGAAAGGTAGATTGCACACTGAAGCCCGTCTTCGCTGTTGTAGCTTCTGTTGGAAGTTGCATGAATATGGGACAAATCCAAAGCCTCAGCCACCGCCTCTTCTTCGCCTTCCAGAGTGGCTTTTAACAGCTCCTTTGAGTGTTTTATTATCTGGTTTGTGGTTTTGTATTCGTCGCAGTCTTCTACGGCATTTTCCCACTCCTGACGAATTTCGCCGTTGGGAATACGGCAGGTCTTTTCTTTTTTGTCGTAAACAAGATACCCCAGGTGAATCAAATATGTAAAAACATCATGCCTTGAAGTAAAATCCGTCATGGTGTTAAGGTATCTGGTAACATTTACATCAACACTTTCTCCACCCAGCATACGCACTACATCATCCTGGGTTCCGTCAAAATTGGCATGGAGCCGGTCTGTAATCACCTTGTAAGTCGAAGTTTTTGACCAGTAATTTGCAAACTCCCGGGTTTCAATCAATTTTACAACCGACTGAGGATTGTAAATTTCGTAAGAAACTTCTGAAACATCGTTATTGCCGTCAATCACATTTCTTGAAAGCCTGTAACCGTCGTACCACCTTTTACATTCTTCAAAATCAATCTTGTATTGCTTACAAAGATTCTCAACCTCATCAGAATTAAAACCAACAAATTCCGTCAGTTCCAGAGCCGAAAGCATGGTATATTCTTCAAAATTGTTCAGCTTAGACTGCACCCTGTCCCGCACAATAGGAAGAATTCCCGTCAGGTAAGCAAGGGCAATGGCAGGTTTAAGGGTATTGCTCTTAAAAAGACCGTTCAAAAAATCAAGATATTCAGTAAAAAGTTCATCAGAAACAACTCCGTTTACCTGCTCCCGGACAAACACATCGTATTCATCAATTAGAATAAAAAACTGCTCCCCAGTCTGGGTAAAAACTTTTAGCATTCGGTCAGTAAAAGATTCATAATCTTCAAATTTTATTTCTGGGAACGCCTCAGAAATTTCCCGTTTTAATTTTAGCTTTAAGTTTTTCAGAACATTTGACCTGTCGTCAGAATTTCTGTATTCCGAGTTAAGGTCAATTTTTATAAAGTTGAATTTGTTCAGTTTAGATTCAAAATCCTCGTCCTGTCCAAACTTCAGCTTAGAAAAAATCTCCCTGGAATTGCAACCTTTTGAGTAATAGGACGAAATAATGTTGCTGGCAATAGTCTTACCAAAGCGGCGGGGGCGACTTACACAAATGTACTTGTTCTGCTGGTCGATAAACCGATTGATAGTCTTTAAAATCATCGTCTTGTCAACAAAAATTGGCCGCTTAAGCGTTTCTTCAAAATTTGCGCTGTTCGGATTTAAATAAATTCCCATTTGTTAATCCTCCAGAGATTGATTTTCCTTATTGTAACATAAATAATATGAAATATTAAGGTCTG
>JALFAW010000147.1 GCA_022773305.1 Spirochaetia bacterium
TTGGGGCTGCCGCGAGAGCGGCATTATAATAGTTTCTATACCCCAAAAAACGTCTAGCGCATTATTGCGCGTTTTTGACCTGTGAATCACGACCGGGAGCCAGATATTACAACTAATCATTTTATAATGCGTTTGCCCTAGTATTGTAAATGTTTAGAATTAATCTTGTTAGGTGTAATATGAAAAAAAAGATTACAATACAGATTTTAAAAATTGATTTAATCTTTCACTTTTTGGATTTTGGAAAATCTCCTGTGGTGTACCTTCTTCTTCGATGTACCCATCGTTCATAAAAATCACCCTATCAGCAACTTCCCTAGCAAACCCCATCTCATGAGTCACAACAACCATTGTCATTCCTTCCTTTGCAAGATCTTTCATAACTTCCAAAACCTCACCCACCATTTCAGGATCCAAAGCAGATGTTGGTTCGTCAAAAAGCATTACTTCAGGGTGCATTGCAAGGGAACGCACGATAGCAATTCGCTGTTTCTGTCCGCCTGACAAAGTGGAAGGATAATCATTTTCCTTGTCAGATAGTCCAATCCTTTTTAAAAGTTCACGTGCTTCGAAAACTGCTTCATCTTTTGTTTTAATTTTAAGAGTAACAGGAGCCAGCGTAATATTTTCAAGAACAGTAAGATGTGGAAAAAGATTAAAATGTTGAAAAACCATTCCCATTTTTTGGCGACAAATATCAAGATTTATTTTTGAATCAGTCAAATCAAAATTATCAAAAATAATGTGACCACCAGTAGGATTTTCTAGTCGATTTAAACAGCGTAAAAAAGTACTTTTACCCGAACCTGAAGGTCCAATAACAACAATTTTTTCACCTTCTTTTATATCTATTGAAACATCTTTCAAAACATCAAGAGAACCAAAACTGATTTTTAGATTTTTCACTTCTATTAAATTTTTAGTTTTTACGACATTATCTATCACTTTTTGCCAACCTTTTTTCCAGAAGACCAAATATTTTTGTAAGTCCTACAGTCATCACTAGATAAATAACTGCACAAGTCAAAAGAGGAATCCATGCATTGTAAGTAGCATTTCTAATCATGTCACCAGCTTTTGTCAAATCCATCACAGCAATAAAACTTGCAACAGAAGTTTCTTTTATCAAAACAATAAATTCACTTGTATACGTCGGAAGAACAGCTTTTACAGCTTGAGGCAAAACAATTTTAAAAAGTGTCTGATTTTTACTCAATCCCAAAGAACGGCCGGCCTCAGTCTGCCCTCTATCAATTCCCTGTATTCCAGCTCGAAATATTTCAGTACAGTAAGCACCACTATTAAATCCATAAGCCAAAATCGCTACTAAAAGACGATTCATTCCTAAAGGTGCAAAAATAACAAAATAAAAAATCATAAGTTGGGTTGCAAGTGGAATTCCGCGTAAAACTGTAGTGTAAATATTTGCTACAAAACTGAAAATTTTTTTATCAGAAACTTTCATCAGTGCAAAAATACACCCCAAAACAGTTCCTATCAAAATGGCACAAATGGCTATCAAAACCGTATAACCCAATCCTTGCAAAATCAGTAAATAACGCTGACCTGCAATCATAGTATCATAAAATGATTGAAACAAAACGCTTTCCTCTGTAATAAAATAAAATTAAATTATATAATTTTTTATCCTTTGGGTCTACTGCTGGCTCGTGTAGAAAATTTTCACAACAATGAAAATTTTGTCCACATTCGTTAGAAGCTTTGCTATTTTATTTAATTTATTTTATTTATTTTATTCTTTCATGCTTTCTTCTTTTTTCTTCGTAAAGTTTTTCATCTGCTTTTGAAAGTATTTCAGACACATTACTGCTATCGTGATTATATTCAGCACAACCTACACTCAAAGAAAGCACAAAAGGCAGATTATTTTCTTTAGAAACTATTTCATTTTCTTCATTTATCTTTTCACGGAGCAATTCAATGTTTTCTATCTTAAAACTTGGAGCGATAATTCCAAATTCATCACCGCTTAATCTTGCCACAATATCAGATTCTCTGAAAACTTTTTTCAAAACCTGTGCAACAAGTTGAATTGCACTATCCCCCATGTCATGACCAAAATTATCATTGATTTTTTTAAGTCCATCTAAATCACAAAAGAAAACACAACCTTCCTTATCCATAGAAAGTGAAAGATTTATTGTTTTCTGACCATATTCAAAAAATCCTCGTCTGTTTAAAAGTTTCGAAAGTTCATCTATTTTTGCAGAAATGCTCAAATTTCTATTTTCTTCAATCAAATCATCGCGTTCTCTAGAAACTGTAAAATTTTTGTAAGCCTGAAGTAATGAGTTTGAAAGTATTTTTCCATAAATAGACATTAAAGAATAATTATGCGAATAAAACATAAATACAATATATCCATAATTCCACTTTCGATTATACAAAGGAACGAGAATATATCTGCCGCAATCTCTATTAAAAAACTCTTCTGGTACGACCTCTTTTTTAGGATTGAAAATATAATCTTCTTTATCAAAATAATTTTTATGAACTTTAATCCCTTTATTTGAATAGAAAATTAACTTAGCTTCGTCTGGCACTTCAAAACTATCTTCTCTTCCCACAAGAACAGGCTCTTTATACATAACAATTGAAAGTTCAGACACATTATCAAGACCATATTTATATTTCAACCCTTCCAGATAAACAGAAAGATTTGAAGAAGTATCCATTTGATTTAACAGACCATAAATTGTAGTAAAAGTGTATGAAACAGCCGAAAAATTTTCAAATCTGAATTTAATTCGTTTACCATCAAGAATCATATTACCTGACTGATCAATTCCTGTAGTATTATGTAAAGCAGGATTTACACATCCACACGACTGCCGGTAAACAGGAGTTGTATGAATTGTATAATACTCTCCAACCTGTTTTCCTTTCAGAATATCATAAACCATCCGCGCAGCTTCATTTCCAGATTTATCTACAGATTGATTTATTGTAGACAAAGCCGGATAGCAGACAAGAGCAATTTCACTGTCATCAAAACCAAAAAGCAAAAGGTCATCAGGACATTTTACCCCAATTTTGTCCAATGCATTTTGAACTCCAGCTGCTGTATAATCATTTGCACACAAAAGTGCCTGAAAAGGAATATCATCTTTTGATTTAAACCTTTCCAAAAATTTTTCTTCTGCAATGCCAGGAGTAAAATCGCCGTCAATTACAAATTCAGGATTAAAATCCAGGTGATTTTTTTTAAGCGCCTTTTTATATGCAGTAAAACGTTCCTCAGCATCTTTTGAATAAGTCATTGCTGCTGTAAAAAAACCAATTTTTGTACATTTATGAACTTTGATAATATGTTCAATAATCTGTTCATAAGTTTTTCCACATGAAACATGAATATATTTTGAACCAGGAATATTCAAAGGAACTGAAATAGAAACAATAGGTTTGGAACAAAGTTTTTTCAACTTTTCTGACAGTGTATCAATACTGATGTTTGATAAAAAAGAATTTGTAATCACAATAAAAGCATCAATACTTTCAGAATTCAAAACTTTTACACTTGACCAATACTGATAATCAAATTCTGAAGAATTAGACAACGGAATATTAACAGGCGAAATGATTAAATTTACATCATCTTTCTTTTCAAAAAAGTCAACAATTCCGTCCAAAACTGTACAGTTATATTCAATTGTCAACTCATAAACCAAAACGGCAATATTCTTCATCAAATTCTCCGAAAAATCACAATTTTTCAATTGTGCAGTTTTATTTTTTTGGTGGACGTGCAATTACTTTTGCAATGTTTGGACGCTTTACTAAATCGCCTTTTAAACCTTCTTCGCGGGCTTTGTTTACATAATCTGGACTCTGAAAACTATAAGTAAAGTTTGTATGAACATCATAAGTTCCTTTCATCAAAGCATACGCATCTTCAGTCATTACAAGTTCTTCATCTGTTGGAATAACAAAGATTTTTGTAGCAGAATCATCAGCACTGATGCAAGTTTCAGCATTTCCAGTGAATGACCATTCGTTCTTCTGTTCATCAATTTTGATACCGTAGTTTTCCAATCCAGAACAAGCCTTAAAACGAGTGATTGGTCCACGTTCACCAACACCAGCCGTCCAAACAATAGCATCCACATGACCAAGTTCTGCCATAAAAGCACCAATATATTTTTTAATACGCAAAGCTTCCATTTCAATCGAAAGCTGACATAGTTTATCACCCTTTGCTGCATCAATTTCAATATCTCGGCGGTCAGAATATTTTCCTGTAATTCCAAGACATCCGCATTTTTTATTCAAAGCTTTATCCATTTCATCAGCAGTCATTCCAGTTTTGCGCATAATATAAAAAGGAAGAGCCGGGTCCAAGTCACCAGAACGAGTTCCCATTACAAGACCTTCGAGCGGTGTAATTCCCATTGTTGTGTCATAACAAACACCATTTTTTACAGCACACATAGAAGAACCGTTTCCAATGTGACATATAATCAGATTTGTATCTTTTGGCTCTTTTCCAAGAAGAACAGCAGCACGTTTTGCAGTGTACAAGAAAGAAGTTCCGTGAAAACCGTAACGACGTGCAGCATATTTTTCGTACCATTCACGTGGAATTGCATACTGGAATGTTTCTTCTGGCATTGTCTGGTGCCATGCTGTATCCATAATTGCAGAATGAGGAACATTTGGCATGACTTTTTGAGCAGCCTCAATTCCCATAATATTTGCAGGCATGTGAAGAGGTCCCAAATCAACAACTTCGCGGAAACCGTCAAGAACTTCTGGAGTAATCAAGACAGATTTTGTAAATTTCTCTCCACCATGCAAAACACGATGACCTACCGCTCCAATTTCGTCCATCGATTTTATAACGCCAACTTCACTATCTGTAATTTCTTTGATAATCAATTCAATAGCTTCCTTGTGTGTCGGACAAGGTGATTCTATTTCTGTTTTTTTACCTTTTGCTTTGTGAGTGATGCACGAACCTTCAATTCCAATGCGTTCTACAACACCATTTGCCATTACTTCTTTGTTATCCCAATCGTAAACCTGATATTTTGCAGAAGATGAACCACAATTCAAAGTTAAAATTACCATAAAAAATGCCCCTTAATTCAAAAGTGATAATATTATAGACCTATTTTCAAGGTTTTTCAATTCTGCGAACCAATAAATAATATTTTATATTCTATATTTTGGGTGGCTTTTGTTTTTTTTGTTTCCTTGACTTCACTTTCTTCGACTTACCTCATCTCTACTCGATAATTACCGCTCAAAACCTTTAGACTTTAATCAGAAAAAAGGAAACAAACAAACCAAAAACAGGCTATTCGCCCTTCGCTACCGCTCATCCGCTTCCCTCGCTTCGCTCAGTCCAGTGGACTGCTTCGCAGGGGCTACTATCCTTGCCACAGTTTAAAATCAAATTGTGTTATTTTTGAAAATCTGATTCAAATTTTGATTTTCCTTTCTATATATATATTTCAAAGGATGAACATCAAAAGCATTTGCAAACCAGCCACCAATTTCTTTTGAATCAATCACATTAAAACAAACAGGATGCATAATTGGAATAACCATTCCAGAATCAAGCAAAAGATTTTCAGCCTGTGCCAAAAGTTCCAGTCGCTCATTTGCAGAAACTACAGCAGCTTTATCCAAAAGTGCATCAAACTGCTCATTTTTCCAGCCTGAATCATTCAAAGAAGAATCACTTCTAAAAAGTTCCAGAAAAGCCAGAGGATCCGCAAAATCCCCAATCCAATTGTAAGCAAACAAATCTGCATTTGATTTACCCACTTCCGCAAGATACGAGTAAGGATTAACTTCTATAAACTTCAGTTCTACTCCAAGTGGCAAAAGTGCATCGCTAAAAGCTTGTTTTGCTTCATCAGAAAGAGTATATTTTGTAATCAAGAATTCCAAAACCAGAATCTGTTCCTGCGGAATATCATATTTTTGACGTGCTTCTTTCATCTTCAAAGAAGCTTCAAATTCATCTGTATAAGAAAATCCTTCCACCGTTGGATATCCCGTAAGAGGATAAACAAAAGTTGTCGCTGGAACACTTGCATTTTTTCTAAAAACATCCCACGGAATTGCTTCCAGAACAGCATTTCTAAATTCTGGATAATCCCAGACATTTTCTCCATTCTCACTCACAAAATCTGCATGTTTTTTTGATGAATTTTTAAAAAAGTAATACATTGTGGCAAACTCTGCATTAATCTGAATGGCATCTTTATCGATAATTTTTTCAGAATTTACATTTGCAGTAATCCAGTCAGCATTTCCAGTATTGTAAAGATAAACATTTTCTTCTACATCATCACTTTGCACAAAAAAAACATTTTCCATAAATACATTCTTACTGTCCCAATAATATGGATTTTTTTCAAGTGTATAAATTCCGTTCATAACAGACTTCAGTTGAAATGCTCCGCTGTATACATCAGGTTCTGGATGTGTAATAGAAAAAGATGAATGACAAAGAACTTTTGCAAGATAATTTGCAGGTTTTGTCAGATAAATAGAAAGTTTTGTTTCGCTTGCAGGATATATTCCCACATCCTGCTCGCTTCCGGTTCCATTTCTAAACTCTTTTGCACCACGAATTATGTCAAGCAAAGATGCATAAGGTGCTTTTGGTGTTGACAAAAGTCTGAGCCAACAATCACGAACACTCTGCGCTGTAATTTTTTCCCCATTTGAAAATTTTGCATCTTCACGGATTGTTATTGTCCATCGTTTTTTATCTCTAGAAATTCTATAATCTGTAGCAATTGCAGGATATGGCTCAAGTGTAACAGGATTATACGAAAAAAGTCCTTCAAAAAGTCCATTTAAAATAGTTGAATCATGCGAATTTGTAGTAATGTGAGGATTCAGTTCATGTTTTTGAGTTGATTCCACTATCGTAAAAGATTTTTCCGGCAAGGAACGATTTTCAAAATCATCTTCTGCTACAAGTTGAGTAACAACTGCAATAAATATTAAAAGAATAGAAAGTATGTTCTTCCAATTTAGTTTATTCATCTTCTTCAATTCCAAGTTTTTTCATTTGTTCGTTTTCTTCTTTGAAACTTGCATATTCACCACGCTTTTTGTTTGCATTCACAATAGAATTCCTCATGGAAGAAAGTTCAATCTGCATGCCCCGAACTTTTGGACGCAAGGAGTTTTCCACATTATTTTTGAAATATCCGTCAAGTGCATTCAAGATGCTAAAAAGCGACTGCATTTGTGAAATTTGTTTATTTACAAAAGAAAGAATTGCTTCTTCACTAGAATGTTCAATCTTTGAATATTCTGTCTGGCGTGTTGCAATGCCGTTTAAAATGTGCACCTTTTTCACAAGATCAAGCAAAAATTCAGAAACATCAATTTTTTGATAATGCTCACTTCCAGTTCTTGCATCCTTTATAGGAATATTGCAAATTTTCGGTTTATCTTTGATTTTAAAAGATTTTTTTAACGATGCAATAAGTTTAGAAAAAAAACTTTGCTTTTGTGTGAATAAAAGTGTAAAATTTTCTTCAACTTTCTGATGTATTTGAGCCAAAGACGGAGCGATTCCACCGATTGCCTGAACGGCTAGCATAATCATATCTTTTGAATTTACAACTCTTTTCTTTTTTTCATTAGATGAAGCATTTATGTCTTTTATCTGAAGTTTTTCCAACACTTTTTCTCGTCTTTTGGAAGCGTCGGAACCAAACTCCTCATCAATAATTTCTGTAATCAAATCTGAATAGAATGGTTGTTTACCAAAAACCTTTGGATAAAGCCTTTTAATTTCAGCCATTTCATTTTCTGCAGAAGAAAAAGCTTTTTCCTTATTAAAATCAGGATGTGAAAACAGATTAGTACGAATGCTTGTCTTATATAACTCTTTTTGAAAAACACTGTATTCTTTTAATATTTTTTCAATTTCTTCTGCAGCTGAACTAACTTTTGAAACACTATCTGTAATCATACTTTGAATAACACTGGGAGCACCATTCTTTATAGTTGTTATACAAAGTGCGAAAGAATGAGTATTTGCGTCAGAACTGTTTACAGAAAGATTTTTCCAGTCTAAAAAATGGTTAAATTCAATAAGTTTTTTTACATTTACAATAGTAAGGGTATCAACAGTAAATCGCATGTAAGTTGTAATGTAATCCAACATCATCTCATATTCTGAAAAACGTTCTCCAAAAACTTTTGGCATATCTGAATCTGAAAATCCATCTCTTGGAGGAATCACTATTTTTGAAATCTTTTTATCCAACCTATATGGATCTGGAATAATAACATTCTTTTTGACCATCATATCATATAGATTATGGATGCAAGTATATTTCAATCTATATTGAGAAACTAAATCTTGCAAACGAGTAGTATTGAACCAGTCTGTTTTTTTATTGATTGCAACTTGCAATTCATGTAAAAAATTAGAATCTTCCATCATAGATATTATCGGCAAAGAAAGTTCAATTCATGAGTATAACAATCCTAATATAGTTCAAAAAGAATTATTTTGATAGAATTTTGATTGGCACACCTTTATCTATTTCTTCAAAATTTACAGCAGGTATGACCCCATTTTTATCTGGCGATACTTCAAACACAAATTTTCCATCGTCTGATTTGAATATTTTACCTTTTATTGGTTTTGCTGTTTTTATTTCAGCATTGACACCTTCTTCTGTTATCAAATAATGTGCTCTAGGAGCAACAAAAACCTCAATTTCTGTCAGATTTTCCACAACAGTTTTTGTCAATGGAATTTGAGCTCGTACTTGTTCAAGAATCTCATCGTCTGAAGGTATTTCAAAAATAAATTCCTGTTCATCATTCTTGCTGTTCAAATCTTCATTATTATTGATTATTGAATCAGTTTTTTGTTGCTTTTGAAATTCTTCATTTTCAATTTGTTCAGATTGTTGTGAAGAAACTTGATTTTGTTCATCCAAAGATATTTCATTTTGAATTTCATATTCATTTTGTCTTTTTTGCGCAAGATAATTCTGACGTGCATTTTCCTTTTGAGTTTCATATTCTGCTTTTTTCGTATCAAAACGAATTTGTGTTTCCTGTTGGATTTCTTCTTCTGTTAGATTTATTTCATTATAAACAGCCTTTATCTTAACACCCAAGAAAATAGCACTAATATTTTGTAATCCCATAAAACAAGCAAGTGTTTCTTCATATTCTTTCTGTTGATTTGTTAAATTTTTTTGATATTCGTTTTCAAGATTTTTTCGTTCTTCATCAAATTCCACATTGATTTTTTTTATTTCTTGATTTTTTTCTTCTATCTTCTGATTGCGTTGTTCAATTTCTTCATTAAGGTCATCAATTTCCAGATTTAATTCTACTGTTTCATCATAAAGTGACATTGTTGTGTTATAAAAAGCTTTACCCATTGCATTTACAAGGCTTCTGGAAGTTTTTACATATTGCGGAATTGATTTTTTTTGAGGTATAGAAGCAACAGTTTTATCAATATAATCATATTCATCATATAAATTCTGATAAGCATTCACAGCATTTTCTATTTTTTCTGAATAAATTTCACTTTCGGCAAACATTTGTTTTCCAGTAAAATTTTCTACATCATACATACTCACTTCTTGGATTATAGAGTTTGCATTCTCATCATTTAATTGAGGATCCAAAGTATCAATTTCAGCCTGATATTTATTTGTTACTTCCAATACAGTATTACGCATTTCTTCACTATTTTTGATACGCATTTCTTCCATAGAATTATTAATTTCGGCAATTCTGTCTTCGTATTCTTTTGTAAGTTTTTCGGTTTCGAGTTTTCTAAGCTGTCGTTCACTATTCAAGGCTTTTTCCTGCTCACGTGCCGCTTCAATTTTTGCCGTATCAAATTCTGCAAGTTGTTTTTTATATTCCTGAATCTGTTTTTCTGCTTGAGCAATAGATTCATCAAATTCTTTGTGAATTTCTGATACATTTTCGTTATACTGTTTTTTGATTTCTTCAAGTCGATTGTCATATTGAGTTTTGGAAAGTTTTAGTGAATCAAGAATAAAAATATCGTTTTCATAAGTTTCTGATGCAGTTTTTAATTTTGATTCCATATTTGCTTCAATAGTTGTCTTTGTTTTTACAGCATTATCATAATTGTTTTGTGCAGATGAAACAGTATCCAAAAGTCCTTTTAAATTCAAATCATCAAATTTTTGCAAACTCACTTGAATTTCAGAATTTTTAACAGTTACAATTTTATGAATCATAAAAGAAATCCCAATTACAACCACAAAACAACCTGCAAGAATCAAAGCTACAAAAGGAGATTTATGTTTTTTTGTTTTATCATACTCTTTTTCGATATCATATATCTGTTTCTGTGAACTTTTGTGGATATTCTCTAGTTCCTCACCCAAAAACAGCATTACTTTCTGATGTATTTCATTTTTTTCTTCCAAAACAAGATTCTCTTCATTTATTTTGTTGTCATTGTCCATATTCCACTCCAATTTTCTGGGGCACTTCTAAGTCCCATTCTTTCAAGAAAAACCTGAGTTACATCCAAATCAGCTTCTTTAAAAAGTTTTCTTGCCGATTTCCAATCTCCTTTATAATATGCAGAAAGTCCTTCTTCAAAAATAGCAAACTTAACAAGAATGCTGTCATCCATTTCATTTGTATCAAACGGGAAAAATATTTTTTTGCCTTCTGTCTTACCTTTTACTTGAACAGTATCGATTTCAAAAAACTTATATCTTGCACTTTCTTTTAGAACTTCATTTTTTACATATTCTGAAACAATTACTGGCAGATGATAAATGCGGGTCAGACCTTCCAAACGTGAAGCTGAATTAACTGTATCACCAATAACTGTATTTGCCATGTGAGACTGGCGCGGATCTGAAATATCATTTCGTCCGATTGTTCCATAAAATACATTTCCACCGTCAATTCCGACTCCTACATCAACCATAACTGCTTTGAAAACCCTTTCTTCAGATTCTGTAAGCTGTCGAGTTTTTTCGATTTCTTCACGGCGAACAATCATGGATTGTCGTAAAGATGCAGTGGCATGAGTGATATCCCAGGCAGAACGGATAGCATTGTAAGATTTGGACATTTTTGATTCAAGAGTTCCGAAGATTGCAAGAATTGCATCACCAATAATAGAACCTACAATACCTGTGTTTTCGTGAACGTTGTGAATTACGCGATTATAATGAACATTCAAAACTTCAATGATGTCATTTCCCAAAGTTTCTGTTCTATAAGTAAAACTTTTTACATCAGAAAAAAGCATTGTCAATTCTTCCTGACTTCCTTCGAGACCAACATCCTGTCCTGAATAAGCTTTTGCAACAATATCTTTGGAAACGAATTTCTGGAATGTTCCAAGAAGACTGTTTACCTGAGTTGAAAGCGAATTAAACGAAGCTGCCATGTAAGTTATATCATCATTTGAAGCATTAGAAAGGTCGATTAACTCAAGCTGCTTGTTTTTCTGCATGCGTATTAAATCTGAAGTAAACGACTTGAGCGTAGAAAATTCTTTTTCCAGAATGATGTAACCGATTACGATAAAAATCAAAGTCAAACCCACAATCATCAAAGATATATAAAGGAAGATTTTTAGATTGTTTTCGGAAAGATCAGAACGTTTTTCTCCGCGGATAATGTAAGTTTCCCAATCCTCGTGATATTTGTAGACACCAATATAATCGCCGTCAATATTCCTGAAATTTATAGAACCTTCACTTATTCCATCTGCCAGACGATTATTCATTTCAACGAGTGCTTCCAAATCGGAAAATTTGCTCCAAATAGAATTTCTATTATTTGACACAACAAAACCTAAATTTCCATCTATTCGTACAGAAAGTGCAACACTGTTTGGATTTGAAAAACCAGCCGATGCAACTTTTCTCATCGATTCCATGCATTCATCTTTATTATTTGAATAAGTATAAATTTGATACTGATTTGTTGCATTGTTGTAAAGCTCTTTAAGCTGTTCAACCATAATTGTATTATTCAAATTTATTAACTGACGCTGACTAAGTTGTAGCGAAATATAATTTGTTGCGAAATTTGAAAGCAAAATCAAACAAATAAAAATCAAAAGAATTTTTAAACCAATTGGAATAATTCTGGTTTTGCCTACTTTAGAAAAAAATCCTGTTTTTCTAGACAAATTGCACCTCCAAACTTTTTAAATCACAACTCAATTATAATAATTATAAAAAATGGTTTAAATATTATAAATGAATTGAAAAAATTAAACAATTTTTTTATTATGATTTATGTAAATTCTTGGAAAACTTGTTAATTAGGTTCAATTTCGAGTTTCTCTCGTGGCAAGGATAGTAGGGGCACCAAAGGTGGCCACTGGACTGAGCGAAGCGAGGGAAGCGGCTGGAGCGATAGCGGAACCCCGGATAGCGCGAGTTTGCATTGCAAACTCGGGACGAGAAATGCTATGCATTTCTCGCTTTTTTTGCGAAGCAAAAAGCCACCCAAAGAATAAAAATTTAAAACTCGACATTTGTCCAATTAATGTAACTAAGTTTTGACGCAAAAAAAGGGATATAAATAGGGACAAACCTTAACTTTATTTTTTTTCAATTCAAGGTTTGTCCCCATTTAAACTCAATTTAAGGAAAAAATGAGAAAAATGACTAGAAATGAAAATTCTGAAACAACAATTGTAAAACAAAAAAAATCTATAGTTAAGTCGGGACTTGTGCTTTCGCTCATGACTTTTGCCTCTCGTATCATGGGATTGCTTCGTGAAATGACAAAAGCTTCTTTTTTAGGCACGAGCATGCACGCCGACGCATTTTCCACCGCATTTATGATTCCAAATCTTTTCCGTCGTCTTTTTGCCGAAAATGCTATTTCCGTTGCTTTTATCCCGACTTTTAAATCCTATCTGGAAAAAGACGATTCATCAGAAAACCGTAATTCCACTCAAGAATTTCTTAAAGCAACTTTTACACTTGTTTCGTTTTTGACTGCTTGTGTCGTTGTGATTGGAATTATCATTACACCACTTTTAATGCCGCTTTTCTGTAAAAAACCAACTGACACGACTGCAGCCGACTACGCAATGCAGCTTCAGGCATGGCTTTTGAAAAAAGATGAAATCACTATTTTAACAAGAATCATGTTTCCTTATCTTTTTGTGATTTCCATTGCTGCTTTTTTTCAGGGAATTCTTAACGGATGTAAAATTTTTGCTCCATCAGGATTCACTCCGGTTTTATTTAATGCAATTGTGATTATCGCAACTTATGTACTGGCTCCATTCACAGAAAATCCTGCAAGAGCTATGTCGATTGGTGTGATTCTTGGAGGTTGTGTACAGGCATTTTTTCAATGGCCATTTGTCAGAAAAACAGGATGGAAAATCTGCTTTACTTCTCTCAAAAAAACTTTTTCAAATCCTGGTACAAAAAAAGTAATTTCGCTTGTGGTGCCGACAATTATTGGCATGGCAGCATACCAATTAAACGATGTTGTTTCAACTTCTCTCGCAAATCGAGCGGGAGATGGAATTGCATCGAGTCTTCAGTACAGTCTGCGGCTTCAAGAATTAATACTTGGAATCTTTGCAGTTTCCATAGGGACTGTAATTTTACCGGATTTAAGTGGACTTGCTAGCGGTCAAAAATGGGAAGATTTCAATAAAATGCTCATTCAGGCTATTAAAATCATGACACTTATTTCTATTCCGGTTACTGTTTATTCACTTATCACTGGTAAAGAATTAATTTCTCTTCTATATAAATCAAAAAGTTTTGATGATGATTCGGTTGCGCTCACTCTTGGGGAATTCCGTTTTCATATTATGGGATTACTTTTTATTGCGCTGAACAGAATTATTTCCCCAGCTTTTTATGCACAAGGAAATACAAAATTACCGACTTTGGCTGGAATAATCAGTTTTGGAGCAAACATTGTATTGGCTTTGGTTTTTGTTCGTCCTTTTGGAGGAAACGGAATTGCATTGGCACTTACTTTAGCCAGTTTTGTAAATACGCTTTTTCTTTTTATTTTTATGAAAAAGCTAGATTCATTTAAAATCCGCAAAGTTGTTTTCCAGACTCTAGGCTACATCTTAAAAATGGCTGTTTATTCGATTATTGCTGCAATTCCATGTTATTTTGTTCATTCTCTGCTTGTAAAGTTTTTTGCCGAAAATTCCAGAATCGTAAGTTATGGTATTCCTGTGATTTTGACTGCCCTGTTATTTGCAGTAATTGGAATTGCGGAACTTATCATCACAAAAGATGAAATTATTCATACGATTATTCAAAAAGTAAAATCAAAAAAAGGATGAAAAATCAGACTTTCGTGATAAATACATTTTATGATAAAAAAAGTTTAATTACAAACTTAATTTTCAACTGGGAGTTATGAAAAAAAATGAAAGAATATTCGAAAAAAGAAATGGAAATAATCTTTAAAACAAGACGTAATGTTTTGGCTGACTATTTGACTCAAAATGAAATAGGTGCCTGCGTTTTTATTGATGCAGAAGAACACCGTGACCCAAATCTTGCATATTATTCAAATTTTTCAAGCGATGCAATTTTAATAATCTACAATACAGGCTATTCCATTTTGATTCCCTGGGATGAAAATCTTGCAAAATTGAATGCTTTTTGTGATAAAATCATCCCATACACACGCTATTCAAACGATAAATACAACGCACTTAAGGCAGTTCTCTCAACCAATACTTCAAAAGCAAAATTTGAACGAATTGAACTTCCGCCATATCTTACTTATATCGAATATCTTAAATTTATTGATAAACTGAATAATTTTACCTGCCGATGCAGCGAATACGGCGCACACAAATTTGTAACTGACTGCCGCCTGATTAAAGATGAATATGAAATCGAATGTACAAAAGAAGCATGCCGTGTGGGTGATTTAATCTTAGATGAAATTGAAAATCAAATAAAAGCTGGAACAATTACAACAGAAACAGACGTAGCTCTTTTGATTGAACGAATGCTCCGCGAAAACGGATGCCAGCGCACAGGTTTTGACACTCTTGCCGCAGGGCCTTCCAGAAGTTTTGCAATTCATGCATTTCCAGGTTATACGGCAAATCCATGGCCTGCACAAGGTCTTTCGATTCTTGATTTTGGTGTTGTTTACAACGGGTACACTAGCGACCAGACTGTTACCATAGCTCAAGGTCCACTTACTGAAGAACAGGAAAAACAGCTTTCTCTCGTGCAAAAAGCTTATGATGAATGTGTAAAACTTTATGCACCTGGAAAATCAATCTGTGAAGCTGCTAAAACCGCCGATATGATTTTTGCAAAAGAAAAAAGAAAAATGCCTCATACTTTGGGACATGCAATCGGACTTGAAATTCATGAATTTCCTAGAGTTAGTGTAAAAACTGAATCATCACTCACTTTTAAACCTGGCATGATTTTAACTTGTGAACCGGGACTTTATCATGAAGAAATTGGTGGTTGCAGATTAGAAAATGATGTTCTTATCACTGAAGAAGGAAATGAAATTCTAACACACTCAAGAATAATCAGGATTTAAGGTTTTGTGATTTTATCCGCGTTGTGAAATCAGTTATAAAACGATATTTATTCACGAACAATAATGCAATCCTGTAAAATATAATTAAAAGACGGAGAACTTTGTTCTTTATTCTCATAAAAAGGTGTATTCAAATTCCAGACATCATTTTCATCAAAAGGATTTACTCCGATAAAATTACCTTTAAATACAGTAAGTTTTCCACTACTGAACTGTCTTTTAAGTTTTTCTATTTCTGATGACATTTTTGGTGACACGATTATTCTGTTTGTTCCTAACATTTCAACCCAATCTTTGTCAAATCCAAAAGCAGAGTCATTTCCTTTTAATTTTGACTTCACAACTGACTCAATACGTTTTCCACTAATTACTGCTCTTACAGCCTGTTCTAGATATGGAGTCCAGTTTATACGGCAAGAGATTAGAGAAGTAGTTGGAGCAACATCAGACATATTTTGATTATAGCCAACATGATAAACTACTTTTTTATCTTTTACACATGCTTCTTCGCAAGCAACTGCCGGTCCAAAAGTATCAGAATGTTGAGCAATAATAACACAACCTTCATCAATAAGTTGCTGAGCACATTTTTTTTCTGTTAAATAATCACCCCATGTATTTGTATACCTAACAATCATTTTTGCTTCGGGAATTATACTTTGCACACCTAAATAAAAAGCAGTGAAACCAGATATTACTTCTGGGTAAGGATAAGCTGCAACATAACCAACTTCAACATTGCTGCTATTAATCTTTCCTGCCTGCAAAAGTTCCAGAAGTTTTAACCCTGCCACCACTCCACAAACATATCTTCCTTCAAAAATTCTTCCCATAAAAGTGTGATAATTTGGAAGAACAGGGGCTTGATTTGCATTATCGCACGTTGCCTGACAAAACTGAACATCTGGATACTTCTGAGCTAATTCTTTTACAAACTGACCATAGCCATAACTCGTAGAAAAAATAAGTTTGCAATCTTGATTAACTAAATCAGTCACTGCACTTTTTACTTCATTTTCTATATCAGGAATATTATATTTTGCAATAGTTTTGATTTTAGCACCAAAAATTTCTTCTATTTCACGCTGCGAACGACAAAAATTATTTGTATAGGCTGTAGCTTCGTCAGAAATGTAAACAAAACCAATTTTTACTGCTTCTTTTTGAGGAACTTTTATCAAAAACTTATTGATACTCCAAATCACACAGATGGAAAACAATGTTGTAATCAGTGCAACAAGATATTTTTTAAATCTCATAATTTCCCTCAAACTAGCTTGAAACCTCAATTTTTATTTTATCATTTTCAATTAACCTCAAAAGAACATCCACAAGTACTGGATCAAACTGACTGCCTTTACAACGTTTCAGTTCATCCACAACATAAGACAGATTCTGAGCTTTTCGATAAACACGATTTGCTGTCATAGCATCAAAAGCATCTGCAATTCCAATAATTCTTGCGTTCAAAGGAATTTGTTCACCTTTCAGTCCATTTGGATATCCTTTTCCATCAAAACGTTCATGATGATATTTTGCACCTTCGGCAACATTCGGAACAAGTGTAAAATCTTTTAAAATCTCACCGCCGATGTCAACATGCGTTTTCATAATCCGATATTCTTCGTCATTCAATTTTGCAGGTTTATTCAAAATAGAATCTGGAACACCAATCTTCCCAATATCATGTAAAAGTCCAATTTTATGAAGATTTTCAAGTTCCACATCAGAGTAGCCGATTTCTTTTGCAATCAGGACAGAATAATCTGCAACTCTCAGCGAATGACGACCTGTGCTTTTATCTCTGGCTTCAACCGAATTTGCAATGGCAAAGATTGTTTCATTTACCATCCTCACCTGTTTTTTAAAATCATCAATTTCTTTTTGCTGTTTTTCAATTCTCTTGCTTTGAATATTAAAAGTCAAATACCATGTAAGCCATGCAATTGCAATTGCCGCAACAATTATGAGATAAAATTTAAACCACAAGTAATCATAAAAATGCGACTGCTTTTGAAAAACGTAAACAGCTTCTTCAACAACGTTTGTTCCTTTATCATTTAAAATACCGATATGAAAATTATACACTCCGGGTTCTATGTGTGTGTAAACAAAACTTGTAAGTGATTTTTGAGGAATAATTTGCGGTTTTTCATCAACACCTTCAAAGTAAACTCTCACAAGAGGATTACTTATTGAATAATTTATAACTTCAGGAAATATTTCCAAACGTTCTTTTTCAGGTGAAATGACACACGGAGCATCTTTTTGCAAATAATAATTCTCATCATCAATCAAAACTGATTTTAACTGGATGCGATATGAATTATCATCTTTATCAAAAGTATCTAGGTTTATACAACTTGCTCCAGAATCACATGAAAGATAAAGATTATTTTTCTCATCGATATAATTCCAAGAATTTGCCGTCAAAGAACCACGCAAGCCTTTTTTTAAATCTAACAAATTGTATTCAAGTTTTTCCCCTGACAAAAGTTCATTCCTATTAACTTCAAAAATACCAGCACTTCCCAACACGAAAACAGATTTATTGTTGGAAATGACCATATCATAATTATTTGTGTAAGGAAAATTTGCCAGATATCTAATCTGATATTCATCGCCAGATGGAATAATGTAACAAATTCCGTTACTTGTGACTGCAAAAAAATTCCCAGTTTCAATTGAACCATCAAAATCATTAACAGTACGCAAAACTACATTAGAACTAAGACCATTTTTCCGATTCAACACCTGTTCTAAAATCCACTCATTGTTAATCTTTTTGAAAACACAGATGCCTCCACCGTCCGTTCCTGCAAAAACTACATCATTTTTTGTTTGATTAATCGTCAAAATCATAGAGGTTTCAAGACCATCAGAATCAGAAAACCATTTTACAATCTGAAAATCTTTAATAAAACCTATTCCATCATTTGCACCGACAACTATAGTTCCATCTCTGAGTTCTTTCACAACCCTTGCTTGATGATTTTGAACAACTTTAATGATATTTCCGCTGGAATCCACACATAGAAGACCTTTTGATTTTGTACAAATCCAAAACTTATTATCACTTGACTTTAAAAGGCACCTAATTCTAGTTCTTTTCAAATATTCAGTTAATTCATTAGAAACAGACTTTCCAGTTTTTTGATTTATAGCAGAAAGTCCTTCATCAGTTGCAAAATACAGATTTCCTTCAAAACTTGCAATAGAATTTACAACCACTTCCTGAAATCCAGCTGATAGATAAATTTCAGAAAATGGTGATTTACACATCTTTAATAGACCAAGTCTTGACGAAGTAAACCACAGATTTTCTTGAAAATCAATCAGAACATTATCAACAGAATTATTAAAACTTCCCGTTTCAATTTTTTCAAAATTATTATTAAAAAAATAACCTATTCCGTTATCAGCGGCAACAAAAAGAACATCATCATAAAAATAAAGCGAATTGATATGTCTCAAATCTGGACAAGATATTTCATTTCCAAAATCTACTGGAATTACATTATAAGCATCACAATTTTTTTGTATTTTAAACTTTCTAATTTGACTATTTTCAGTTGATGCATATATAATTCCATCATTTGAAAAAGTCACAGACGTAAACAATTCATTTTTTCTGAGTTCTATGATTTTCGTTCCATTCAAAATAAAAAGTTTTCCATCATAAGTGACAGCAGCGATATTACCATTTTCATCAGAATCAATGCAAATCACACCTTCAATCTGTGGAAAAGTTTTTTTTACTTTAAGTCCGTCTTCAATTGAAAGTACTGCCATAGCTCCCGAAGTACCAACATAATAAAGGTTATTTGAACCACGTGTGATACATCTGACAGAATTATTTGGTAAACCTGAATCTTCATCTAGAATTCCAGTGACTTTTTCATTTATTAAAACAGAAATGCCATCATCGTTTGTTCCGACAAAAAGTCTATTCTCATTATCAACAAAAAGGCTACGAACAGTTTTTATTGAATCCAGATTATCCATGAACTTAAATTCATTTCCATTAAATCTGTAAAGACCTTCATAAGTTCCAATCCACAAAACGCCGTCTCTTGTTTCAGCAATTGCATTTGTTTTACCACTTGGAAGACCATTTTCCTTATTATAAATGGTTCTGATATAAGAATTATAATCCTTTTTTCCAATAGTTTTAAAATCTTCTGCAGTCAATTCAGATGGACACAAAAAAATTAAACTGGAAAATAATATCACCAAAATGGAGGAAGTGTTTAAAGGTTTCAGAAAATTCGGAAGATTTAAACTCAACTTTTCATAGATTTTTATGGAAAAATGCAAAAGCAGAAGAGTAACTACTTTATCAAGAAAATCAACATAAAACTGACCAAGCAAAACTCTGAAAAAATAATAAATTCCAATGTTTTCAAAATAGTCAGAAACTGCCTGCCCCCAGATATTTCCAATTTTTCCATCATAAAAGATTATATCAACAAGACAAGACATGAACGAACATATAACCGTCACGAGCATGGCAAGACTCATAGTTTTTAGCAGAGTTTCAAGCCATCCTTTTTTGGAACAATAACCTACAGTAATACCAATCGCTACAGAAGAGAAAGCATAAGCAAAAGAAACCGGATGTGAAAGACCATGTATAATATTCCCTGCCACTCCAACCATAATTCCACAAACCGGTCCAAGAATATAAGCCGTTAAAAAAGTGCCAAAAGAATCAAGCCACAAGGGCAATTGAAAAGTATCAGCAAAAAAGCGCCCAATAAAATTCACAAAAATGCTGAATAACACAATCAGTGAGATTTGATACCATTTGTACTGCTTCATTCTCTCTTTCTCCGCTTAAAAAAATATATAAAAAACCTCACTTTTTTTGAAATAATCTATGGAAACCTCAGAAAAAATCAAATGCGACTTTTCATGAGTTTCCCATAAATTATCAGAATGCAAACTTTGCTAATTGAATTTTATTGCAGCTTAAACTTAGAAACAACTTCAGACATTTTTGAAATATTATCCATTGTTTTTATAGCCATATCAGAAACATTTTGTGCTGAATAATTAATTTCCTTTGCTCCAGACTGCATTTCTTCCATGCTGCCTGAAACTGTATCAGCAATTTGAGTAAGATTTTGTGTAGCTTCACCTACAGCTTCAACACCTGCAGCCATTTCTTTTGAAGTTTCCTGAACTTTCAAAGATGCATCATTGATATTTCTTAGTGCAACAAGAACCTGTTCAGATGCAGTGTGCTGTTCTTTCATAGCAACGTTTATCTGATCAACAAGAACATCAGTTGATGAAACTTTTGTCATAATATTTTCAAAACCCTTTACTTGAAGAGCAGAATTATTTACAACTTCTGAAATTACATTTGTAAGCTGGTCAAGTTCCTGTTTAATTGCCTTAGACTGAGTACCAGAATTTTCAGCGAGTTTTCTAATTTCATCTGCAACGACAGCAAAACCTTTTCCAGCTTCACCAGCATGAGCCGCTTCAATTGCTGCATTCATTGCAAGAAGGTTTGTCTGGGAAGCAATCTGAGAAATTACATTGTTTGCATCTGTCAAATGTTGTGACTGTTGTGCCATTTCTGCAATCTGTTGAGCAACACTATTTTGACGAGCTTTTTCATTTTCTGTAATAGAAATCAACTCACTGTATTCTATCGACATTTTTCCAACATTTTGAGTAACTGAATTGATATTTCCAATCATTTCTTCAATTTCAGCTGAAGATTCACTGATTCCTTCAGACTGTTTTAAAATCAATTCTTCAAGACTAGTAACATTTTCGCGATTTTGGATTAATCTGTCTTGAACATTCTGTAAAGCCATAGTCTGTTTTTCTACAGAATGGTTAACACTTTCAATGTTAGCCATAATCTGAGAAATTGCACTAGCCGATTGCTGTGAGCTTGAAGCAAGACTTTCGCCAATTTCTTTCAAAGAATCATTTGCAGTTTTTACATCACCAAGCAAATCTTGTTGTGAAGAAATAAATATGTTGATTTCATTTGTAATTTTTCCAATTTCATCATTATTTTTAGAATCAATGCGAATAGTCAAATCAGAAACACCAGATTGACCGTTTAAAATTTCAAATGCTTTTCCAGTTTTACCAAGAGGTTTCATCACAAGTTTTGCAAATAAAAGCATAATCACAAAAATTATTTCAAAAATAATGAAAATAACAGAAGGAATTAAAGCTGTAGAAATATCTTTCTTGATTGTTTTTACATGGTCTGTGGAAATTCCCATAAACAAGGAAGCGTTTTTATTATCATTATTTGGAATAGGAAGATAAACAGAAATGTAATCCAAACCATTAATCACATTGTCACCATGATAAGTTTTTTTATTTGTATAAATCTCTTTATAGATTTCTTCATTATTTAGTGTAGTTCCTACAAGATAATTACCTTTATTATCTTTGATAGTAGTTTCGACTCGTAAATCATCAATAAACACAGTAAAAACGCAAGACATCAACATTGCATATTTTTCCAAAGTTGAAAGACTACTAAATTCCATTTCCAAAGTTAATACATTTCCCATAAAATCAATGGAAGTAACAAAAAGAATTTCACCATCTTTGACAGAAACAAATACTTCTGGATTTGAACTTGCAGACCTAATAGACTCCAATTCTGCATCACTCAAAACTTTCGTAGTTTTTCCAAAAGTTTCGATTACTGTTCCAGATTTCTCACTATAACAAGCACCATACAAATTAAATTCTTTTACAAAGTTATTAACTTCATCAATTGTAAGAGAATTTGATTTACTCAAAAGCTCAAAATTGTTTTGTGCATAAAGTGCTGTACTTTTGAGAGAAGCTTTTTCATCCTCTATTACAGTCATGATAGCAGGAACTGATTCTTCTAGATTTGATCTGTTCAATTTTTTTAGAGA
>JALFAW010000149.1 GCA_022773305.1 Spirochaetia bacterium
TTGGGGCTGCCGCGAGAGCGGCATTATAATAGTTTCTATACCCCAAAAAACGTCTAGCGCATTATTGCGCGTTTTTGACCTGTGAATCACGACCGGGAGCCAGATATTACAACTAATCATTTTATAATGCGTTTGCCCTAGGGTATTGACAATTTTTTTTCTTTTTTCTATTATCATTAGTACTTTTATCTTTTTCATAGGAGGTTAATTCCAATGGATAGTTTTGTGTTTATTAATAGTTTTAAGTTTGGACTTAGTCTCCTTATGGTCGCAAGAGATTAAATCCTCGCTTAAACTATATCCTCTTTTCGTCCACACTTCCTCGCAGTGTGATTATGTCGTGTTCGGTTTTTCCGAAAATCAGTTTATTTATTAATTTTTTTGAAGTTGTGCCAGTTAAAAAATTTGGTTTCAGTGTATTTTTAGCAAGTTCACTGTAAGCAAAATGATTTTTTGTGCTCAATCATTTTGTTTTTTTTATGATTTTCTGGTGCTGTTCTATGTTGCAATTCTACTGATATCCTTTTTTGGTAATTGTCAGGTTGATATTGCTTTTTTGTGTTCGGAGTATTATCTAAAATGAAAGAAAAAACTGAAAAACTGCATTTATCGCGTTATATAAGACGATATGCGGTTTTGTATTTGATTGCTGTGCTTGCTATGATTAGTGGAACTGTTTTGGATATGATTTTTCCAATAATTATGCAGCATATTGTTGATGATGTTTTAGTTGCCCGTAAAATGGAGGTTTTCAATGGGCTTTTGCTTGCTGTCTTGTTGGTAGGCGTTGGAAGGTTTATTTTTCAATATGTAAAAGAGTTTTTGTGCGATGTTTGCGGAAGTAGAATTGCTTCTGAAGTGCGCATTAACCTTTTTCAGAAGATTCAAAGTCTTTCTGCAAACTTTTTTGACGGAATAAACAGTGGTGAATTGATGAGCCGGGTCAAAGATGATGTTGACCGCATTTGGGATATTACCGCTTATATGGGCATATTGATGGCAGAAGTTTTTGTGCGAGTTGTATCAACTATTTATTTTATGATAAAGATTAACTGGATACTTGCCATTTTGCCGATTCTGGGAATGTTTGCATCTGGTGCCATTGCCATTTTGATGGAAAAACATTTGGATTGTCTATATGGCGAGCTTGCGCAGAAAAATTCTGAATTGAATAATACTGCTGCAGAAAATCTTTCTGGTGTGAGAACTGTAAAGGCCTTTGCAAGAGAAGGTTTTGAGATTGCCAAATTTCATAAACACAATCAAAAATATTATGAATTAAACATTGATTTGAGTCGTGTTTTTGTTAAATTCAATCCTATGATTCAGATTATTGGTCGTGCTTTGAATGTGCTAATCATTTTTCTGGGTGGTCTTATGGTCATAAAAGGTAATCCTTTTGGAAATGACCTTTCGATTGGAGAACTGACGGCACTTGTTTCTTATGTTGGTAATATGATTTGGCCGATGGAAATGCTTGGCTGGCTTACAAACGGTTTTTCAAGTGCAAAAGCGTCTTTGAAACGTATTGATAAAATTTATGCGGAAATTCCAAATATTCAGGATAAATCTGCTTTGCAGGATTCTGATTTTGACGAAGATTTGAAGTCGGCTTTATTCACTAGTGATGATTTGTGCGGAAATATCAGTTTTGAGAATGTCTGCTATGAGTCAGGTGAGCGGGAGATTTTGCATGATGTAAGTTTTGAGGTAAAAGCTGGGCAAACGCTTGGAATTATGGGAGCTACTGGTTCTGGAAAAACTACTATCATAAATCTTTTGAAAAGAATGTATGATGCTACTTCGGGCGTTATCAAAATGGATGGAACTGATATTAAAGAAATTCCGCTTCCTGTTTTGAGAAGGTCTATTGCGTGTGTTATGCAGGATATTTTCCTTTTCAGTGATACAATTGACGGAAATATTCGTCTTGGTTCTAAAGAAACTATGACAAAAGCGCAGGTACGCATGGCGTTGGAAAAATCTCATTCTGCTGAGTTTGTGGATAAAATGGAAGAAAAAGAGCAGACTGTTATTGGTGAACGAGGGGTTGGTTTGAGTGGCGGACAAAAGCAACGCATTACAATTGCTCGTGCTCTTGCCAGAAAAACTCCTGTACTTGTTCTGGATGATTCTACTTCGGCACTTGATACTGAAACTGAACTTGAAATTCAGCATGTTTTGGCTGAACTTTCTGGTATGACCAAGATTATTATTGCTCACAGAATCAGTGCGGTGCGAAATGCTGATAAAATCATTGTGCTTGATAAAGGAAAAATCGTGGAAGAAGGTACGCACGAACAGCTTCTTTTGAAAAACGGTTTGTACAAAGAAACTTACGATTCACAGTATTGATTTTGATGAAGAAAATGTTAAAAAAGTGTTGATTTGGTTTGAAGGGATGTAAATGGTGAGCGCTGGGAACCCCTGCGAAGCAGTCCCCGAAGGGGATGAGCGGTAGCGAAGGGTGGACATAGCGTCCCCGAAGGGGCACCTCAGATTATTAAAGGGAGAAGTATGAATAGTTTTAAACAAGATGAACAGCTGGTAAAAAAGTCGAATTTTGAGACGATGCCGAGGTTGTTTAAATATCTTTTGAATTATAAGGGAAAAATTGCCGGCGTTTTTGCGTGTATGGCGGTTGGGACTACGGTTGATTTGATTAATCCGCTTTTGTGTGAACGTGCGATTGACCGTTATATTATGAAGGCTCAGATTCCGGGGCTTGTGAGAATTATTATTTTGAGTGCGGTGATTAATATTCTGGCTGTGCTTGCTATGAAAATCCGTATGATTTTGATGGCTAAAACGAGTAATAAGGTTATCCAGAATTTGAGGCAGGAGCTTTATAATCATATTCAGTCGCTTGACCTTGCTTTTTTTGATTCTCGGCCGTCTGGGAAGATTCTTGCAAGGATTATAGGGGATACGAACTCGCTGAAAGATATTATCGAAAATGCGGTTACGACGTTGATTCCAAACATGGTGACTGTTGTGGCTGTTATGGTGATTATGTTTGTGAAAAACTGGCGGTTGACGCTTGCTTCGTTGTGTACGTTGCCTCTTTTGATTGGTGGTGTGATTTTGATTTCATCGATGGCGGAAAAACACTGGAAGGCAAAAAGGCAGAAATCTTCGAATATGAATGCGTTTATTAATGAGGATTTGTCGGGAATCAAGGTTATTCAGAGTTTTAGAGCGGAAGATGAAACTGATAAGACTTTTCAGCAGCTTGTGTGGGCGGACAGAAGTGAGTTTATTAAGGCTGTAAGATGGTGCGATGCTTTTGGTTCGTGGATTGATATCTGCTGGGGTGTTGGAACTCTCATGATGTATTATGTGGGGGTAAAGGTGCTTGGCATTGAAAATGTTTCGATTGGAACTTACATTGCGTTTGGAACTTACATTGGTATGTTCTGGCAGCCGATTATGAATTTGAGTAATTTTTATAATCAGTTTGTGAATGCAGCTAGTGGTGCTGAGCGTATTTTTGAAATCATTGATACGAAGGCTAATGTAAAAAGTGCTGTTGATGCTCCGAAAATGCCTATGATAAAAGGTAATGTGCAGTTTAAAAATGTTACTTTTGGGTATGAGGAGGATGTGAAGGTTCTGAAAAATGTGGATTTTGACGTGAAGTCGGGCGAAACTATTGCGCTTGTTGGTCCAACTGGAGCTGGAAAATCTACTGTTGTGAATCTGGTGAGTCGTTTTTATGATGTGGATGACGGCTGCATTTTGATTGACGGAACTGATATCCGAAGTGTGCAGCTTGATTCTTTGCGTACTCAAATGGGCATTATGACGCAGGATAATTATATTTTCAGCGGAACGATTCGTGAGAATATTATGTATGGTAAGCTTGATGCTTCTGAGGAGGAAATGATTGCGGCCAGTAAGGCGGTGCATGCTGATGATTTTATCAGAAATCTGAAGGATGGTTATGATACAAAACTTACTGCGCGAGGCGGTGAACTTTCTAACGGTCAGAGGCAACTCGTAGCTTTTGCAAGAACTATGCTTTCGAATCCTAAGATTTTGATTTTGGATGAAGCTACTTCAAGTATCGACACTAAAACTGAGATTTTAGTTCAGGCGGGAATTGCTAGTATGCTTAAGGGAAGAACAAGTTTTGTAATTGCGCATCGTTTGTCGACTATTCAAAATGCTGACAGGATTTTTGTTATTGATAAAGGTGGCATTTTGGAAAGTGGAACTCCAGCTGAACTGATGGAGAAAAAGGGTGCTTACTATAATTTGCGTCAGGCTCAATTTGGGTTGAGCTAAGACCTGAAATTGTATGTGTTGTGTATGCAAATTTAAACGTAAAATTTACATGCACAATATTAGAGTTCTTCTTAGTTATTTAATTCAAAAAGGGACAGACTTTGGTTTTGAAGCCAGGTCTGTCCCTCTTTTTAGTTAAAAATGATAATCAGTGATTTACTCAATTGTTTTTTTTCAGTTTTTTTGATACCTTGAAATAAGTCTTTGTGTAAGAGTGATTGAAAATACGAAACAATTATTATTTGTAGTTATGCATTGTTTTTTTCAATGGAGTACCATTTGAGTTAACTTTGAGTTTCTGTAGAAACTCATTTGTTAAACTTTTCGCTTGGCGCGAACTAATTACGCAACGAAGAAAGTTTTAAGGAAGATTTATGGAAAATGATAAATTAATAGAAGAAAAAACTCTACATTCGGGGTTTGTTGCTATAATTGGCAGACCAAGTGCTGGAAAATCAACTTTTTTGAATACAGCTTGCCAGGAAGAAGTGAGCATTGTTTCTCCGATTCCACAGACAACTCGAAATGCAATCAAAGGAATTGTAAATACATCATACGGACAGCTTGTA
>JALFAW010000153.1 GCA_022773305.1 Spirochaetia bacterium
GATGAACTTGAAAAAGCTTTTAATGAAGCTATGAAAGATGAAACTTTTTTAAAGGAACTTGAAACAATTCAAAAAGATTATATTGGACGAGAAACTCCGCTTTTATTTGCAAAAACAGCAACGGAAATTCTTGGTGGTGCACAAATTTATATTAAACTTGAAGGACTTGCAAATACAGGTGCCCATAAAATCAACAATGCAATAGGGCAGTGCCTTCTTGCTAAAAGGATGGGAAAGAAAAGGATTATTGCAGAAACCGGAGCAGGACAGCATGGAGTTGCAACTGCAGCAGCCTGCGCAAAACTTGGACTTGACTGCACTGTTTATATGGGCGAAGTTGATGTTCGCCGTCAGCAGCCGAATGTTGCTGCAATGGAAATGTACGGTGCAAAAGTTCATCCAGTTACAAGTGGAAGTCGCACATTAAAAGATGCAGTAAACGAAGCAATGCGTGACTGGGCTGCAAATCCAGATTCAACTCATTATGTTTTAGGAAGTGCGTTAGGTCCGTCCCCATTTCCAGATATGGTAAGAGAATTTCAAAGTGTGATTGGAAAAGAAGTAAAACGACAAGCAGCTGAAAAAAATCTTGATGTCGAAGCTTTGATTGCCTGTGTTGGAGGCGGAAGTAATTCCATAGGATTTTTTGCACCTTTCATCGATGAAAAATCTCCAAGATTAATTGGTGTGGAAGCCGGCGGAATTGGAGATGGTATTGGTGAAAATGCTGTCAGAATGAGTGGAAAAACAGCACGCGATGGAATTATGCATGGATATAAATCAAGATTCTTGTTGGATGAAGACGGGCAGGCCCTTCAAACTCGCTCAATTTCTGCAGGATTAGATTACTGTGGAATAGGACCTCAGCTGGCATCCCTTGGAAAATCAGGAAGAATAGAATTTACTTCTGCATTGGATAGTGAAGCACTTAATGCTGTAAAATTTTTTGCAAAAAACGAAGGAGTTCTTTTTGCAATGGAAAGTGCTCACGCTGGTGCTCAAGCTATCAAAATGGCTCCAACTTTACCAAAAAACAAAGCAATCATTATTAACATGAGTGGTAGGGGAGATAAAGACATTTTTATTACCTGTCCTGTTTTCAGACCAGAGCAATGGAAAGAATTTCTTGTTTCAGAATTGGAACGTCTAAATGAATCAAAAGATATTCACGATGCAAAACTTATGACAAAAACTAAATAAAAATGAGGAAAATATGAAAAGAAAGATTAATTTAATGAGTCACCTTGTAGCTGGTTATCCTACAGACGAAAAAGCTTTCATAGCCGCCAAAGCACTTGTTGATGGCGGTGCAGATATTCTTGAAATTCAACTTCCTTTTAGTGATCCAAGTGCTGACGGACCCGCAATTCAAAGTGCATGTACACAGGTTTTGAAAAGAGGGTACAAAACAAAAGATGGGCTTTCCTTTATTTCAAAACTACACAAAATTTTTCCAGATATTAAGATTTATTTAATGAGCTATGCTTCACTTGTTTATACGCCAGGAATTCAGGAATTCTGTAAAAAAGCTTCAGAAGCTGGAATTTCCGGCATGATTATCCCTGATTTACCTTTTGATTTTGATGAAGGCCTAACAAAAGCTTGCAAAGAAAATAATATGATAAATATTCCGGTTGCAGCACCAAGTATGAGCAAAGAAAGACTTGAAAAAATGGCAAATGCAGGATTTCCTTATATTTATGCTGCATTGAGAACTGGAATTACAGGAACAGATACAGTGATTGAAAAAAGTACGCTTGAATTCCTGCAAAAAGTTTCTGCTGGTGGAAGTAAAATTTATGGAGGATTTGGCATTTCAAATGGAGAACAATCAAAAGTGCTTTGCAATTATGTTGATGGAATAGTTGCAGGAAGCGTTTTCGTAAGAATTATCACTGAAAATCAAAATGATGATTCGGCACTTTATCAAAAAGTAAAAGAAAAAGCTCAGGAATTGTGTGAAATAAATTAAAATTAAATAAATTTTTATAAAAAAAATCATAAATAAAAGTTAAAAATAAAATAATATGATATAATATTAGGACAAATGTCGAGTTTTAAATTTTTATTCTTTGGGTGGCTTTTTGCTTCGCAAAAAAAGCGAGAAATGCATAGCATTTCTCGTCCCGAGTTTGCATTGCAAATTCGCGCTTTTCAGGGTTACGTACGCACTTCGTGCTACCTTCATTCCTTCGCTACGCTTCGGAACTGGCTTCGCCAGCCCTTACAATCCTTGCCACGGTTTGTAAATCAAATATTCGAAATTGAACCTTACATAAAATTTGTATAAAAAAATCATAAATATAAGTTAAAAATAAAATAATATGATATAATATTAATTACTTTTTTCTTTATTTATGGGAGTTTTTATGAATATAATCGGAACTGCTTTGGAACGTTCAAAAAATAACCAATATTTTAATTCTTTTCTCAAATTGAATCCATCAAGTCAAGATAATGAATATGATTTTAAATGTTGGATATTGAAAAAGTATTTTAAACAAAACATTTTAATTGAAATAGCTAAACTCATTATTGGTATCATTTTACTTGTTTTTGTTGCCTCGTCCTCGATATATAAAATATTTGGTACTAGTGGTGTAAGTACAGTAGTTGTAGTAACATCTCTTGTCATTGGCATTGCACTTACAGGAACTGGTATTATGTTTTCTATTTCTAATTATCGTTGTCTAAAAAATTTTAAAGATTTTCTATGGGATGATGAGGAAGAAGAAAATGAAATTGTTTCAAAACTAATTAAATTTTACAAAAGATAATTATCTCGTTGTTTGAGGAATTAAAGATGACAGAAATACAACAAATTTTATTTAAATATCAAGATCAAAAATATGCTGATTTTATCTCAAAACTTGTTCCAACTGTCCCGAAACAAAATTTTATCGGTATTCGTTCACCAGTTTACAAAAAAATTATAAAAGAAATTAATGAAAATCTTTCAACGACAATAATAGAAAATTTTTTAAAAGTATTACCACACAAATATCACGAGGAAAATTGTCTTCATGTTTATTTTATTAATACCATAAAAGATTACGACGAATATATTCGAAAACTTGAATTTTTTTTGCCATATATTGATAATTGGGCTGTAAGCGATAGTTTGGGAGCAAAAATATTAGAAAAAAATCCGCAAAAACTCATTGAAAAAATTCACAGTTGGATTCAAGATGAAAAACCTTACACAAAACGTGTTGCCATGCTTTTTTTGAAAAAATATTATTTGAATCAAAACTTTTCTGAAGAATACTTGCAATGGGCTGCCAAAATCAGAACGGATGAATATTATGTAAATATGATGACTGCATGGCTTTTTGCAGATGCTCTAGTTTATCAATGGGACACTGCAATTAAATTTTTGCAGGAACAAAAATTAGACACTTGGACTCACAACAAAACAATCCAAAAAGCACGAGAAAGTTTTAGGATTACTCCTGAACAAAAAGAATACTTAAAAACACTCAAACGAAAGTAAATATATATAATGCGTATTCTGTCTACCTATATATATTATTAGGACAAATGTCGAGTTTTGAATTTTTTATTTTTTAGGGTGGCTTTTTGCTTCGCAAAAATCAGGCTTTTCAGGGTTACGCTATCGCTTCATTCCTTCGCTTCGCTTCGGAACTGGCTTCGCCAGCCCTTACAATCCTTGTCACGGTTTGTAAATCAAATACTCGAAATTGAACCTATTAATATTTACTTTACCACATATTTTAAATGATAACGAAACAGAAATCTAAAATGAAAAATATAAATCAATAATTATTACAAAGACCTTGTACCATTTTAGGAGAAGTAATATTTCCAGTAGCTCGGTCAATTATCTCTTGTGTATCCCAATAAAAACTAGTAAATCCACGATTGCGAGATTCTTTTATGAAGAAACTTGTAAATTTTGCACCTTCCTGGTCAGTTGTAGAATCCCATTTTTGAGTTCCATCCTCGTTTTTACCAGGAAAGCGTCGGCTTAATGTTCCCCATTCTCCAATAATAACTGGCATTCCATCGTCATCAGCATATTTTTTAACCCTGTTAAATTCTTCAATAATTTGATTTTCCCAATAAGATTTCCATTCAGTTCCCCAATCATTAATCCAATTTTCTTGTGACCAGACAAAACCTTTTGGAGAATAAATGTGAACTTCCATAATCAAATGATTATCATAATTATCTTTGGGTTTTATAAAATTTGTTAAATCAGATTTTTCTGTTGAACAAACATAAGTTCCTACTAACAAATTGCGACTCGCATTATATCCACCAGTAGAACGAACAGAATTTACAAAAAGTTGATTCCATTTATTAACTGTATCAATAGCTTCTTCGTTTCCATTCCCCCAATTATCGTTTGCGGAAATCATTTCATTTGTTCCACAAAGAATAAGTTTTTCAGAATAGTCTTTAAAATGCTCTGCAATATTTGTGTACAATTTTGAATAGACAAATTTATATTTTTCAAATGCACGATAAGAAGCTTCAACCCAACCTTCTGTTCCACCATCATGATGAGTATTTAAAAGACAATACATATCTTCTTCGATTATCCAGTCAACTACTTGCTGAACACGATTCATCCAAGCGTTATCAATATTTCCTGAATCAAAATTTATATGTTCTGCCCAGGTTACAGGTACACGAATGGCATTAAATCCTGCTTTTTTAATTCCTTGTATAAGTTCTTTAGTAGTAGCTGGTTGCCCCCAAGCTGTTTCAAAATCCTGAGGAGTCCCTTTAGAGTATTCTACAATCCAGCCTTCTTTACCATTCAAAAAATTCTCTTCATTAAAAGAATTAGAATCAAAACCATTTCCAAGATTTACACCTGATTTCATTTTATCAACTGCCTCAAAAGCAGTTTCAAATTCGTTTTTTCCCAAAGGAATTTCTGGAAGTGCTATTATCATATCATTATTTGACGTATCTGTTTTATCTGACGTATCTGTTTTATCTGACGTATCTGTTTTTTCTGACGTATCTGTTTTTTCTGACGTATCTGTTTTTTCTGACGTATTTGAGGAATTCAGTTTGTCATCTTTAGGCAGTTCAATGGGTTTACATCCAAAAAAAATAATTAATGAAGTAACAATAAATATAGACAAAAAGTATTTTTTCATAATATTGTCCTCACAAGAGAAAAGTCAAATTTTATATTATTCTGAAATCAGTTTTTTTTCAACAAGTTTGTTTAAAATGATATCTACAATTTCATCTGGCGTTTTTGTATTCACATCAATTATCAAATCGGCAAACGAATAATCATTATTATCGATATTATAAAATGCTTTGTAACGTGATGTATCTTCACAATCGCGCATTGCTGTAAAATCTTTAATTTTTTGTAAATCTCCACCTTCCCGATTATAAACTCGCATTGCTCTTGTTTCATCGCTTGCATAAAGATAAACTTTTAAATCAGCTTCTTTGAGCATCCAGATTGCCAGTCGACTTCCCAAAACGCATGATTCT
>JALFAW010000184.1 GCA_022773305.1 Spirochaetia bacterium
AATCCACAATTCCAGCAAACAATTCTCGTTTTACCTGGCATGATAAAAAATATGAACCTAATCTTGACCGATTAAATCATTTTGCAAGTTGTCTTCGTGGAGAACTTGATTGTGCTTCATTTGCAGCAAGCTGAGATGAAAGTGTTTCCACAAACAGGTATATTGAAGATGCTTTCTTTTTTATTCAAAAAGACATTTGGGGAAATAATCTTCTTGTTTTTCAGATAGAAGCGAATGCATTTTTGTGGAAAATGGTGCGAACTTTAACGGGCACACTAATAAATCTTGATAAAAACAATAAACCTCTAGATTCAATGGAGAAAATACTTGAGTCAAAAGATAGAACAAAAGCTGGTGTTACAGCACCACCGTCAGGATTATTTTTGTATGACATAAAATTTGATGGAATAAGACGACATATTTAATCAGAAAACTTTTAAAAAAAATGTTAGGTTCAATTTCGAGGTTTTTTATTTTAACCGTGGCAAGGATTGTAAGGGCTGGCGTAGCCAGTTCCGAAGCGTAGCGAAGGAATGAAGGTAGCACGAAGTGCGTACGGAACCTTAAAAAGCGCGAGTTTGCAATGCAAACTCGGGACGAGAAATGCTATGCATTTCTCGCTTTTTTTGCAAAGCAAAAAGCCACCCAAAGAATAAAAATTTAAAACTCGACATTTGTCCTAATATATATTTGCTTTTTTTTAAAACCTGATATAAAATCGTTTATGTAAACAATAATCATAATTTTAAAAAAGGCAGGTAACTTATGAAAAAAATTTTAACTTCGATTTTGACTTTATCAATGTTTTTTGCATTGACAGCAGCTCCAAAATCAACCAAAAATACAGTAATTGAACCAATTTCTGTAAAAATTTCTGCTGATAATCTTGCTGAAAATCAAGCTACTATGCAGAATCAAGTTTTCAATTCTGATGGTTCTGTAACATACGATGCAATGATGAAATACGGCGGAGGCGGAATTTCTTTCTATGTAGATGGAAAATCTGGTGTAAAACTGTCTTCATACAAAAAGATCCGTGTTGAATTCGATTATTCTACAGATAAAAGATGGGCGAACGAAAATGTAACACCTAAATTCAAGATTGTTACTTATGGACCTGGCACAACATATTTCAACGGCGGTGTTGATCAAGGTTATTTTGATGCAGATAGTCGTTCTGGTTCAATGGTTTATGAAATGGATATTTCTAAATCATCTGGAAAAGTTGTAAAAATTGCAGTTCCATTAAACGCTTGGAAATGGGTTGAAAATGGTGGTTCTGAAGAAGACTTAGTAACAATGACAATAAAAAGCATTACTTTGCTTCCATAAGATTATTTTATAATACAAGGTCTGTCCCCTTTTTTATGCAAAAGTAAAGAGGGGAAAGCCTTCCCCTGCGCCCGCACTTCGTTGCGTGCTACCCCTTCTGCGGGGACACCCCGCAACGCCCCAATTATAATTCCAACCAATCAGTCCGTGAATAATCAGATTTATAATTATCTGTGGTTTAAAAAAGTGATTTGGAATTAAGATAAAATTTTCAACTTTTTTGCGTTAGGCTATGGAGCACGGAGCAACGAAGTTGCGAACTCCACCACAGCGAAGCGAGGAGGATGAGCGCTAGCGAAGTGCGGAACAGCCGACGGCTTCAGCCGGAACGCCCAGATTATAAACGACTTTACCAAATCCCACTTTACGCCCTAAACCGATACCCTACACCAGTTTCTGTCAGAATATACCGGGCATCTGCAGTGTCGTGTTCGATTTTTCGACGGAGGTTTGCCATGGTCTCCCGCACAAACTGAAAATCTTCCACAGCAACGTGTCCCCAAACTTTTTCTGCAATGTATCGGTGGGTTAAAACTTTACCAGCATTTTCCACAAGAAGTTCCAGAAGTTTGTATTCTGTGGGAGTCAAATGAACTTCACAACCGTCCACAGTTACCAGCCGTTTTTTAAAATCAATCACAAGACTGTCGGATTCAAAAATCTGACTTTCCCCGGCATTCCCTCTTTTTTTCCTCAAAGCCGCATGAATTCGCGCCACAAGTTCACCCGGTCGGAAAGGTTTTGTTACATAATCATCAGCACCGCCGTCCAGAGCATCGATAATATCCTGTTCCTGATTTCTTGCCGAAACCACAATCACAGGCACATTGGATTTTCCCCGAATCGAAAGCAGCACGTTCATTCCGTCCATATCAGGCAGCCCCAAATCCAGCAGAACAAGGTCAGGATTATTTGCCGAAAAAAGCGAAAGTCCCGTTTCCCCATTTTCCGCCGTAGTGCATTCACCGACTTTATGGAGTCTGTGGCTTATTGTTTTGTATCTTCAAAATCAAAGCCTGTAACACCAAGATTTTCATTTTTTGCGTAAAAACTTCTCCATCTGAAATAACTGATATCAGATTATTTGTAAGTTCCAAATCTTTTGTTTTATTAAATACAAGCGGACGGTTAGTTTTAATTATATTCTGAATATTCGGAGAATTATAAAATTTCTGTAATCCCTGGTCGTATAAAACCATTTTCTGATAATCGTCTACTTCATAGTTTTATAAGCTTTATCAATCGCTTTTATCTCATTCTTAAGAGATTTGTTTACGGCGTTTTTATTAAAGTAAGTAATATCCAGATTCTTGACTCCCAGCCATTCAGAATAACTTTCGTAATCTTCACCTGACTTCTTTTCAAAAGCCTTTACGCAGTCCGACATTGCTCCAACACCACCAACATCTTCAATTATTCCAAGTCCTTCACCTTCAAGAACCAGAGGAGAGGCTTGTTCGTATACTTCATCGTCAATGATTTCTTCAAGTCTGATTGGAAAAGTCCAGTCGTCTCCAAAATCATAAGTAAAAGTAATTGTATCACCAATCTTCTTTAAGCAGTCTTTGACCTTATAATTGCGGACATCAACATGTTTTTTTGGTTGAATATGTTTATGTCCAATCGCAAACTCATCATCGAACACATTCATTTCTCCATCAAAATAAACCTGAAGATTGAGGTTTTCTGAAGGCACATCAAAATCATAAATGTGACTGGCATTACCATCAAACATAGAAATCATACAGGAAGCAAGACTCAGCATGGGCATATTCTTTTTAATCAGAAAAGTTCTGTGAATCTTTGGTTTAAAGCCTTTCAGTTCAGTATAAAGCTTATAAACACCGCCATTATTCTTCTGAGGCTTTTTCTTTTCCCCAATTACATTAATCTGGCAAAGTTTCATGGCAGAAAGTGCTGTCTTATGACTTTCCGGAGTTACACAGGCGCAGCAGCTGGCATCAACAGTAATCTTAACTTCCGGAAGTTTTGCTTTAAGAATAAAAGCATTGCTGATAACGCAGATTCCAGTGCAAAGTCCCACAAGTTCAATTTCTTTAAGACCGTTCAAAGTTGCAACATAGTCAGCAAGTTCAATCGAACCAAAGGATGGCTTATCAAAAATACGGCTGTCCCCTACTTCCAGTTTGCTAGAAATCTGCCAGCCGTCACTACCTTCAACGCAGTGCAGAACCGGAAGATTCTTTCCTTCCTGCGTTTTAAGATAATTGCTCTGGTGAGTATCGCGTGTGAACACAACGGTTTCGCCTGCAGTGCGAGCCTTTGCGATTTTCTTTGCAACATTAGGTATGATTGCAACCGCTTCTTTTGTTCCAAGGGAACCGTCTATAAAATCATTCTGCATGTCGATTACGATTAAAAGTTTCATTTTTATGTGTCTCCTATAAAAAGTCAAGAAGATTGTTTCAACAATCGATTGACTGTTTACGCTGTTCCGTAATGTAATGAGGAACAGCAGTTCAATGTAAGATAAAGCCGCGCTATTTTAGCGGTTTTATCTTACACTCTTTTATCTTTTTAGTGAATAAGTTCTGTTCTTGTTCTCTCCAGTCCCTACAATCAAACCTTCAGCTTCCAGCTTCTTAAAGATTTTACGGTTCTGTCCCTTATTGAAATACC
>JALFAW010000206.1 GCA_022773305.1 Spirochaetia bacterium
CAGGCTTTTCAGGGTTACGCTATCGCTTCATTCCTTCGCTACGCTTCGGAACTGGCTACGCCAGCCCTTACAATCCTTGCCACTGTTAAAATTAAAAAAACTCGAAATTGAACCTAGGAATCAAATCTTAAGTTTTCATTCTAATTTTTTTTTGACTTTTATTTACAATTTTCAAAAAAATATTTGATATTATTGAAAAAAAAGATATAATATAATATTGTTTTATAGATTTTTTTGAGTAAATCAGTAAAATAATCAAATATGATTGATGTATTGCGGTTAGATGGGAAAAAAATTTGGGTGAATCCGCATATGATTGAAAGTATGGAAACTACGCCAGACCTTACTCTAACAATGCTGTCGGGTCGTAAATTAATCATCAAAGATTCACCACAAGACTTAATTAAAAAAATTATAGAATATCGAAAATCCATCGGTATTGAAGCTCAAGAGGTTTTATAATGGATATAGCTACAATAATTGGTATTGTTGGTGGTGCTGCAATGATTGTCATGTCTGTAATGACATCTGGTGGTACATTGGGTGGAATTATTGACATTCCATCTGCATTGATGACTATTGGTGGTTCTTATTTTGCAATGTTTATTGCTTCTCCATTAAAAAAAGTACTTGGGCTTTTTAAAATTATGGGAAAAGCATTTAAAATTCCAGATTTTGGTGAAAAAAATACAGTTATAAATATGCAGGCTCTGTCTGAGAAAGCACGACGAGAAGGTATTCTTGCACTTGAAGACGGACTTGAAGATTTGGAAGATCCTTTTATGAAAATGGGTCTTCGCCTTGTAGTCGACGGAACTGAAGGAAATATTATCCGCTCCATAATGGAAAATGAAATGAATCAGATAGAAGCACGTCATATGGAATGGATTGGTTTGATTAATGCTTGGGCTGGATTTGCTCCTGGTTTTGGTATGATGGGTACTGTAGTAGGTCTTATTGGTATGTTGAACAACCTTGATGATAAATCTTCACTTGGTCCAAATATGGCTGTTGCTTTGATTACAACACTTTACGGTTCTATGCTTGCAAACTGGCTTATCACACCTTTTTCAACAAAACTTGCAAATCAGAACGCTCAGGAAATGCGCTCTAAAGAAATGATAATTGAAGGAGTTCTATCAATTCAGGCTGGTGAAAATCCAAGAATTATGGCTCAAAAACTTTTAACTTATCTTGATCCTGCAACCAGAAAAGCTATCGAAGCAGATGTTCTTAAAGACTAAAAGAGAGTAATTAAATGGGAAGAAAATCAAAGGAACCTGAAAAACCGTCAAATGCGTGGCTTGGAACTTATGGAGATATGATTACACTTATGTTGTGCTTCTTCGTAATGCTTTATAATCCAAGTGAAATTGATATAACACAAATGGCAACTATTACGCAGAGCCTTCAGATGCAGGAAACTGAATCTGTAACAGGCGGTTTGTCTTTGTCGGCAGGACAGCTTTCTGATTTAGGAAATAATATTAATTCTTTACCTTCTCTTGAAAAAGGAAAATCATTGGGACTTGCAAAAAAGAAGGCTGTAAGTTTATTTGCACCTGATATCAAATCAAATAAGATTACAATTACCAGTGATGAACGTGGACTCATAATCACATTGCTTTCTGATAATTATTTTGATGAAGGCAGTGCAGAATTAAATATAAATGAAACACGCCAAACTTTACTTCGTTTGGCAGAGTTTTTTAAATCAGAAGAATTACAAAATCGTCGTTTTAGAATTGAAGGACACACTGACAATATGGTTGTTGCAGATGATTCAAAATATCCTAGTAATTGGGAACTTTCTACTGCAAGAGCTGTTAATGTTCTCCATTATCTTGCCGATTATGGAGTAAAGGAAGATAATTTTTCAGTAGCTGGATATGCTGATACAAGGCCAAAGTTTTCAAATGATACGCCTGAAGGTCGAGCATATAATCGACGTGTAGACATAATAATTCTAGACGAAGGACATTTTTAATGTTAGAATGTAAAATATTAATTTGCTGGAGGGGAAATGGCAGACGAAGATGAAATCAACTTGGACGATAACGGCAGTTCGTCATCAGACAAAAAAGGTGGCTTAGGTGGCATTTTTCCAAGTTTATTAAAATGGATAATTATAGGTCTTGCAGCTGTTATTGTTATTGTTGTGGTTGTTGTAATCACAGTGAAAATAACAGGTAAAAATTCAACGACGGTTACTGCAATTCCTGCTTCAGAAGAATATGTTTCTGGTCAGCGTGAAATTTATGATTGGTATACATCTTTAGGAATTATTCAGACAACTACCGCTGATGATCCTCCTGCTACAGTTCGTGTAGATGTTGCTTTAGCTTATAAAAAAGATGATAAAGCTGCATCTACGGAAATTACAGCACGTCTTGTTGAACTAAAAGCTTTTTTAAGACGATATTTTAGCAGTAAGACTGCGGCAGAGTTGAAAAATCCAAATAATGAAGATGCTTTAGAAAATGAAATTAAAAATGGCATTAACGATAAAATACTCAGTAGTTCACGTATTCGTGATGTTGTTTTTCAACAAAAAGATGTAATTCAGTCAAATTAAGGTTAAGGTGGAAGTTGCATGAACGAAGTTCTTTCGCAGGACGAAATTGACCAATTACTCACAGCAATAAGCTCAGGTGAAACCGATACAGATGATTATAAACCGGTCAATAGTGCTAAAAAAATTAAAATGTACGATTTTAAACGTCCTGATAAGTTTTCAAAGGAACAGTTACGTACAGTTTCAATTATGCACGAGACTTTTGCACGATTGACAACAACTTCATTATCTGCACAGCTTCGATCTTTAGTTCATGTTCATGTTGCCAGTGTTGAACAGATTACCTATGAGGAGTTTATTCGTTCTATTCCAACTCCAACAACTTTGGCGGTAATTAATATGGATCCGTTGAAGGGAAATGCAGTTTTGGAAATTGACCCTGCAATAACTTTCTGTATGATTGACCGTTTGTTTGGTGGACGAGGATTAACTTCTGGAAATAAAAACCGGGATTTGACTGATATTGAACAAGAAGTAATGGAAGGTGTTATTGTTAGAATTTTGGCAAATATTCGTGAAGCTTGGACTCAGGTAATTGATTTGCGACCAAGATTTGCACAAATTGAAACAAATCCTCAGTTTGCTCAGATTGTTCCACCTACAGAAATGGTCGTTTTGATTACACTTGAAACAAAAGTAGGAGAAGAAGAAGGTATGATGAATTTTTGTATTCCTTATCTTGTTCTTGAGCCTATTGTTTCAAAACTTTCTTCACAATATTGGTTTTCTTCAGTAAGAAAAAATTCTACAACACAATATTTAGGAACAATTAAACAACAACTTACTTCTGTTGATATGGATGTTGTTGCAGATTTTGGAAGTATAAATTTACCTATTAGAGATGTATTATCACTAAGAGTTGGTGATGTAATACGTCTTTCAAATATTAAAGTCGGAGATCCTTTATCTTTAAGTGTAGGAAATGAAAAAAAGTTTTACTGTCAGCCAGGTGTTGTCGGTAAAAAAATGGCAGTACAGATTACAGGAAAAGTTGAAAACGTTGAATCAGACGAGTTTGAAGAGCTTTCTGTAGAAGGAGACGAAACATATGAGTGATGGTGCTATCTCACAAGATGAAATTGATGCATTGCTATCTGGCGTTGCTATGGATGGGTTAAATTCATCTGGTCACGTTGGAAATAATCCAACTTATAATTTTGATATTTCGACCCTTCAGAAATTTGCTGATGATTTACAGTCAAAAGTAGAAGAAAATATAAATAAAACAACTAGTGCAAATTTTGTTTGTGAAAAACCAGTTGTTGAAAAATCAAATCGTGATAGAGTTCTTGCAAAACTTCCTGAAGTTGTAATTGGTGTTATTGCTGATTTTGATAAAGGAATAAAAGGAAATCATCTTTATTTGATGGCTCCTGATTTTGCATTAAAAGTTTTTGAGCTGGCAAGTTCTGAAAAAGTTGATGAAGTAGATGATATGGTTCTTTCTGTTGTGTCGGAATTTATCTCTACACACATTAGTGCAGAAATCAATCAGATTGGTACTGTTTCAAAGAGTCTTGATATTTCATACATGAATCCAGAGACTTTTAATGAATCTAAAGCGATGATTATGTTCCCACAAGGTGATTTTGTGTTGGTTAGTTATCCGTTAACATTGGAATCAAATGCTTACACAATCTGGGAATGTATTGGTGGAGATGCTGCTGAAGGAATTTCAAATGCATTCTCTGGAGATGATTCTGCTTCTTTGGCACCTATAGATTTAACTTCTGATTTGGGCGGTTCGTCACAAATGGATTTAGGTAGTATGGCTTCTATGGGACAATCGATTCCTAATATGGGAATGGGAAATACTATGGGTAGCATGAATCAGATGAATATGGGAGGAATGCAGAATCCTGGAATGAACATGGGTGGTATGAATCAAATGGGAGGAATGCCAAACATGGGAATGGGAAATGCTATGGGTGGCATGAACCAAATGGGTATGGGCGGTATGAACCAAATGAATATGGGAGGAATGCCAAACATGGGTGTGAATATGGGAATGAATGTTCCAAATGTTCAGGCTTTACAATACCCAAATCTTTCTAGTGGTGTAACTTCTGGTGAACAGGGCAATATAGGTCTTATCATGGATGTTTTCATGGAAATGACTGTAGAACTTGGACGTACCAAAAAATCTATCAAAGATATTCTTGGTATGGGGGAAGGAACAATCATTGAACTTGATAAACTTGCAGGTGAACCTGTAGATATTCTTGTTAACCATAAGCCTATTGCTAAAGGAGAAGTTGTAGTTATCGATGAAAACTTTGGTGTTCGTGTGACTGAAATTCTTTCTCCAATGGAAAGAGTAAATGAAATAAATTAAAACCAATTTATAAGGGTGAGAGTAATTCATCCAAGGGTGGGGAAATTGGGAAAATCAATAAGATCTCTTTTATCTATTGTTATTATTTTTTTAAGTTCTAGTATTTTAAATGCTCAACAAAATGTTTCTGATCAAAAAGAAAATATTATTTCTGAACAATCTATCATTATTAATCCACAAATAGAAAATTTAAATCAAGAAAAAACTGATAATGAATATAAAACTTCATCGACAATTGGTGTGTTTGTACGAATGATTATAGTTCTTATTGTAGTAGTTCTGTTGATTTATGCTTTTTTCTGGTTTGTAAAACGAAAAACAAATAATAATTTAAAAACTGATGATGATTATTTGAGACGTGTTGCTTATTTAAACATTGCACCTGGAAAAACTGTTGAAGTTATTACTTTGATTGACAAAGCATATTTAATTGGTGTAACAGAAGATAATATCAGTCTTTTAGGAGAAATAGATGATAAAGAACTGATTACAGCAATGAATCTCAATTCAGATAAAAAATCAAATATCAAAAAGCCTGCAACTTTTAGTGAAGTATTGGAATTATTTTTACAAAAGGGGAATAAGAAAAAATCTGTTTTTTCTCAAGAAGAAAGTAAAGTTGAAACTCTTTTTTCAAAAAATTCACCACATCAGGATGATACTCTATGAAAAAGAAAAGTGTAGATATGATACAGGTAAAACGGTTTTTCATAGTTTTAGTATTCTTTTCTTTGTTTTTTACAAAAGGATTTGCTCAGAGTTTTCCGCAAGGTTCGACTCAGGGAACTATGGAAATGGGAAATACAGTCCGTCCTTCAGAATCCCCAGTAGTACCAAATATTTCTGTAGAGATTACCTCTCCTCAAACTGGAAATGAAGTCGCTTTTTCAGTAAGACTTTTACTTTTACTGACAATTTTGACATTAGCGCCTAGTATTCTTATTTTGGTAACGTGTTTTTTGCGTTTTTCCATCGTTCTTGACTTTATAAAAAGGGCATTATCTTTACAGCAGGTTCCTCCAACGGCTGTTTTGAATGGAATTGCTTTTTTTATGACTCTTTTTATCATGTGGCCTACGTTTACAAAAATTTATGATGATGCATATAAACCATTGTCAGAAAATCAGATTACAATTGAAGAAGCTTATAAGAAAGCAGAAGCTCCTTTACGCCTTTTTATGTATTCACAAATGCAGAATGATACATCGTATATCAATATGTTTATGAATATGGCAAAAATGAGTAAACCTAATACTCTTTCTGATGTACCTACATATATTCTTGTTCCCTCGTATATTTTGCACGAACTGACAGTCGCGTTTAAAATAGGTGTTTTACTTTATATTCCGTTTATTATTATTGATATGGTTGTGGCAAGTATTTTGATGGCAATGGGTATGATGATGTTGCCACCTGTTCAAATTTCAATGCCTTTTAAATTGATTTTGTTTGTTCTTGTTGATGGATGGGGACTTTTAACGCAACAGCTGTTTATTTCTGTTATTAAATAGAGTTATTTTGGATTTTTTTATGTTGGATGTTGATTTTATTTCAAGAAAATGAATCAGCAAGTATTTTATAGGTTCAATTTCGAGTATTTGATTTACAAACCGTGGTAAGGATTGTAAGGGCTGGCGAAGCCAGTTCCGAAGCGGAGCGAAGAAATGAAGGTAGCACGAAGTGCGTACGTAACCCTGAAAAGCGCGAGTTTGCAATGCAAACTCGGGACGAGAAATGCATAGCATTTCTCGCTTTTTTT
>JALFAW010000235.1 GCA_022773305.1 Spirochaetia bacterium
AAGAATTGCTGTAGTTCTAATGTACATGTAAGATTTATTATCAATTGCAATGAAAGGATGTTCATCTTTAAAAGTATCTACATCCTCAGGATTCTCAAAACTTCCATTTGCAATAATGGCAACTGCCCCGTGATAAATAGCATATTCTCCAAATGAAGAAATTCGAACATTCGCAATGTTAACAGTGCGAACGAAATACGTCTGATCAAGAGTTACATCAAGAATCAGAGTATTGATCAGATTCTTATTATCATCAACTGTATACTCTCTTACTGCTGCTACACGAACAGGAGTTACGTATGGTTTAATTTCAGAACCATCCTTCTCCTGCATCAGAAACATATCACCAGTGGTAATAGATTGTAGTTTACGGGAATAAAAGATATCTTCGGGTTTTCTATTGTTCAAATAAATTGTACGCTTAAGACCAGCACCTTCTGTTACAGAACCACCAATTGCTGCAATGTATACTTTGTCACCTTTTTTTAATCTTTTCAATCACAGTTTTAAGTCTGTAATTATTTCCAGTGTCGACCAAAGCAGATTTAACCATTTCTTGATAATTATCACTGTCTCTTTCAAAAGACGGTTCGGAAGTCATAGAACAGGCAAGTATTACACTCATCAACAAAACTCCTAAAATTCTTTTCATTTTTTCCTCACAAAATAGAGTTTTCAAATTTTTTTATATTATACAAAAGAAACAACAAATTAAAATCGGGAAAAATACTGAAGAGTTCAGTAGTTAAATTAAAAGTAAATTGAAATTGTGAAAATAATTTTATTTGTCGTTTTTTTGAATAATTCCTTTAAAATCATCAAGTTTTGCATAGCCTTTACGTTTCATAAATGCAGAAAGTCCATCAATAATTTCAATCATGGCATTAGGATTTGCAAAAGTTGCAGTTCCCACTTGAACAGCACTCGCCCCCGCCATTATAAACTCCACAGCATCCTGCCAGGTTGCAATACCGCCAATAGCAACAACAGGCACACGTTTATTTTCAGGCAGAGAATTAATCGCTTCAACAAGTTCATAAATCAGGCGAACAGCAATAGGACGCACCGCAGGTCCCCCAAGACCAGCCTTCAGCTTATCAAAAACAGGAACTCCACGTTCAATATCAATTGCAATTCCCTGGAACGAATTACACAAACTTATTCCATCCGCTCCCGCTTCAATACAAGCCAAAGCCACCTGATTCAATTCCGGCGACTGTGGAGTAAGTTTTACAAGCAGCGGTTTCTTCGTCAGTTTACGAACGGCAGCCACAACAGTTTGAGCAGCAGAACAACTCATTCCAAAAGCAGCTCCACCAGCACTCACGTTAGGACAGGAAATATTCAATTCAATTAAAGGCACATCAGTTTTATCCAAAAGCTTTGCACCTTCAGTATAAGTTTCAAGCGAAGAACCCGACAGATTTGCAATAGTCACAGGCTTAAGCTTCATCATTTCAGGCAATTCTTCTTTTATAAAATGAGAAATTCCAGGATTTTGCAATCCAATCGAATTCATAAGCCCAGAAGGAGTTTCATGCAGACGAATTCCGTCATTTCCTTCGCGAGGTTCCAAAGTCAAACCTTTACTAGAAATTCCACCCAGACGATTTACATCAAAAACAGATTTATATTCAGTTCCAAAACCAAAAGTTCCAGACGAACCAATCACAGGATTTTCAAAATGCACCCCGGCAATATTCACAGACAAATCAGGTTCCACACCATCAGCAAGAGGTTCACGCTTAGGCTGCACTTTTACCCCTGCAACTTCACTGACTGCTGGAGCAAAATCCAAAATTTCACCAGGAAAAATTGGGCCGTCTTTGCAGCAGCGTTTTTTTCCTTCAGAAGTGTCAATCACACAACCAAGACAAACGCCCACCCCGCAAGCCATTCTGCTTTCCATACTCAAAAAACATTTTACACCCGCTTGGGCACAAATCTCCTTCAAATAAGCAAGCATTGGAGTAGGACCGCAGGCATACAAAACAGAATATTTTTTTTCCTTAAGAACCTGAGCAGTCAGAGCCACAGGCAACATTCCATGCACACCAACAGAGCCATCATCAGTCGTAATCACAAGATTTTTTGCATTAAGATTTTCTAAACCATAGCTGCCACTTTTAAACGAAGCATAAAAATCATAACTTTGTGCAGGCAAAGTCTCAGCAAAACCAGCCACAGGGGCCACACCAATACCACCGCCAACAATACAAACTTTCGCAGTATTATCATTCAAAGCAGCTTTGTTTTCGGCAAAAAAATCATTATTTATAACTTCAAAACTGTTACCGCAGGGACCTAGCAAACTGATTTTATCACCTTTTTGTAAACTGCAGATTTCACAAGTGCCAGTTCCTTCCCCTTTTTTCAAAATTAAAAATTCTAGAAAAACAACACCATTTTCTTTTTTTGCATGAAAAATACTAATCGGCCTTCCCAAAAGAAAATTCGACCTTTCGCAATGAAGCATAAAAAATTGACCGGCAGCAGGTTCATTATCCTCGTTCACCTTCACTTTCAAAAGATAAACACTATTTTTCGGAAAAGCCGACTCCACAACACTACAATTTTCAACAATTCCCTTACAAAAAACAGGAAGAGGATTTCCATGACAATCTTTAACCATAATAATGCCTCCAAAAAAACATTTGGGCGTGCCGGCTTGCGCCGTCAGGCTTTCCACACTTCGCCGACTAACCGCGGCTCATCCCTCCACTTCGCTTCGCTCCGTTCCGGGACTGCTTCGCAGGTGTTCCAATCCTTCACGCGTTTTACAAGTTACAAACTTTTTTTTGCACCAAGTAAATCATCCTTTGAAAACAAACTTGCCTTTGCAGCAGAAGCCGCAATGTCATCCATAGTTAAAGTTCCATTCTCAATCTTCAAAGCAAGTTCACCATCTTTTTTCCATGCACACAGAATACCACGACTTGAATTCACAGTTCCGCCTGCTTTATCGAGCAAAGTTGCGGCAATTCTTGCAGCTCCACCTTGCGCGCCATAACCTGGAATCAAAAAGAAAGTATTTTTATATTTATCGCGCAGATATCTTGCATCAGACTCCTGAGTTGCACCCACAACAGCACCCAAAACCCCGCAAGACTGATTTTCATAAAACTGTTTATACTCTTCACCAATCCGTTCAATTTCGTTACCAACTTTTTCCAGTAAAATTGAACCGTCAGAGAGTTTTTGGTGTTCAATATCTATCATTCCAGAATTTGAAGTACACAAAAGAACAAAAGCGCCTTTTCCACCTTTTTCAGGAGCACTCCAGGAAGAAAATGGAACCAGAGTATCAAAACCCATATAAGGATTCACAGTAATAATGTCAGTTTCAAAATCTCCAGAAAAATGAGCTTTTGCATATGCTTCTGAAGTGGCACCAATATCACCACGTTTGATATCACTTATGGCAATCAAACCTGTTTTTTTAATCATTTTAAGAGTTTCAGCATAAACTTTCAAACCTTCTATTCCCATAGCTTCATAATACGCAATCTGCACTTTAAAACAGCAGGCAGATTTATCGTTCACAACGCGTTCAATGATTGCTTTATTATAATCAAGTACTGCCAAAGCAGGATTTTCATATTTATTTAAAACATTTTGGGGAATATAAGACGGATCAGTGTCCAGTCCAACACACAAAGGACCATTTTTAATCGAAAGCTCCTGCAAGAGCTGCATATTGTGTTTATTCATAAAATAAATATACCTAAATTCTCAATAATTTCCAAGTATAATATCAAAACTAATCTTTCATGAATAAGCTTTAGAA
>JALFAW010000273.1 GCA_022773305.1 Spirochaetia bacterium
AAGGATTGTAAGGGCTGGCGAAGCCAGTTCCGAAGCGGAGCGAAGGAATGAAGCGATAGCGTAACCCTGAAAAGCCTGATTTTTGCGAAGCAAAAAGCCACCCTAAAAATAAAAAATTCAAAACTCGACATTTGTCCTAATTATAATCTAAAAAATCAATTTTTAAAACATGGAATTGAAAACGAAATTGAAGTTCCTTCACCTTTGTTTGAAACAATTTCAATGCCCTGTGTATTTTCACCATAATACAATTTTAATTTTTTGTGAACATTATAAAGCCCATAAACAGAATTTAATTTTTCAGAATTATCAGAACCTTCTGTCAGTTCTTTTTGCACCTGCAAAAGTCTTTCTTCTGTAAATCCAGCACCATCATCTTTTACAGTAAACCTGATGGATTTTTTCTGCTCATCTGCAAAATCTCCATAAACCAAAAGATAACCTCGACCTCGTTTATTTTTAATTCCATGATAAATTGCATTTTCTACAAGCGGTTGCAAAACAAGTTTAATCATTTTAAATTCCAGAATTTCAGGATTCACCATAATTTTATAATTCAAAATATCAGCATAGCGAATTTTTTGAATTGTCAAATAATTTGTAATGTGTTCCACTTCCTGAGAAACTGTAATCCACTCATGACCACGACTGAGCGAAATCCTCAAAAAGTCAGAAAAAGCCTTTGTTATTTTCACAACATCATCAGTCTTACCTTCTTCAGCAAGCCACAAAATAGTATCAAAAGTATTATATAAAAAATGTGGCGTAATTTGTGCCTGCAAAGCTTTCATTTCTGCTTTCTGGAAATTTTTTTCCTCTTCAATATTTTTTTTGATAAGCAAATCGATTTGACTTGCCATTTTGTTCATGTTTTTTGCAAGCGGTTTTAATTCAGTGAAATCTGGTTCAGTAGTTCGTGCCAAAAGATTACCTTCCGCAATCTGATTAGAAAAATTTTCCATATCTAGAAGCGAAGAATTTATATTCGATGAAACAGAAATAAAACTTGATAAAGCAACAAAAACCGAAAACAAAACAATGATAGATTGCAAAACGGTTAATATTATCGAAGATTTTTTTATTGAATTATTAGTTTCATTTGCAATTGTTATTTCTGTCATAATAAAATCCTGCATTATTTCAGAAAAAAGTATGGTAATTGTTCTAATATCATCCAAAAAAACTTCATTCTCTTTAACAGAACTTCCATTTTTCATCAGTTCTTCCAATTTTTGAATATTTTTTGAAAGCGTTATACAAGTTCTTGAAGCAACTTCCAGTTTCTCTTGACTTGTCGAATCTAAAATATTATTTTTCATTTCATTGATGCCAGTGGAAATGGTAGCCAGCAAGTGATATTGACGTCCTTCTGAAAACTCTTTTCTTCCACAAACAATATTCCACAGTTCACTAGGAATTTCTTCTTTTGCAATAAGATTAATATCATTTGCAGAACTTACGTTTGAAATTATTTTATCGTATTTTCTTGTGTGAATATTCAAAACTACAATCGAATAAATTGCAGGAATAATCATCAAAAAAATTAAAAATAAATACGAATATTGCATTATTTTTTTTAAACTGATTTTATTTGAAAACAGTTTTTCTTTTATAAAATGCATTTTCAAGGTGTAACTCCATCTATGTTATTGAACATAATCTTAATACCCTCTTGGAATATATGTCGAAAAATCATCGTCTTCTGTAAAGACACTTTCATTCATATATGTAACTCTTGGAATTTCTTTTTTTGCAGCAACTGCTTCCACAAGTTCCATCAAAACAGGTCCAAGATTGGGATTACACTCAACAACACAATCTATTTTTCCATTCACAAGTGCATCAATACATTCTTGTTCAGCATCAATCGAAATGATAATCGGATAATCAGAAACTCCGTTTCTTTCAAAAGATTCAAGAAGACCAAGAGTCATCGGATCATTGTGAGAAAAAATTACATCAATAGGTTCGCCTTCAAAATATAGTCCTTTATTCATCCCTAGAATTTTATCCATGATTTCTTTTCCACGTGAACGAAGAAAATCTCCATCTTCTGAATGAATGATATTTAGTCTTGTGTCTTTTTGAATTATATCTCTAAATCCACCTGCACGTTCAATTGCAATGGAAGAATTTTCAGTACCAGAAAGTTCAAGAATATTGATTTTTTGATTTGTCATGTTTTCAACTTTTTGCAAAAGAAACTTTCCAGCCGCCCTACCTTCTTCATATCCATTTTCACCTAAAAAACCTGCATAAAGCGAAGAATCAACATCAATCTGACGGTCAATCACAATAACTGGAATGTCAGCTTCTTTTGCCTCCTGCAAAACATTATTCCAACCATCGCTCACAATCGGAACAAAAACTATGACATCAACTTGATAAACAATAAACGAACGAATTGCTTTTAATTGATTACTTTGTTTCTGCTTTGCATCATCAAATAAAATCTTGATATTCTTTTCAGATGCTGCTTCGAAAATTGATTCCGTATTTCTTATGCGCCACGAACTTTCTGTTCCAATCTGCGAAAAACCAATAATCAAGCTCTCTTTTTCTGGAATTCTCTCAATCTCTTTAGAAAGGTTTTTACAAGTGAAAAAAATAGATGAGAAAGTTACAAATACCACAAAAATACACAAAAGTATAAATAGTATTTTGATTTTTTTCATAAAACTCCCCTGTCATTTCTCTTATATAACTCTACATTAGTAGCAAACAATTTTTTAACTTAAAAAATGAACCAAAAAAATTAGTTTACTGACAATTCTTGAAAATTTTAGGTAAGTTTTTTCAGTAAAGCAGTACAACCATCGAAGACATCTTCATAAGTTTTTTCAAAATTACCAGTATACCAGGGATCAGCAATCGAACGAGATTTTCCTGCAAATTCAAGAAGCAATTTTATTTTATTTGCCGGATCATTATTCCATTTTCGTTCCATAAAATAAATATTTTCTTCATCCATTGCAATTAAATAATCATAAAGATTATAATCATCTTTTGTGATTTGTCTTGCACGTCTTTTTGAAAACGGAATATTTTTTTGATTTAGAATTTGTCTTGTGCCATAATGAATGTCATTCCCAATTTCTTCTGTACTGGTTGCTGCAGATTCAATCAAAAAATCATTTTCTTTTCCAGCTTCTTTTACAAGAGCTTTCATCACAAATTCAGCCATTGGTGAGCGACAAATATTTCCATGACACACAAATAAAATTTTTACCAATTTTTTCTCCCAAAACACTTTTTTCAAAAACTCTCACAAATCAATTATATGATAATTTTTTCTCATTCGCAAATTTTGATTCTAAAAAGGTGACTAACCTAGGGCAAACGCATTATAAAATGATTAGTTGTAATATCTGGCTCCCGGTCGTGATTCACAGGTCAAAAACGCGCAATAATGCGCTAGACGTTTTTTGGGGTATAGAAACTATTATAATGCCGCTCTCGCGGCAGCCCC
>JALFAW010000315.1 GCA_022773305.1 Spirochaetia bacterium
TAGAAAAATATTGTTGGACATCTTTTAACGTATCATACGTCAACCGATGAATTTTGTTACCTTCTAATGAAATATATAAATTTCCTTCTAATAAATAAAATCTAACTACATCATTTTCTCTGATTTCTATTTTCCCTCCTATTATAGATAATATTATTCTGTTCATATTTTGAATTTTTTGCCTTGCAAACTCTATTTTTGATACAAGAAGATTATCAATTTTTATTTTAGGAATAAATCCTAAAACATTTGAATCAAATACATCAATCATATACTCCTCATAATTAGATATATAAATAATAAATAATTGTTTATTTTCATGTTTTTTTATATAATCTATCCCATTGCATTTATTTAAATTGATATCTAACAATAGCAAATCATAATAAATATTACTTAAATTATAACTATCTATATCACTATACACATGAACTAAATCACTACCCAAATTTAATAGGTTGATAATTTTTTGTTGAAAAAATATATTGTCTTCTAAAATAGCAATTTTCATATTAATTCCTTTTCTAAATGTGAGTAACCATATAATCTATTATATGATTAGTATCTCTCAAAACTAAAAAATTCTTTTACAAAACATTTAAATATTTGTATTAAGAGATTTATAATATACTACGATTATTTAAACTATCCACCATTTATATACAGTTGGTTTTGTTAAACCTGTATCACGAATACAGTCTGCTTTTTTTCCTTCTGGATGTTCTAATCTCCACTTTTGAACTATATCTTTTTTAGGCTTTCTACCATTTCCAATTTTATTCCATGTTTTATTTTGATTAATTTCATCTCGAATAAGATTCATCATTTTAACGTGATCTTTTTGTTTTCGGCCATTTCGTTTATTTCGTTCGATTCGAATATTCGTTAATTTCTCAATATCTTTTAACGGAAAAGTATTGTATCGTTCATCATAACACTCTAAAGCCGATTTAATATCTTCCTCGGTAAATGGTTCTTTTTTATTTAAACCATTTAAAAAAGGAATCAAATCTATTGCATCCTGCTTTATCTCATCTTTAGATAAACCGCATTTTATGCCATAAATCACTAACGTCATAATGCAAAAATATCTGTGGCCATAGCTGGCTCCATTTTCTTCTTTTTTTATTTGCTGGATCCACCAGTCGTATAGATCACGTTTTACTGTCCAATAGCTTCTTTTACCCTTTAAAACCTTATTTTCGTACCATTCCGGATACTTTTCTTTTGCCTGATCCAGTGTTAATTTACTTTCCTTAAATAATTTTTTTTCATCAATCTCAATTTTAGTGGGTACAAAACGATTCAAATACTCTATATTAACTCGATGTTGATTTACTCTATACACTTCAACTCTATCCAGTGGAGCATTTTTTTTACATTTGCCACCCAATATTCTAAAAGGCTGATTGATTCCCTGTTTTTGTACTTTTTCATCAACAGAAGTGTTTTTGTTCCACATTTTTTCGGTCAAGGAGTATTTAAATTCCTTTAATTGAAGCTTCAAATTAGGGAACAATGGCACCGGTTCTTCAAAAACATAATATAAATGTATTCCATGACCACTTAATGCCACGTAATTTGGTAATGGATAATAATCAAATTCCTTATTAAATGCAGCATAAAAGAAATTATTCAAACTACTATCTGTAACACCATCAATATCAAATATCATTGCACACATTTTAGAAGCTCTATCAGATGTATATTTTGCACCAAAGTACGTTATGCCATTCATTACACAAAAATCTGCATTAACAAGCTCATTTCGATAAATTTCTTCAAACTTATCTTCAAACATAATTCTGAAATGTCCATGATCTTCGTTCTCATTCTTATAATAGGCAATTGGATTTGCTTTGAAACTTCCACTTTCTTCATACTCCTTCTGAATGAATCCATCTCCAATTCTAAAAATATCTTTATATACATCCAGTGGATCTATCTTCTTTCCACCATAACTCTCAATAACATCACTTAACATTATTATAAACACCTCTCTAAAACAAACATAAAAGGACAAAAAAGAATCAAAGGCCAAGAGGCCTCTAGGTCACGTTATATTATCAATGAATTTTTTTTACCTTTTTCACTAAAAATATAACACGAATTTAGCTCCGTGTTCAAGCAAATTTTTACTCTAGCAAACAAGGGTAAATACTTCTCTGTACAATGCTAGAGTAAAAAAGAGGACACCTATATGAAAATATAGGTGTCCTCAATATAATGTCCTTAACTTAATGACATTAGGCCTATTCCTTTCTTTTTTTTATGTAGCTATGAATAGCTACTCCAATAAGTGTCCCAACTATAAAAGCCACTATACCGTCCATTGGTATCAAAGCTCCTTTTTCATTCTCTAAGTGTTCTTTATACAATGATTTTAACAAGTATAAATTTAAAAACACAGTCTACTAATGATCTAAAATACATGATACAATTTAAAGGTAGTCAATAAGTACGTGTCCCCGTACTTAGCTTTTGCTAAGTTTCAGACGTTTACTTTTAAAAAGTTCATGATATAATTCAAATAGGCAAAAATCACAAAATTGTGCCACGTTAAGGAAAACTGACCTAGTCACTCAGTTTTCCTTTTTTTTACAAAAAAAGAGAGTGGGTAGTCAGTCCACTCTTTTATGCTCTGTTGTCCGGTCATTTCTGCTGAGCCATTTGTAGATGTAGTTGGCGGCCACACCTGCTATAACAGAAACTAAAAAATCACAAAATTGTTGTACCACGTTCTCACCTCCTTCGCGTTGGTGAGCCCAGACAACAGAAAGATTATATCATAATTAAAAAACGCTCCTAATAATTTTAAAAACACTGTTCATCACTTTATATGTTGGCCATCCTAAAAATCCTCCAATAAATACAAGCAAAAACCCGGCCGAAACAAATGCTATCCACTTATTGATCCATACATTTTTAAAGTTGATCCAGAATTCTTTCTTTTTCAAATCTGCACTGATTCTATCAAGCTCTTCCTGTTTGGATTCAATTGATTTATTTATAGTTTTTAATTTGTTTTCTTGATATTCTATGTGCTCTGAAAGGTGTTTTATTTGTTCCTTAAGAACAGTTTCCTGGTTTCTGTAGTTTAAATCAAGCTCTTTTCTTTTTGCCTCGTATAGCGCATTTAATGAGGTTGTATCCGTAATATTGTCGTTTAATTCAATGATTTGCTGATTCATTACCTGCTGGTTATAGGCAAACTTATCTAATCTGTCATTCAATTGTTCCTTCTCTTTTGCTGCAGCCACTTCATTTTGTGCGAATACAGAACGAATCAGTTGTCTCATTGCATCTTGATTAGAATCTAATTCTTGTTTTTTGCAAGCAACTGTTTGTTCTAATTCATCCTTCTGCGTCTGTATCTGGTACTGCTGATTGCTTGTTTGTTGTACCTGCTGCTTCAATCTATCCAGATTGCTTTTTTTAGATATCGATCTCATATCCTCGGCTCCTTTCTATCTTTCTTTCATGTTCTTCAATCAGAAATGTAGCTTTATCTATACGTTCTTCAAAACTCAATCCTTTGATCTCCTGTCGATATTCTTCCTGTGTGAGGTCTTTATATGCTTCCGGTTCTAATACCTTTAGCTGACTTAACATCTCTTTTTGGCGCATATCCTGTTCTTCTATGTCATGTATCAGACTTAACTTGCTGTCTATCACTTCTGTAAATTCATGATCAAGATGATTTAAATCTTCAATCTGATTGCTTAAACTTTTAATTTCATTATCAAGTCTTTTATTTTCTTTAAACATGTCATTGAATTTATCTTTTATTCCATTCCAGGCCTTTGCAGCCTCATATTCTCGGCTTTTGCGTTTGATATATATTTTAAGATTTCGGAGTGTGTCCATGACCCAGTCTGCCATTTCATGTACTAACTCAATTGCTTTTGGTGTTATTTTCTTTTCTTTAGCATTTGCCTCTTTTACATTTTCTAGGACTTCTTGTTTAATAGAAATGTAATTTTTTAATTGTATCGGCTCTAATTCGATATGTTGTTTTACATTTTCGTTATATCGTTTAACTTCTGCATTCCACGCTTTTGCATTATCTAAATAATCTTTACTTGCTCCTTTGTATAACTTCTTCTGTGATAGATAGGGGTTATTTTTTATACCATCGTGTAAATCTAATTTGTAACCGTACTTATTTAAAGTGTCTTTGACTATCTTGTTTTTGTGATGTAACCACCAACGTTCAGTAAATTTTTTATCCTTTACTTTGAATATGTCCGTTTGATATTTGATGTTACCCTCTTTATCTCGTTGGACTTCTCCCTTTTTATGAACCAATACAGCATTTTCACTATTTGCTTTTGCTAATTTATGCGTATCTTTGTCATGCCAAATGTCTTTCTTGTATACTTTAGGCTCAAGATCTATTTGGTTTTCACGCTCACTAAAAAGAATATGGACATGAAGATTCGTGCGATTGTGATTCCAATGAACTGCATATTCATAGTCCTTATTTTCGCCAACTATCTCATGAGCCAAGTCATCGCAGATTTGCTCTAATCTGCATTTATCTTCGGCAAGTTTATTCGGTAAAGCAATATGTACTTCAAGTGCCTCATTATTGGCAACATTCGATTTTTGATGTTCCTTTTCAAAAGAAGAATGTTCCTGCCATGAGTATTGCATTTCTTTTTTTTGCAATACGATTTTTTCTTGTCGCTTCTCATCATTCAAATAATCAGAACGACCAACTACATTTGAAATTTTGGCTATTCTACCATAAACTGTTGCCATAAATTTCACTCCTTTCTAGCCGTCTGCAAGACCGCAAACCCTTACGGCGATAGCCTTAAGGTTGAGTTTGCGCTCTCAATCGGCGAGGCCTTATATTCTTATTGTAACACATGTTTTTCTAGTGAAAAAATATATATTTTCTTGTCTCTAGGTCTTTGACAAAAATGAACTTCAATTATATAATTGTATTACAAGTAATACATAGGGGAGGGCTTATTATGACTACAATTTCTTTAAGAGTTAATGACGATGAATCTAAATTAATTCATGACTATGTTTCTATCAACCAGTTAAATATGAGCCAGTTTATTCGTGATGCTGTTCTGGATAAAATAGAAAATGATCTTGATCTTGATGAAGATCGTATCTTATATGCGTTTGAAAAAGCTAAACAAGAAACTACATATGATCATACTGAAGTTTGGAAAATGCTTGGTGTCTAAATGTATAAAGTAGAATTTACTGAATCTGCAGTTAAACAGCTAAAAAAGTTAGATAAACAAACTGTTCGTGTTATAAAAAACTGGGTTATCAAAAACCTAGTCAATACTCCTGATCCAAGACTGCATGGAAAAGCTTTGAAAGGTAATCTAAAAGGGATTTGGAGATACAGGGTAGGAGATTATAGATTATTTGCATCAATTGAAGAAGATATAATAACTATCAGCATTTTTGAAATTGGTCATAGAAGAGATATTTATAAATAAAAAGAGTGGTAATTCCACTCTTTTTTCATTCTACATTTTGAATCCAATTATCCAATTCCTTTATAGGGTTATTCCAATCAGAAATTACTAAATAGTCAATAACTTTATTTTTTTTTATGTAATAAAATGTAGGAACATATTTGAAAGGATCAAAATTATTTTTTAAATACTCCATATCTGTATCAGTTGTCTCTTCATTTATTTCATATTTATAAATCACTACATCTTGTTGTAATTCTGATTTTTTTTCATTTAATTCATTGCAATATGGACAAGTATTTTTAGATATTTCAACAATTACTTCATCATTATTTTCAATTATATTTGTTAATTCACATATATTATTTACGTTTTTAAATTCAGTTTTTGCTTTTTGACACCCCATTAAGCAAAATGACATTAACAATATAAATAAGATTTTCTTCATCTCTTTAATTTTACATTCATTAAATAAAGTAATATTATGCTTACCACAAAAGAGATTATTGAAAAATATAATGACGAAATAGATGATATTTCAACTAAATATCGTAATATAAAATAAATTATTATACCTAGTATAAAACCGGCACCAAAACATTTTTTCATATTAATAATGTCCTTACATATATTTTCTGCACATTGCCCCTTCATAAGAATTTGGCGGATAAACATTACAGTTGATATATGTTCTTCCTGTGTATTTTCTGTGTAACACATTTTGAATAGCCTGTGCTACCCACCAAGCTCCAGATTGCCCAGTAGCTGCTATAACTACACCGTCAATAACTGTGGCTGTCAAATAACCTACAACTGCACCTCCTATAAACACTGCAATCGTTCCTGGGGTTCTAGTTTGAATCGGATTATCTACTCTAACAATATTATTTTCTTCATCAACAGTATAAGTTAAATATTCCCCTGCATAAGGACTGTCTTCCCCCATCTCATATTCTAATTGATCAATACTCTCTTGAGTAAATTCAATCACTGTAGGAGGGTCTTGCTCTTGAGCTTTTATTGGAATTCCTCCAAAGGCAGAAAATAAAGCATAGAAACTAGTAAATAAACATAAAAACATTTTTTTCATCGTGGCACCTCTTGTTTTCATTGTGATACCTCCTTTTCATATTTATCTAATCACTCTTAAACTTATAGAATAACAAAAACCGAATTTTTGGCATAATAAATCAAAAATTCGGTTATTTTCTTTTATAACTAAACAAAAAATAAAAAGCATTGTATCTGATTAGATTCGATTTTTATTTCTCCATGGTATTTCTTAACTATAATCCTTAAAAGTATCTGCAAATCATCATTTTCTATGTTTATTTTATTTGGATATTCTATATTTATACGTAACTCATTTATATTCGCATACATATGAAACTTCATTGTTCCTTTTTTTCTTATCATATCATCTTGTAATAAGCAAAGCATTAACGATGATAGATCCATTGGTTTCATTTTTATTTTTTCCGGAACATCAATTTTTATATCAAAATCAATTTGAGGATGTGTATTAATAAATCTACTTAAAAAGGAATCTACATAAATATTTGTACAGATAGATGGGCTATAAATTTTAAAACAATCTAATAAAATATTATCAATTTTATCTTGTGCTTTATCGTATTCTTTTTTTTCTAGCATATTTTTTACAAAAAACAATTCATTTTTTATATCATGAATAGATTTATTTATTTTTTTTTCATCTAAAATAATTTTTTCAATAGATTGATTGGTTATATCTACGAACTGATTCAAATTTATTAACATTACCTTAAATTTATATGTTTTAAAAAAAATTAAAACACTATATCCTATTACCAATGCCATCGTTATAGCAAATGCTTCATAAATATTAAAAAACAGATGTAATATAACATATATGATAATTCCTAAAACAAATCCTAATATATATCTTTTTTTCATATAACTTTCCATTCTCAAATATTTATATTTTTAAAAATATATTTTGCTTTTATCAATTTCCATCGTCGCCGACTAACTTTGATTTTTTGTTGATTATTTAAAACAATTAAATGCTTCTTATTATCTATACTTTTAATTTTTGATAGATTAACAACTTCGCTATTATTAACTCTTAAAAAATCACTAGAAAAATATTGTTGGACATCTTTTAACGTATCATACGTCAACCGATGAATTTTGTTACCTTCTAATGAAATATATAAATTTCCTTCTAATAAATAAAATCTAACTACATCATTTTCTCTGATTTCTATTTTCCCTCCTA
>JALFAW010000221.1 GCA_022773305.1 Spirochaetia bacterium
AGGATAGTAGGGGCACCAAAGGTGGCCACTGGACTGAGCGAAGCGAGGGAAGCGGCTGGAGCGATAGCGGAACCCCGGATAGCCTGTTTTTTGCGAAGCAAAAAGCCACCCAAAGAATAAAATTTAAAACTCGACATTTGTTCTAGTAGTTTAGAGATTTAAAACAAAAAATTTTTTACATGCGTTTGCCCTGACAAAAGACGGTTCTCTTCTTGCGGTTGTAAATGTACCTGCCAAAAACGTAACGTCCTGCTGCTTCATGGGCGACCAGCTGGATACACTTTTTATAACAAGCGTAGCAACCGGCCAGATCGGCGAACTCGACGGCTGCCTTTTTACCTGCAAGGTAGACGTAAAAGGTCTGCCGTGCGATTACTGTAAGGCGTGAGGAATGTGGAAGATCACAATTCCTACCACTCATTCCTCAGATTACTCTGGTACCTTAAGATTTGTTACATCAACCATTTCGACAATGTTAGCTTTTTTTTCCTGCTGAATAAATCCAAGTGAGTATAATGGAAGTGTATCAAAATCGTTTGTTGTACCGACATTTGTATCAGCAATTTTAATGGCAGGATGAAGACCAAATCTTTTGGGATTTGCAAGAACAAACTTCATGCTTGTTGCACGGTTATTTGAAGCTTTACATTCAATAATTACAGTGTTGCCATCTTTCTCAAACAGGAAATCCAGTTCTGGAGACCCCGTTGCATCATGGAAATAATACAAATCCCTGCCTGCTTTAGCAAAAGCAGAAGCAACCATATTTTCTGCAACAGCACCTTTGTAAGAACCTAAATCGCCATCAAGTATTTTTTCTGGAACATCAATTCCAAGCTGAGATACTAAGAGTCCTGTATCAATATAAAACACCTTGAATTCAGTTGCTTTTTTTTCAGCTTCAAGCGGGTAAGCAAGTGATTTAGTATTATAAGATCGGGCAACAAGACCTACATCTTCAAGATACTGGAGTCCATCTGCTTTTTCAGGAGAATGGCCTTTTACATTAACAAGACTGTATTGGAATTTTTTATATTCTTTTGAAAGCTGAGCAGGAAGAGAATTCAAGCAAGCTTCTGCACGCAGTTTGAGAACTTCGTTTACCTTATCAACTCCATTTTCATCTTTATAGCGTCCAAAATCGTCTTTAATTGAATTAAGGATTTGTGTCTGAATATCGCGGACTGCATTTAAATCATGAGTTTCAAAAAAAGTATTAACAACTTCCGGCATACCACCAACAATCAGATATTGAAGATAAAGCTGGCGCATACTCTGATGTATGGTCTGTTCTATGGTAGTTTTTTGTTCGATAGATTTTTTTACATACTGAAGAACATTTTCATCCATACCAGTGTTAATCAGAAATTCTCCGAAAGTAAGAGGATACATTGTAACCTGCTCTTCATATCCAACCGGCACACCACGGACATAAGGCGTTCTGAACCTTTTTACGCCAAGAAAGCTTCCCGTACAAATTACATCAAATCGACCATCTATAGCCCAATATTTAAGGGAACTACGTGCATTTGGACAATCCTGAATTTCATCCAAAATCAGCAGAGTTTTATTCGGGATAAAACGGGCAGTATGTTCGACAGCAGTAATAGAAAGAATCATTTGGTTTACATCAAAATCGCCGTCAAAAGCTTTATGAACGGCTGTATTTGCTCGTAAATCCAGATAAACGACATTTTCATAAAACTGTTTTCCGAATTCCTTTGCAATAAAAGTTTTTCCAATCTGTCTTAAACCGCGAATTACAAGAGGATTATGTTCACGATTTTTCCATTCTATAAGTTCCTGCCATATATTTCGTTTAAGCATATTGATTATCCTTTTACACATATTATACAACACAATTGTCAGAATTCAAAGGTATTTTATAGTTAGAATTGTCAAATTTCAAAGATATCTATAAGTTGTAAAGGATAAATTTCAAATGTAAATTGAATATCTGTTTGTCAATTTTAAGAGGATAAAAAGCACACCAAAATCACGTAACCTCATGCAGCCACTTTCCGCTCAAAACTCTTATGGCTCCAACAATTGCTTTTACAATCGATTCGCTTGAGAGGAATAAGAAAATCATAGGAGCGGGAAGATGGAGCACAAAAGCCGCCACGTATCCAAGAGGAATTGCAACTCCCCACAAAACAATCAGTTCTCCCACGGCAGAAAATACAGTATCTCCTCCAGCCCGGCATACACCGACAACCCAGTCCATGCAGAAGGAATTAAATGGATAAAGCAGAATCAAAATCATAAGAATCTGAGTTGCCATCTTTATGATTTCGGGCTCAACGTTAAAGAGGAAGGGCAGCAGTTTAGAAAGTGGCAGCAGCAGAACTCCGACGACAGCTCCAACTAAAGGCATAAACCACATGGAACGCAGGGCATAACCTTTTGCTTCATCCATTTTCTTTTCGCCGATGCGTTTTCCAATCAAAACTCCAATTCCGTTTCCAAAGCCCATACAGAATACCCAGGTTAGCTGGCTGATTGTTCCGGTGATGCTGTAAGCGGTAAAAGAATCAGTTCCCGCATGTGCATAGATTCCGTTATAAACAGAAGTTCCAAGTCCCCAAAAGGTTTCGTTAACAATCACAGGGAAGGCAATCTTCAAATATTTGAAAACAAAAGACCAGTCAAAGCCCAGCAGTTCGCGAAGCCTTCCGCAGATTTCATAACCGTGAGAATAAGTCCAGCTTAAAAGAATTACAAGTTCAACAAGGCGAGAAAAGACAGTTGCAATTGCAGCTCCCTTTACTCCAAGTCCTGCAACAAAAATCAAAAGATAATTTGCACCGGCATTTGTCAAAAGCGAAACTGATGTACAAACAAGCGGCAGCTTTACCCGTTCTGTACTTCGCAGGGCAAGGGTGAAAGAAAAACTGATTGCAGTAGGAATATAACTTAAACAGGCAAGACGAAGATATTCTCCGCCAACGCGTACAACCTCAGGATCCGGAGAATAAATTCTTATCAGCTGATGAGGAATTAAAAGCCCAAGGACAGTAAAAACCAGAGCCACAAAAGCCGCAATCAAAGTCATCAAACCTAAAGACCTTCTGATTCCGCCTAAATCCTTTTTACCCCAGAATTGCGCAATAAAAACACCACCGCCAGAGGTAATTCCAAAAAGAATCATATTGAGGATAAAGAAAATCTGATTTCCAAGTCCAACTGCTGCAATCTCAACACTACCAAGTCGCCCGATCATAACAGTGTCGAGCATATTTACAAAGTTCTGCAAAAGCGCCTGAAGAGAAATTGGAATCGCAATCGTAAACAAAGAAGAGTAAAAGCCATTAAGTTTCATATCTCACTATTATGAAGATATGTTGGAAAAAATCAATGGGAAGTGGAAAGTCTCCCCCTCGCTCCGCTCAGTCCAGTGACCGGCTTCGCCACCTTTCACATCGATAACACAGTTTTTGTGATAAAAACACGAACTAAAAGTATTTATACACCTTTATTACCTAGTATAACAATAGGCAATAAAGGTGTAACAGATTGCAAATGCTATTTTAAAAAGGGGACAGACCTTGATTTTTCTTATAATACGTGGCAGGATTAACTGAATTATTCAAAATCGTAAAATCACTTTCGCAGCAAGAAATCCAATTCCAGTTCGTATGGTAGGTTAATATTTAAAAGTCTGAGTATAATCTTCTTTACAGGGTAAAAGTTGAATAAGTTATAATATTTAAGTTGGAAATGAGGGTTATAACATGGGATTACTTCAAATAATTAAAGAAACTATTGTTTATAGAAAAAATTTTAAGAAAATAAAAAACTTGGATTCAAAATACTTTGCTACCCTTTGTGACAATTGGAAAGAAATACAAAAGCTTGATTGTGCTTATTGCTATCCGTATGAAAATAAAAACCCAAACTTTGGGCATTCCACCAGTGAAGTTCCTATTTCTGTAGGAATAGAAGCAATGTTAAAGAACGATTTAAAAGCTAATAGCATTGTTCTTAGGGGATTCCAAAAAGAAGATGAAGCATTAATCAGAAAATACGTATTTCTTGCTACTGGCAACGATAAGATTGTGTGTTCATAACTATTTTTTGATTTCGGCGCCTGTTTTTATTATGCAGTTCTCGAATCCTTGTCTTAAATGCTCAATTTCTTCTGAGGTTAGTCACTTTCTGTAAAATTAATCATATCTAATTAGTTGAGCAGTTCTAACTCTTCGTTTCGTTCTTCAAATACAATCTTTATAATAATCAATTATTAAGTGAAAGTTCAGAAAGTTATAGGCTTTCAACCGTTTTTACGAACATAGCCTTATAAAAATCGCTATAATTTGAAGGCAAATAGTTATAAAATTTGTATCATCCACATAGACAAAATATAGTGATATCAAGGATTTCAGACGTCAATTACAAATAAAAGAGCATACAATATTTTTCTCCTACTAGCACAAAATCATGATTTATGATAGTATATTTGTTTAGTATGAAAACTAAATTGTGTTTGGACATTTCGATTCTCAATAAAAGCGAAGCTGAACATACTGTTTTTATTTTTGAATTTTAAGGGCGGAATTCTTTTTTAAGGATTTCGCTTTTTTTATATAGTGTCACAGGGATTGGAAAAATCTAACGATTTTTCTCTTCTATACATAAAGGCTGATTTTGCGTTAGCAAAATCGAATCCGTGTGACAATATGGGGTTTTAGGGGCGAAGCCCCTAGGAGAAGGGGGTGTGGTGAAGACGCGATTCGCGGCTGAACCCAGGGGGAAGGCTTTCCCCCTCCTTATAAATAATAAAACGGATGCTGAAAAAGTTCGGCATGACATAAAGAACAGGAGTTTAATAGATGAAACGGACAGACATTGACAAAGTTATGATTATTGGTTCAGGGCCGATTGTGATTGGGCAGGCTTGTGAATTTGACTATTCTGGTACTCAGGCTTGTAAGGCTTTGCGCGAACAGGGCTATAAGATTGTGCTTGTGAACTCGAATCCTGCTACGATTATG
>JALFAW010000231.1 GCA_022773305.1 Spirochaetia bacterium
TCTAAGGCTGTCTTTTAAATCTTCAAGATTTCCTAAATCTTTACGAACTCTTTTTCTAATCTTAATGTCTTTAATCTGAACTAACATATATCCCTCACTTAAAAAGAATTAAGTTATTATCAAATAATCTAACTAATCCATTAAATAATTATAATCATAATCAATGTTCATATCCACAAGATTTGCTTCCGTGTCATCAATTTTTTCTTCCAGTGAATCAGATGCACTTTCAAAAGAATAATCTCCATCAAGAAAGTCAAGATTCAATTTCAAAGGCTGTCGCTCAAATTCAAAATCAAGTTTAAGACCTGTTTTCATCATCTCTCGTTCCAGTCTGTTGATTGCCATAGTTGAACTAGAAGTAGATGAATGGATAGGGCAGATTTCAGTAGGCTCAGTTCCTTTTAAATACCATTGAGTAGTTTTGTTGTCACCGCAAGCTTCGGTCAAAATCTGACCGCTTTCAGAACAAACTGTACATTCAATAACTCCTTCCAGAGGCTTATTCCAATCTTTTAAAGGAAGATTTTCATGAATTTTGTCAAAATATTCACCCCATGCATAACCAGCCAGAGTTGCACCTGTAATATTCAGACCAAGAGATTGACCTGGTTTATCAAAACCAAACCAGAAAGCAGCAGCGTAGTATGGAGTAAAACCGCAAGTCCAAGCATCAGCCCAGTTTTGAGTAGTACCAGTTTTGCCAGCAGCCGGCATAGTGTAGCGGTTTTTATTTTCATCACGATAATTAAAATGCCATGCCTGAGCAGCTAAAGTACCACCGTTATTAACAGTCTGTTCCAGAAGTTTAGTCATTACAAAAGCTGTCTGCGGAGAAATTACTTGAATTTTTTCACCTTTAGCAGCCTGTTCCTTTCGAATATCCAGTTCAGGATTTAAAATAACATTGCCATTTTTGTCTTCAACAGTCCTGATTGCCATAGGAGTTATTTCTTTTCCACCATTTGCAAAAATTGCATAAGCGCGCGCCATTTCAACAGGACGCACAGAACAAACACCAAGACCAATTGGATATCCTGGAACAAATGCACGCGAAGCAATCTCATTTTTTGGAATTCCCAGAAGAGCTACAGCCCTGTCTATTGCAGCTTCAAAACCAATTCCATCCAAAATTTTGAGAGAAGGCACATTCATAGAACGAGTCAAAGCCCTCCATAAAGAAACATCACCCTCCCATTCTCCTTTAAAATTCAAAGGAATGTAAGGTTTACCATCTGCAGTATGGAAAACAACTGGTGTATCAGAAATCTGAGTAGTTGGAGTATATTTTTTTGAATCAATTGCAGCAGAATAATAAAGAGGTTTGAAAGTAGAACCTGGCTGAACTTTTGCCTGAGTTGCACGTATAAACTGATTGTCAGAATCAAATTTACTTCCGCCCACAAGAGCATCGATATAGCCATTTTCATGATTCAATGCAATCATCGTGCCTTCAATAGTAGTTTTTTCATCTTCCTGTTTTGAAATTGCAGTTGCACGATTAATCACATTAACTTTGAGTTTGTCTTGCCCAGTAATCAAAGACAAAACGTCAAGAATCGGATTAATTTGACTGATATAAGTATTGTTTGCAACCTGTTCAGCACGTTTTTCACTCATTTTTAGCGATGGAATGTCAAAAAGAAGAGAAAGCATTTCCGTCAAAGGAACGTAAGTATTGAAAGCAATGTCAGATTTTGAAGAATGTTCATTTTTGTAACGAGTATTTGCAATATCAATATATTTTTCCATTACAGATTGAGCAATCTGCTGATGCTGAAGATTCAAAGTAGTGTTAACAGTAAAACCGGAAGTATAAATATCATCAGAACCATATATCATATTTCCAAGTTCACGACGAACATACTCACTAAACCATGGAGCCTTATCATCACGCATCATATAAGCAGAAGTAGAAGTTCTTGTAAAATCAAAACTATCCCAATAATTATCAAAAGACTGGTCAGATTGTTCCTGAGTAATATAACCGTTACTTACCATAGCAGATAAAACATCTTTTTGCCTGTCCATAGCCCTGTTCGGATGATCAAAAGGATTATAAAAAGCCGGATTCGAAAGCTGAATTACAAGAATGGCAGCCTCCGCCGGAGTAATTTCAGTGGCACCATGTCCAAAATAATATTTAGAAGCAGCATTAACACCATAAGTTCCGCCACCAAAATAAATCTTGTTCAAATAAAGTTCAAGAATTTCGTTTTTAGAATAACGGCGTTCCATCTGAATAGCCCACCATAATTCCTTAATCTTTCTAGTGTAAGACATATCTGTTCTGTCACAATATAAAGTACCAGCAATCTGCTGAGTCAAAGTAGACCCACCACCAAGAGATTTTCCAGTGAGTTTACCAAAAATTGCACGCATAACTGCTTTTACACTAAAACCTTTATGAGAAAAGAAAATTCTATCTTCACGAGTGATAAGGGCATCAATTAAGTGCTGAGGTAACTGTTGAAAAGAAATAATTTCACGTTTTTCATCAGAAGCAAATTCCGTAATCAATTCACCGTTAATATCCAGAAGTTTTGTAGGAAGAGCAGTGTCAAATTCAGAAATATATTCAGAGTTTTCGATATTTTTTGTTTCAGAAAGAGCCCAGCCTAAAAGAGCCCCCATCGACACAGAAGAAATAAACAATAAAGATAAAAAAACAATTCCAGATTTCTTAATTTTTGCCATATCATTATATTATAAATTAATTTCTACTATTATACAAGATAAAGGAAAAGATAAAAAAAAGATAAAGATGTGTAAATATATAATGAATTTCAGGGCGTCCCTCTTCGCTGCGCTTCGAGTCGGGCGTTCCAGAGTTCCGCTATCGCTCCAGCCTCCTCACTACGCTCCACATGCGTTTCGCTCCGTTGTGGTGGCCGCTTCGCGCTCTTCCATGCCCTGACGCAAGTTTAAAATTACAAACGGGGACAGACCTTGTTTTAATGCTTCGGAGAATCGAGGTCTGTCCCCATTTAAAGAAAATACACAAGGTCGTACCCTGTACAAATGGGGACAGACCTAAAATATGTTCATTTATGTTTTTTAGCGAATTGAAAAAAAGGTTATTAATGACTCGTGTGAAGAAATTTTGAATTGAAAAAAAACAATAATAATTGCCTGCAAAAGTATTGGTGAAGGTAAGTTCGCCAGTTGACTGATAATTGTGCAAGGTTTGAAACTGCACAGCGCACCGAGGCTTGAACAGGCACGCAAAGCGTGAGTTGCAATCGATGTCATGTGTCAACTCCTTTTAATTGAAAAAGGGGTACGACCTTATTTATATTAGGAATGATAGTACTCAATTTGTGTTTTCATTGACACTTGACATCGATTGCAACCGAGTGATAACGAGCTGTGAAAGGCGACTGACTAACTGAATTTTGCTAATAAAGATTATAAATAGGGACAGACCTGGGGGGGATGCAAGTTTTAGTGCAAAGTTAAAAAAAACAAGGTTTGTCCCCATTTAAAGAAAATATACAAGGTCGTACCCTAATTAAACTCAAATCAAACAATAGTGTTCACTAAAAAAAATGTTTAAAAAAACACGTTTAAATCAGTTGCGAAACAACAATCTTTATTGTAAGATTATGAAAAGAAAGCGTTCAGAAACTGGCATTTGTTGGTTTTTAATGCATTTTTCCAAAACAATTTTTTGCGAGGTTAGAAAATGGCATACAAAGTTAATGAAAATTGTGTAAACTGTGGAGCTTGCGAACCTGTTTGTCCTGTTGAAGCAATCTCAGAAAAAGATGGAGCTCGTGCAATTGATGCTGATAAATGCATCAGTTGTGGTTCATGCGCAGCTGAATGTCCTTCAGAAGCAATTGAAGAAGCTTAATTAACACAAGTTAGTACAAGACTGTCTGAAATTGATTGAGGGGGTAGTGTAACCCCTCAAAACGGCAAAGTCAAGGCTTTAAGCGTTAGCGTGCCTTGACTCGACGTATTTTCTTCAGAAATTTTTGAGGCAGTCTTTTTTTATGAAAAAAAGTTTTTTTATTTTCCTTTTATGTAATTTATTTTTTCTCACTGCTCAAAACTCAACAGAAATAGAAAAAACGGGACATCTTCAAGACAAAAAAACTCCTAAACTAATTGAAATCAATAAAAACAAGCTTCCAATAATCGAAAGTCTTTTACCTAATAGAGCAAATTTAGTTTTTAAAGAATATCAGTCTATTATAGAAAGCAACAGCAAGGCAATAAGAGCCGGACGTGAACCTGAAATCCTCTTTTTTCTATATAAAAATACAGAAAATTTTACGTTTCAAGCATTAGCCGCTCGTTGCTGCATTACGCAGGAAACACTTGCAACATTAAATCAAATTGATAATGGTCAACAGAATATAAAAAATAAAGAAATGATATTACCGACAGTGAATGGTATTTTTATCCCATCACTAGACGAAAAACCTCTTAATTCTTTGGAAACACTTTTACAGGAAAATTATTTAAAAACCGACATTCAAACCTTAACAAAAAATTATTTTTATTATAACATAAATGGAAGAAATTACGTTTTTTTGCAAGATAAACGTTTTTCTTCAATAGAAAGAGCATATTTTTTGGATTCTGCATTACAATTACCATTGGATAAAAATACATTTTGGGTTTCTTCCGAGTTTGGAAAAAGAAAAAATCCATTTTCTCACGAAGAAAAGAATCATAACGGTATAGATTTAGCAGCCCCTGAGGGAACTCCTGTTTATGCTATAAAAGACGGTGCAGTTTTTGTTTGTGTTCAAGATGATAAAGAATTTGGAAATTACGTGATTTTGAGTCACGATACTGGAAAGATCACAAGTGTTTATGCACATTTACAAAGTTTTACAGTAGAGAAATATCAGACTGTAAAAAAAGGAGAAATAATTGGATATGTTGGACAGACAGGAATGGTGACAGGTCCGCATCTTCATTTTGAAATCCGTCAAGGAGGAAAACCGGAGAATCCTCGACAAAAATTAAAGTTAGATGAAAAATAGAGTTTATATAGTATCAATAAATATTATCTTTCTCATTATGTTTCCGTTTTACTTATGGAGTGAATCTTTTAGGGTAAATAAAGTTACTGTTACTCAAGTCGAACAAACTTTGGGTTATGAAACTTCTGTAGAAATGGGAATAAACGATGCACTTTCAGTAAGTCTCCCTGAAGATAGAACTTTTATAGAAGGATTAGAACTTAAAATGGAGATTCCCGAAAATATTGCTTATTGGGTTGATTCAGTAGCGTGTTCGGTTTATTCAGATATAAAACCAAATCCTTCAGTAAAACAGATTGATTATTCTGGTACGCGTGTGTTTGTGCAGACTTTACCAGGGAAATTATCATGGGTACTTCAAATTCCAATCACAAAAGATAATTCACTCAAGGTGAACAAATATATTACAAAAGTAGACACTATAATTGAGCCGAAAAACAATAGTGTATTTATTAGATTTCAGCCAGTTATGAAAGGAATTCCAGAAGAAACACTCAAATCTATCATCCCGATAACTATAAAGCCTCTTTTGATAGACAAAGGACAGTTGAATATAGAATTAACACCTCCGCAGTCACAAGAAAACCTTTCATTATGTACAATCTATGTAGATGAAAAACCAGTGGATAAAACAAAAAAAATTATTCTTGATACCGGTATTCATAATATTTCAGTTATTTCTGAAGACTACAGAAATGAAAACAGAACAGTACGCATAGATCAAGCAAAAACTACTGATTTGAAAATCGAAATGAAAAGCATAGAACCTACTTTGCTTATTACAGCACCAGAAGGTACTTTGATTCTCTTTGATGAGCAGGAGTGTAACCAAATTGGTAAAGAGTTTGTAATTTCAGAAGGCGAACATAAAATCAAATTCGCAATCGGTAATTACGAGATTACAAGAACAATTACTGCAATCAAAGGTAAAACCTATTCAGCTAACTTTTCGTTTGATTTAGAAATAACAGAGTTTTAGTGTTTCACGATATAAAAGAACATAGCAAAGTGCAGTTAGTCAGTCGCCTTTCACAGCTCACTAACGCTCGGTCCTTCGGACTCGACTTCGTCGCCTGTTCAAGCCTCGGTGCGCTGTGCAGTTAAAAAGCTGCGAAAAATACAGTCAACTGGCGAACATTCAAACAAGGTCTGTCCCTGCACGTGCTTTAAGTTTACACACCAATGGACGATTTAGTCCGCACGTGCTGCGAGTTTTTTTTAACGCTCCGCTAAAAAACTCAAAAAATGTTCTGTTTAAAATCGAGGTCTGTCCCCTTTTTTAATAAACATTTACTTTAATACAAGAGCCAAAACTCTCAAAAAAGTTAATAATGTGCTAGAGACTCACGCTTCGCGTGCCTGTTCAAGCCTCGGTGCGCTGTGCAGTTAAAAAGCTGCGAAACGGACAGTCAACTGGCGAACATTCAAACAAGGTCTGTCCCTGCACGTGCTGAATGTTTACACACCAATAGACGTTTTAGTTTGCACGTGCTGCGAGTTTTTTTTAACGCTTTGCTAAAAAACTCAGAAAATGTTCTGTTTAAAATCGAGGTCTGTCTCTGCACGTGTAAGATGATTTTTTTGATTGTTGCTTTTGCAAAGAATAATGTTATTGGAAAAGACGGAAAAATTTCTTGGAATATTGATGGAGAACAGTCAAGATTCAAAGAATTAACAACAAACAACATTGTGATTATGGGAGAAAAACATTTGAAGAAATCTATCAAAAATTGCAAAAACCACTTCCAAACAGAATAAATATATTCATTTCAAAAACAAAAAAATATGATTTTGAAAATTGTTTTACTTTTACTTCTTTAGATGCCGCCCTAGATTTTTGCAAAAAAACATTTCCCCAAAAAGACATTTTCATTTCTGGTGGGGTTGCCCTGTATCAAAAGGACTTGCCAATTGTAGAAAAAATGTACATCACAGAAATTGACCTAGAAGTTCCTGGCGACACATTTTTCCCAAAATTTTCAAAAGATGAATTTATTTGAGAAGAAGAAATCCCTGTAAAAAGCAATGTAGATTTTGTGTATAAGACGTATAGAAGAAGGTAGGTTATTTAGATTCTTTTTCAAAGAATTCTTTTGAAGTCTCTACAATTTTGGTTATAAATGCAATTTCATTTTCGTTGCAGTCTGATAAAATTGTTTCAATTTTCTGTATTTTGAGTTTGGAAGTTTTTTCAAATATTAAAGCATCTGTAGATACTTCTAAAATTTGTGCTATATCTACAAGAACTTGCAGACTTAGTTTTGTACTTCCAGTTTCAATATGACTCATGTGAGTAGTAGAAATATCAATCTTTTCTGCTAATTCTTCTTGAGAAATATTTTTCAGTTTTCTATATTTTCTAATTCTTGTTCCTATTTCTTTGTAGTTCATAGCCTATTCAGTTTAAATTTACTTGAATTATATAGGCACTAGGGTTATAATAACATAAACTGTATAGGCATATATCGAGCAATAACCGCCCATATAGTTTATATTTTTAATTCTAGAGATTTGAAGTGAACAATGTAAAACTACACTTTCTTATAAAATTTCTAACAAAGTATTTTTTTTATGGATATCTTTGTTTTTTTGGAATAATAATTTTTTCATTAATTACTTATCTTGTAATGAAAAACTTGCTATTTCCTATGAACTTATTTGGACTTTTATCATTTTTAATATTGATTCAAATATTTGTGCAATTTGTTCGAATAATTATTTCTACAAAACAAAAATATCGTTACTACAAAATTACAAAATACAGATTAGAAAATAGAGAATTTAAGGAAGAATTCTTTATTGTAGAAATGTATGAGCCTTGTTTTAGGTTAATTGTAAAAGATTTACTTTATTCTTATGGTTTTGCAGAAGAATATAAGAAACTAAAAGCAAAATGTAAAGAAAAAGATTTACGAGTGGAAAAAGCAAAAGAAAGGCTTTTAGCAAAAGTAAAAAAAGAACATGAAAAAGGTAATAAAGCGTAGGTTTACGCTTAAAATATTTGGAGGTTTTTATGATTTACAAAGTTGAAGAAGTAAGTGCAGGTCTTTGTACAGGAACTTTGAGAGCTGGAGCCATTGAAGCAAAAATTAACAAAATGGAAAAAAATGGCTGGAAGTTTGAACAAACAGAAACTGTTATTGGTCGTTGTTGTTTAATTTTCCAACGCTATAAAACTTTAATTTGTTTTAGCAAAGAATCAGAAATTCTTAATGAAGATTCTGCAAGTATACAAGGTGAAGAATTTACAACTTCAGAAAATACTGGATATTTTTGGAAATATTTATACTTACTAGGTATGCTTATTACAACAATTGGATTCTGTTGTCCAATGTTCAAAGGATTTTTTGGTTCTGGAGCAAATGGTTTCAACTTTATCAACTTTGAAAATGGCGAATTTGTAACAATTGGTGCTTTGTTGATTTTTATAGGTGCAGTTGTAGGTTTGGCTTATGCAGTTCTTCCAATGCTTGGAATTAAACTTCCATCTTCTGATTTGGTAAAAACAGTTGCTGTTATTGCAAGTATTGCTGGTGGAATTGTTTTAGTAATTTGTTTCCAAGATAACGCAGTTTACAAAGCAATTGCAAAAAGATTACTTAAAAATGCAACTTACGGTTTCTACATGGTTGTTGTAGGATGGGTTCTTGCATTAGTTGGAAATTTAAAAAAGTAAAAAAAATGGTTAATAGCCATAGTTTTACGCTTTAAGATATTTGGAGGTTTTTATGATTTACAAAGTTGAGGAAGTAAGCTCAGATCTTTGCACGGGAACTTTGAGAGCAGTTGCTATTGAAGCAAGGATTAATAGAATGGCAAAAGGTGGTTGGAAGTTTGAACAAATGGAATCTGTAATTGGCCGTTGTTGTTTGATTTTCCAACGTTACAAAGTTGTAATCTGTTTTAGCAAGGAAACAGAAAGTCTTAATGAAAATACTACAAGCTCACAATCTGAAAATTTTATTACTACACAGACTACAGAAAATTGGGAATGTAGTAGTTGTTACCACACAAATCCAGCTGGTACAAGATTTTGTGAAAAATGTGGAAAATAAAAAATTAATGAAGTAGCAAAACAAAGTTGGAAATTTGAACAAATGGAAACTATAATAGGTCGTTGTTTATTAATTTTCCAACGCTACAAGGCTGTACTCTGTTTTAGTAAGGAAAACTAAGTACAAAATTATAAAGGGTATCTAAATTTACTTGATACGAAAGAAATTTAGATATACTTTTGTTTTTTGGAGATTTTATGTAATACATTTTAGGATTAATTATTGGCTTAATTGTTGGAATTATTTGCTTTTCACTCTGGAAGAAAGAATATGGAAAATATCTTCCCTTAGAAGATGCTTTGTTATTAAAAGTAATTTTTGGATCTGTACTTATTATTCAGGGGCTTATTTGTGGATTAATATTTTCATTTCTTAATAAATATACAATTCTTGCTGCTTTAATTATTTATGCTTTAGTTCTGTTAATTTCAATTTTATTTGGTATTTATTACAAGACTATTGCAACAAAAAAAATGAATTTTTAGATAAAAGAACACTAAACTACACTTACAAAATCTTCAACGGCTGTGTTTAGACTGAAATAACCGCCCTAGATTTTTGCAAAAAAACATTTCTACAAAAGACATTTTCATTTCTGGTGGGGCTGCCCTGTATCAAAAGGCCCTGCCAATTGTAGAAAAAATGTATAATCGTAATTAGTCAAGTCTAAATTTTATAAATTATTATAAACGGATTTTTATTCATAATTACTACTCTTTCATAAATACAAACATTTTCAGTATTAGCTAATTTCCTTACTATCAGGGCAAACGCATGTAAAAACTCTTTCTGATAAAATTACAGAAAGTGTGAAATTTTAAAGGAGCCTTAGTACCGTTTGGCGGAACTGGCGGTTTTCACGAAACCAGATCATGCGCTTGCTTAAACTGTCCTGTTTTTTATTCTCCGGTTTTTCTGCTTGCCGTAAGATATTTAATGCAAGACGGCGCATAACTGTCATGTTTTCAGGACTATGATCCTTTCGGTGCCTTTTGTAGTCCTCATTGAAAGTCATATCAAGACACCAGTGAAGGCGGTTTTCAATTCGACCATGGTCAGGATTACATTCCTTTTCGCTTTTTATAACTCCATATTTTGCAAGATCCTTTTCATCTGTCTTTACCTGCCCAAGAATGAGGGACAGTTCATCTGCCCATGCACTTATAATGTGAATTCCCTTTGCTCTCGTGACCTTGTTTGAGCCGCACATCGTCTTTCCGTCGATGGCAACAATTGTTCTGGCCGGTCAATTTTTACTTTTTCGTAAATTCCATGAGCCCACTTTATAAAAACTTTCTCGATTTTATCTGCGTTCACATTTCTGAAAACCCGGAGAATTGTGTCGGCACTTGGCGGACCTAACTCAAACTTCACCATAGCCTTGATGGACTCTTCCACTTCCTCCGCACATTTAAGCTATGTGTTCAATGTCCTTGATGTCGCTTAGCAGCCCGAACAAAAACAGCAGGAAAATATCAGCCAGTTCAAACTTCCTGCACTTTTTTACTCTAAAATCGTCTATTTCTTCCAGACTTTCTCATAAAAGCATAATTCCACACAAGGGGATTTTACCATTTTGTGCATTTTTTAAATAGTAGGACAAATGTCGAGTTTTGAATTTTTATTTTTAGGGTGGCTTTTTGCTTCGCAAAAAACAGACTTTTCAGGGTTCCGCTATCGCTTCATTCCTTCGCTACGCTTCGGAACTGGATACGCCAGCCCTTACAATCCTTGCCACGGTTTGAAAATTAAACATCCGAAATTAAACCTGTTAGATACTAATCAGAACCTTTTAACCCCCTTTAAAATCCATCTGCAGTTTAAAATCCAAAAAAAAATTGTAAAAAAAGTTTAAAAAAATAAAAAAAAACATATTTTAATACTTGACACAAATTAAAAAGGAGTATAATATAACATTCACCGTCGCACGAAAGCGACGCAGTTCTTCGACAGAACAGGGAAGGAAACAATTGATAAGCATTCAGATGAATAAGAAAAATGAATGCGACAATTATTAGTTATATGTCAAAAACAGACTGCAGTTATTTCTGATAAAAGAAACAGGCTGTAGCCCGCTAAGTTCGGTTTTGAAACTTAGAAAATCAATTCAACTTAAATAGAAAAGTTTAGGTTAGGACACTTTATGAAGTAAATCACGAGTCTTCGGACTCATGAAATAATCATGGAGAGTTTGATCCTGGCTCAGAACGAACGCTGGCGGCGCGTCTTAAGCATGCAAGTCGAACGGCAAGATTTGTGCTTGCACAAATCCTAGAGTGGCGGACTGGTGAGTAACGCGTGGGTGACGTACCCCTATGACTGGGATAGCCGATAGAAATATCGGGTAATACCGGATACGATTACAGAATTCAGAGGTCTGTAATG
>JALFAW010000048.1 GCA_022773305.1 Spirochaetia bacterium
AATTTTAAAAGCTTTATCTGCAATATCTTCCGACACCTGTGCAAAACCAGATGCAAAAACTGCAGCACCTAACAAAAAAGTCAAAATAATTTTTTTCATAAAACAACCTCAAAAAAAATATATCAATTCATTAATCAAAAAAAATATCAAACAAGACAAATATAAAATTTAGATTTTTAAATTTTTGGGTGGCTTTTTGCTTCGCCAAAAAAAGCGAGAAATGCATAGCATTTTCTCGTCCCGAGTTTGCATTGCAAACTCGCGCTTTTCAGGGTTCCGGCGTCAAAGCGCCTCCATTCCTTCGCTACGCTTCGGAACTGGCTTCGCCAGCCCTTACAATCCTTGCCACGGTTTAAAACTACAAAATCTCCTTCCAGCTAAAAAAATTCACTATTTAACAGTTCTAAGTGCTTCAGCCGGACTTAACGAAGCCGCTTTTTTTGAACTACCATGAACGGCAATTGCTGTGAGCAGCATCAAAAGTATATACTGCAAAATTATTGTTCCAGCAGATAATGAGAACGAAAAATGCCCTTTTTCAAGGAAAAACTGCAAACTTTCATTTGAAATTGGAATTGTATGAATTATCGCCATAACGATTAATGAAACAATCAATCCTAAAACAGCACCCAAAAGACACAAAATAGTTGCTTCATAAGTAAAAACACGACCTGTATCCTTTCCGTTCATTCCTAAAGCTCTCATTGTTCCAATCTCACGAATGCGTTCATACAAAACCATGCGATAAGTATTCGAAACTCCAATCATAACAATCAGAAGAATTACTATAAGAATAGATGTTGTAACTGTATGAACTATATTCATCACAGACTTTAAAGCAGGAATTGCATCGTCCACAGTTTCTACCGCATATTTTGTTCCAACCCAAGTGTATTGTTCATCAGTAATCTGCTTATCAATTCCCCTGTCAACATTTTTTGGACTAATTCTGTAAGCTTCCTGATGAGTTGTACAAAGTGAACCATTTTCTATAATCATTTCTTCAAGCTGCAGCGCAACTTTATGCTGATCTTTTTTATTTTTCAAGTAAAGCGACAGATAAGAATAACCGCCTTCAGGAATTCCCACAATCCTGTTCAAAGTTTCAATGTGAACATAAGTCTGCATGGAGTTTACAAAACTGTTTGATTTGATAATTCCGCAAACTGTAAAATCTGCCACATTATTCTGTCCATAAATAGTAGAACAAGTGTAAACTAGCTGGTCACCAATCTGCAAATTCAAACTTTCAGCCATAGAATCACTGATAATGACAGCATCTTCCCGGTTGAGCATTTCTCCGCCGCCATCCACAAACCTGAAAGAACTCAAAAATTCAGGTTCAGCAAAATCACGACCATAAACATTTGAAATAGCTTTTTTACCATTAAACATAAACTGACCACTAGACAGCGTAAAACAGGAAAGATATTTATAGCGGATATCACTTTTGTCAATCAAATCACGCACAAATTGTCTATCACGAATAATATTAGCATATTTTGCTTTCTGTCCGTCCACAGCTTCTTCTTTTTCAAAACCTGCAACCAGAACAGTTCCACCAGCCATCTGGATAATCATTTCTTCGAGATTTCCAACCATTCCAGTTGTCAATCCATCTATTGTTGTAACAACAAAAAAGCCAAAGGCAATTGCAATAGCCAAAATAGCATTTCTTCTTTTTTGACGTGTAAGATTACGTAAAGATAATTTTAAAATCTTATTCATACTTCTTATCTCCCACTTTTTATTCTGAACCTTTGCTCAACGCTTTTAAAGGAGTAATCTTCAAAGCATAAGAAACAGGATATTTATTGCTGATAATACTTCCAAACAAAGCAATCAAAACTGTCACAAAAATGATTTTTAATGTTGGACTGAAATGCAAAAGTCCGCCACCCAAAATCATTTTGGCTATACTGTTTGTAATTGTGATATTCAGGGAATTAAAAATTGCCATGCAGATAAACGAAAGCAAAATGCCGATTATAGCAGAAACCATAGTCAAAAATACTGCTTCAGTGTAAAAAAGACGCTTTACAAATTTTTTCTCAGCACCAATTGCACGCATAGTTCCAATTTCGCCGGTTCGCTCAATTACGGAAACAGTCATTGTATTCATAATGATGATAAACACAACTACAGCAAGAATGATAATCAGCAGATTGAAAATAAATCCTATGCCTTCAACAGTACCAGAATACGAATAAGCAGCATCTTTCCAACCCATAGCACGCACATTCAATCCTTCATGAGAAAAACGTGCATTTAATTTAGAAATGATTTGATTTGTTTTTGAAGGATGTTCAACTTTTGTCAGAATGAACTGCCAGGCTCCATCATCAGTTTGATTCAGTTTGTCACGCAAAGATGTGTCACCAAGAATGTCATCAAAACTATCTGAATCACTTGCGGTAGAAGCAAGAAAACTGTCATCTTCCTCTATTCCAAAAAAGTCGTCATCAGAACCGAATAAATCCTCTTCGCTGGCATCAGAAATAGCCAAATCTACCGAATCTGGAAGTTCTTGCACAAAATTTGAACCATAAGTTAAATCTGCAAAAGAACGAGCAAGACTAGGATTGCAGTAAATAATTTGAAACATAGCCGAATTTTCATTCGGAGGGTCAAAAATTCCCACAACTTTTGCTTCTCGAATTGTAGACATATTTGTACCCGCCATCAAAATTGTGTCACCAACATTCAAATCTTCGCGATAAAGTCCTTTAAACGCCCTCTGAACACGAGTATCAATCATGACTTCGTTTGTATTTGGCGCTGGAAAAGTACCTTCCACAAAATGAACACTTGGGAAAGTCTGCCAGTAAGTATCATCATCACCAGCAAAAAGCATGGAAATTGGCAAATCATCGAAAGTCAAATCATCACGATCCATGATTGAATCCATATCCATTTCAAGTCCTTTTGCAACGATAACCTGAGCAGAAATCAACTTTGTTTTTTTTGTGATTTCAGTTTCTTCAGCAATAATTTTTTCAACTTTTTCTAAATCCAAAATTGCATCTATCTGGGGAACTTCTCCGGAAGTGGAAACACTGTTCACTCCAAAAATATCGACTCTAACACCTTTTGGTTCTTTGGCACCAATTGCAATGTCACCAGTATAATTCTGACGAAAATCTTTTTCCAATCCTCGATTTATGGATTCCAAAAAAGAATTTCCCATAATAACGATAGCTATACCAAAAATCAAAAACAGAGAAATAATAATAGTTTTAGATTTATGTTCCCTTAGATTTTTTATAGCCAGATTAATAATAGCTTTCATATTTCTCCCGTAAAAACTTCGTGTTAGCGATTGTGCAGGATGCGCAAAATCCAAGTTTATGAAGTGCAACGCACGAAATAAACTTGAGTGATAAAAATTACACGAATGTAATTTTTATCACACCTCCCGTAATTTCAACATCAAATAACCAAGCTTCGCAGAAACCCAGTAAAATCAAAATTTTTAAATTTTGTAAACATCGGAACCAGTTTTATGCTCATCATTGATGATTTTTCCATCGAGAATATGAACAACATGGTCACACATATCAACAATTCTTGAATCATGAGTTGAGAAAATAAAAGTTGTCTGCAAATCTTCATCTTTGTTCAAAGATTTCATCAAACTCAAAATCTGCATAGAATTCTGAGAATCAAGATTGGCAGTAGGTTCATCAGCTAAAATAACAGGAGCTTTTGTAACAAGTGCACGTGCAATTGCAACTCTCTGACGCTGACCACCAGAAAGTTCTGTTGCTTTATGTTTTTTCCAATCCGTCAAACCAACTTTTTCGATTAAAAAGTTAATCCATTCTTCTTTTTGTGCTTTTGTAAAATCATCAACCGAGCTTTTTGAATTTTTATTTTTGGATTCAAGCAAAAGCGGAAATTCAATATTTTCATAAACATTCAAAACAGGAATTAAGTTGAAAGTCTGAAAAATAAAACCAAGATGCGACCTTCTAAGCCCCGTAATCCTTTTATCTAGTTTTGCTGGAAGAACAGTGCGTTTTTTCTTTTTCTTATCACCACCAGAAGATGACCAGCGAGTATTCTCAACTTCAGCGTCAGAAAGATTTACACCTTCATAAACATCAGTTCCATCGATAACGATAGATCCAGCACTTGGAAGGTCAATCAAACCAATCATATTTAATATAGTAGATTTTCCAGAACCAGAAGGTCCAGAAATCGCAGCAAATTCACCTTTTTCAATTTCAAATGAAACGCCTTTTACAGCTTCAACACTCTCTTTCCCCAAAGGATAACTTTTGTGCAAATCTTTTAAAGTAACAACCGCCATCACAAACTCCAAAAATAAGAATATCGCCATTCAATGGCAAACAGATAAAAAAAAGAATTCCAAAATAATCATTTTTTTTTAAAATTGTTTCTAGTAAATATAACACTTTTAGAACGAAAATGTGTACTAGAATGATTAAAAAAAGTTGGATTTTTCAGTTTAAAATCACAAACTTCAATTTCCAGTGTTATAGTGAAATCTTCAAACATTATAGCTAACGCTCGTTTTCCTGTCAATAAAGTTATTTCATTTCGATGTCGAGGTCTGCACGTGCCGAAAACTTATACACCAACGAACGCTTAGTCAGCACGTGCTGTGAGTTTTTTTTTAACGCTTCGCTAAAAACTCAGTGTTTGTTTTGTTTAAACTCGAGGTCGACCCCCTTTTTTGTGCGAGACAGGGACAGACCTGGGTTTATGAAAAAAGATTTTTTAATTAACAAATGCACAAGGGCTATGGAGCAGCGCGAAGCGGCCACTGGACTGAGCGAAGCGAGGGAAGCGGCTGACCGTTAGGGAACTGCGAAACAGCCCGGTTTTGCGTAGCAAAATGTGCCCTGAAAATTAATCATGGACAGATCTGGGTTTTAAACCATACTTTTTTTTGAGTTTTGGCAGAATCAAGAATTTCACTTATTTATAGAAGATGAATGAATTGCCAAAACTCACGGCTCGTGAAAACTGGACGTTCGGTGGTATTAGATTTTACTACACGAGCCAGGGACAGACCTTGTTTTATAGGAAATTGATTTTAATGCTATTTTCTTCTATAATAAAGATATGAAATTAACTTTCTTAGGAACAGGCACAAGTCAGGGCGTCCCTGTTATTGCATGCGATTGCCCTGTATGTAAATCAACAGATCCAAAAAATCGACGTTACCGAAGTTCAGTCTATATCCAAACAAATGATGATAAATTCATTTTAATAGATGTTGGGCCTGAATTCAGACTTCAGTGTTTAGAAAATGATATTAAAAAAATTGATGCCGTTCTTCTCACTCACAGTCATGCCGACCATCTACATGGAATAGATGATTTACGCATTTTTAGTTGTTCTATGTTCCGCGAGCCTAAAGATCCTCAAAGCCTTGAACGCTATAAGGCACCTCCACTGCCAGTTTACACAAATAAAATTTGTGCAGAAGATATTTCGCATCGTTTTAGTTATTTTTTTATGCCTGTAAAAGAAGGGGGCGGTTGCGCAAAAGTTCAAATTCATATTGCTGAAGATTCTTTTTTTATCGGTAACACACAAATAACTCCAATTCCAATGATGCACGGACATCTGCCCACCACCGGCTGGCTCTTTACCGAAACAAAAAATGATGTCAAAAAATCAATAGCGTATCTCACTGATTGCAATTATATAAGCGATGATTCCATCAGATTGATTCACGAAAAATGCGGTCACCTGGAACATCTTGTAATCGATGGACTTATGATAAAAGAACATTCCACACACTTCAATTTTTTACAAGCTCTTGAAGCAAGTTCAAAAATTCAAGCTGACTATATTTGGTTCACACACATAACACATAAAGAATCACATAATCAGATTATTGAATACATCAAGCAGAATGCTCCTTCTTTCCCAGGATTGCAAACAGCAAAAAGCATTTTGCCAGCTTTTGACCGTCAGGTGATTGAATGTTAAAAAAAAATCCCCATAGACTAAAACTATGGGGTTCATCAGAAATAACGTAATTAATTAGTTCTGTGCAGTTTCTGCTGTTTTAGGAACTCTTACTTTTTTAGCAATAAAACCGCTGCTCAAACAACTTGAACAAACTTTTATAGTTTTTACTGCTCCGTTAGGAAGAGTTGCTTTTACAGTATGAAGATTTGGTCTCCAAGTTCTGCGTGTATGGTTATAAGATTTACTTACTTTATTTCCAGACATAACGCCTTTTCCACAAACATCACACATTCTAGACATTTCTTTATCCTTCCTTATATAAACAATTTCCCACTCAAAAATACAATAGTTTAAAAAGTTTACACAAAGATTAAAAAAAAGTCAATTACAAAAAA
>JALFAW010000063.1 GCA_022773305.1 Spirochaetia bacterium
TAATTTAGAAATTTGATAGACTTCTTCAACACCATTTACTAAAATACCTGCCATTCCCATATCCAAAGGTAAAGCAATATCCAAATCAAAGCGGTCCCCCACGGCAATACATTCTTCTGGGTGCAGATGAAGCAATTTCAAAGCATAAATAAACGGTTCTTTTGCCGGTTTTGATTTTTTACAAGTATCAAGTCCCACGATGTTTTCAAAAAATTCAGAAACACCTAAAGCCATAAGAGTTTTTCGTGCTGGCAAAACAGGATTATTAGTAACGCAAATCAATTTATATTTTCGGGAAAGAGTTTTAAGTTCAGCAATCAGTTTATTATCTTTATCCAAAAATTTTTGTGGAGAAAGCAATGTTTTTCTCCATTCAATACTTTGTTCTATAGGAATACCAAAGTTCAAAAGTGTGTTTCCAAGACTTACTTTGCTGCCATTATGTTCTTCAGCAAATTTTTTGCGGTAATCTGCCACCATTTTTCTAGCTTCATCAGCACTTATTCCACGAAGTTTTGCAAACTCACGAACCTGACAGTCTACCTGCTCAAAAGCATATTTTGGAGAAGTATAAAGTGTAGAATCAATATCAAAAATAAATCCTTTGATGTGAGATGGAATTTTTGATGGCAGATTAAAAGTTTTCATAACAATTCCTTATTGATAGAGTTTTTTTTCACAATTTTTTTGGCAGCAGCTCGAATATTCTCAAATTTTTGAAGAGCCGTAAAACCAGCACAGGCATCTCCTAAAAGTTCAGCATCGGCACACTGACATATTTCAATCTGCATACCTGTAACAACAGACTTTTCTTTCAAAAGAGATAAATCTTTTGCCTGACCGCCTGTTGCAGTCATTTTTGCAGGAAAAGACACTTTATTTTGTTCTGCAAGCGACCGTAGAATATCAATCGCTTTTTTTGCTTCTAAAAGTCTTTCTTTTTTTGAAAGATTTGCACTTTCTGGAATCAAAACTGATGCGTTCCACAAATCTTTTACAACAGAAGGTAATGAACGAACATTTTTATCCTGCAAAAATACAGATGAAGCAAAATTGAATCCTTCAGAAGAGCCGCACCTGTCGCACAAAGTGCCGTTTTGCAAAGTATCAGTTCCAATCAAAGCAGCAACAAAATCAGGGCCGCCAGAAACGACTGGCAAATCCGAAGGTAATCCCAAATAAGATGCAGCAGATTTTGTAAGTTTTCCACATATTTTCCCGATTTCTATAAAAGGTGGAATTTTTTGAAAATCAATGTTGCAAAGAGAAAGATTTTCGTTTGTCCAATAAGCCGAAATAAAACGTTCCTCTGGCAAAATTGTTACCGCTTTTTGGGTCAGTTCATAAATCAAAAATTCTGGGCCAGAAAAAATAATCTTATCTTCAAAATATTGCGGATAAAGTTTTTTAAAAGTAACAATTCTTGGTAAAAAAAGTGATTTTTTTAATTCGTTTTGTGCCTGTTCACAAAAATCACTGAAAACAGAAAAGTCGATTTTTTCATTCCACAGAAAAGTAAAACCTTCCTGAGAAACAAGAGTTGGACCGTTTCCAGAAACAACAATCGCATTGATTTCAAATTCTGTACAAACCCCAGAATCATGCAAATCTTTGACAGCATTTTGCAAACAGATTTTCCATTCCAGAGAAATAAAATGACTATAACAATCTTTAAATTTTTTTGTGCAAATAAAAACGACTTCGCCATCAGCAGAAATCAATCCTACTTTTAACGAAGTCGTTCCAATATCAACACAAAGAACAGATTCTTTCATAATGCGTCAATATTTTCAAAATCCAGACTAATTTGAAGTTTTTCCTTCAGATTTTGACTCAGGATTTGTATTTTTCAAAACCTTTTCGATAATATTTCGATTATCCAAAAGCTCACTCAAAGACTGATTGTAATGAATTCGAGTGATTACATTTGCAAAAAGTCCGCTTACATCAGTGCTGATATACCATTCGCGTTTCAAAAGTTCTTCATGATAAACAGCGTTTGTACCAATAATTCGATAGAACAAACCATTTTTATATGCTTCATCGAATTCTTCAATGGCATTTCCAGTAAAGAACGGAAGACTGATTGCACAAATAACTTTTGTAGCCCCTTGTTCTTTCAAAAATCCCATAGCTTTGAGCAAAGTACCACCAGTTCCAAGCATATCATCAGCAAGGAAAGCAACTTTGCCTTTGACGTCTCCAAGTAATTTTACAGATTTTATATTAGTAGAATGTGCATCTTGTGTTACAATAGAATAATCACGTTCTTTGTAAATCATGGCAAGCGGAAGTTTAAGTCCCGAAGCATAAAATTTGTTTCGGTCAATTGCACCAGTATCAGGAGAAACTATAACAATATCTTCAGTTTTTCCAGACAAATCAACGATTTTGCCCAATTCCCTGATAATTTGATAACTTGCATGCAGATTATCAAGATTTGCACTTGAAAAAGCATTCACAATTTCTCGTGAGTGTAAATCAAGCGTAATAATTCTGTCCACACCTTGCATTTCATAAATGTGACCCAAAAGACTTGCAGTAAGACCTTCACGACCTTTTCGTTTGTGTTGTCTTGCATAAGGATAAGCAGGCACAACCAAAGTGATTTTTTCAGCTCCGGCGATTCTTACAGCATCAATTGTAACTAACAAAGACATAACATGGTCGTTTACAGTCATGCGTACTTTGTTGGCACCTCCATTCAGTGAAAGCACTTCATGGTTTTCAACATCCTGAAAAATAAATACATCTTTTCCACGGACAGTATCCAACAGTTCAGTTTTTACTTCCCCATTTGCAAAATAGGTAAATCGTGCATTTACCTTAAAAACAGGCGGACGATACCTGTCTGTAGCACCCCTTATGCAAAGATCACTAGTTTGCAAATCGTTTTGCAAATTAATCTGCTGCACAAGTTCTTCTTTAGTAAGCTCATAACGCTTAGATACAACATCGTTCTTCAATGTGAAGCGGTGTTTGTACATATGTTTAAGGTGCGTTATGACTTCATTGGCGAAAGATTCACCACCAGGACACGCAACAATCGCTAGACTTGTTGGTTCTGTGTAAGGCATAATAAGACCTCTTTTATATTGGGATAGGTAAAATCTAGCATAAAAAAGAGAATTTTGCAAT